>NZ_JBHJUV010000002.1:0-332107 GCF_042268025.1 Streptomyces sp. NPDC056161
GGCGTGACCGCACGGGTCACGCCCCCGTCCCGTTCACGCGGCCTCCGCGCCGAGTTCGAACCACACCGACTTGCCGACGCCGTGCGGCCGTACGCCCCACGCGTCCGCGAGGGACTGCACCAGGATCAGGCCCCGGCCGTGCGTGCCGTAGTCGGCGGCCGGCCCGCGCAGTACCGGCTTGCGGGCCACGAAGTCCCGTACCTCCACGCGCAGTCCGCGCGGTCCGACGACGGCCGTCAGCACGGCGTCCCGGTCGGTGTGGACGAGCGCGTTGGTGACCAGTTCGCTGGTGAGCAGCTCCGCGATCTCGGAGCGGCCCGGTCTTCCCCAGTGCCGCAGGAGTTCCCGCAGTTCCCTGCGGGCCTCGGGCACGGCCCGCAGATCCGCCCGGCCGAGTCTGCGCCGCAGTTGCGGCGGATGCGCCCGGTCCGTGTCGTCGCCGGTCTCTTCCCCCGCCGCCTTCACCGAGGAGACCCCGATGGCCACGGGACCGCTCCCTCGTGCCTGCCTTCTCATGTCCCCCGCCCGCACGCTGTTGCCGTTGCCCCTCCTGATCGAACACGTTCACGGGGATCCATGCCCCGTGAGTCACCGGCCAGTCCTGCGCGATCGCCGACGCCCGGCGGTTCGGCCACGGCGGTGCGGTGGCGCCACCGATGCCCGGGTGTCGCCGGGGGCGGGATCCGGCCGTCGAGGGGCGGTACGGCGCCACGAGCGCCGCGTCACGACGGGCCTGGACGCCCGGAATCCGGAACCGGTCCGCGTCCCGTGCACGTGAATCTGGCCGGAATACATCGCCCCGCCGTGCGTCGGGTCAGGGCCGCGGGACGTTGCGCAGGTTCGAGCGGGCCAGTTGGACCATGCGGCCGACGCCGCCGTCCAGCACCATCTTCGAGGCGGACAGGGCGAACCCGGTGACCATGTCGGCGCTGATCTTCGGCGGGATGGACAGCGCGTTGGGGTCGGTGACCACGTCGACCAGGGCCGGGCCCGGGTGCTTGAAGGCGTCCCGCAGCGCGCCCGCGAGCTGCCGGGGCTTCTCCACCCGCAGCCCGAAGGCACCGCAGGCGCGGGCCACGGCGGCGAAGTCGGGGTTGGTGTTGGTGGTGCCGTACGAGGGCAGGCCCGCGACCAGCATCTCCAACTCGACCATGCTCAGGGCGGAGTTGTTGAAGAGGACGACCTTGACCGGCAGGTCGTACTGCACGAGTGTCAGGAAGTCGCCCATCAGCATGGCGAACCCGCCGTCGCCGGACATCGACACTACCTGGCGTCCGCGGTCGGTGAACTGCGCCCCGATCGCCATGGGCAGCGCGTTGGCCATCGAGCCGTGCGAGAAGGAGCCGATGACGCGACGGCGGCCGTTGGGCGAGATGTAACGGGCGGCCCAGACGTTGCACATGCCCGTGTCGACCGTGAACACGGCGTCCTCGGCGGCGATTTCGTCCAGGACGGAGGCCACGTACTCGGGATGGATCGGGACGTGCTTCTCCACCTTCCGGGTGTACGCCTTGACCACGCCCTCCAGCGCGTCCGCGTGTTTCTTCAGCATCCGGTCCAAGAAGCGCCGGTTCTGCTTGGTCCGCACCCGCGGCACGAGACAGCGCAGGGTCTCGCGCACATCGCCCCACACGGCCAGGTCGAGCCGGGAGCGGCGGCCCAGCACCTCGGGGCGCACGTCGACCTGCACGATGCGCACGTCGTCGGGCAGGAAGGCGTTGTACGGGAAGTCGGTGCCGAGCAGGATCAGCAGATCGCACTCGTGGGTGGCCTCGTAGGCGGCGCCGTACCCGAGCAGGCCGCTCATGCCGACGTCGTACGGGTTGTCGTACTGGATCCACTCCTTGCCGCGCAGCGCGTGGCCGACCGGGGACTTGATCTTCCCGGCGAACTCCATCACCTCGGCGTGCGCGCCCGCCGTGCCGCTGCCGCAGAACAGGGTCACCTTGTCGGCCTCGTCGATCATCCGGACGAGCGCGTCGATCTCGGCGTCGCCGGGGCGTACGGAGGGCCGGGAGGTGACGAGGGCGAGTTCGGCGGCCTTCTCCGGCGCGGGTTCGGCGGCGATGTTCCCCGGCAGGGCCACCACGCTGACGCCGCGCTGCCCCACCGCGTGCTGGATCGCGGTCTGCAGCAGCCGGGGCATCTGCTGGGGGCTGGAGATCAGCTCGCTGTAGTGGCTGCACTCGCGGAACAACTGGTCGGGGTGGGTCTCCTGGAAGTAGCCCAGACCGATCTCGCTGGACGGGATGTGCGAGGCGAGGGCGAGTACGGGAGCCATGGAGCGGTGGGCGTCGTACAGGCCGTTGATCAGGTGCAGGTTGCCGGGGCCGCAGGAGCCGGCGCAAGCGGCCAGCCCGCCGGTGATCTGGGCCTCCGCACCGGCCGCGAAGGCGGCGGTCTCCTCGTGCCGCACGTGGATCCAGTCGATGGCCGCGTTGCGGCGGACGGCGTCGACCACCGGGTTGAGGCTGTCGCCGACGACGCCGTAGAGGCGGCGCACGCCGGCGCGGACGAGGATGTCTACGAACTGTTCGGCGACGTTCTGTTTGGCCATGGCTTTCGCGTACTCCTCCGGGCTCGGACCCCTCCGGTCGCGGGGGATCCGACGGTCGGCTCGGAGTTCCATGAATTCACAGGGGCCGCGGTTACGCCTCCCAAACGGCGGCGGCCGTGCGGTCGTCGGCGTACCCCTTGACCCGTACCCGGGTGTCCACCAGGAACTCGGCCAGGCCGGGCGCGGTGCCCTCGGACCAGCGTCGGGCCAGGTAGGCGCTGAGGGCGGGCTCGCCGCGCAGCGGATCGGCGAGGCCGCCGCCGCACATCAGCAGCGCATCACCCGGCCGGGCGACGGAGGCCCGGAAGCGGAAGGGTTCGCGGGGTTGCTCGGGGGCGGGTTCGTAGGGGCTTGGCGGTGTCGGGATCCCCAGGTCCATCGTGAGCCGGTCGCCGCCCGGGGTCTCGGCCGATAGGGAGCCGAGGCCGAGCGCCGTGTCACCGGTGGTGCCGGACCGGCCGACCTGCGGCTCGATGTCCTGCCAGGCGCCGTCCCGCAGCCGGAACAGGCCGCCCTCGCCGACGCCGAAGAACACCCGGGTACGGCAGTCCGGGTGGGCCGGCAGCAGCAGGCAGCGCAGGTCGGCCGCGTACTCCTGCGGCGGAATCCCCTGCTCGGTGGCGCTGGCGCGCAGCTTGCCCAGGCTGCGGTCGGTGAGCCGGTGCAGGCCGGACTTCAGGTCGTCGCGGCGGGCCGCGTGGATGTCGTCGACCAGCCGCTGGTGGCTGCGGCCCACGGCCCGGCCGATCCAGTGGCACGCCTCGGCCGCCGCGCGGTGGGCGCCGGGTGCGCCCCGCGCGCCGGTCGCCACGGCGACGAGGATCAGCGCCTGGTCGCCCGTGCCGAACCGGGCGGTGAGCAGCGCGTCCCGGCGCGGTTCGCCGCGGAAGCGCGCGGAGTCGCCCCGCACGGACGCGGCCCGCAGGGTGCACACCCCGTACCGGGCGCCGTCGAGCACGGTGTCCGCGACGAGGCCGCCTAGGTCGTCGGGATCGGCCGGGGGCAGGGTGGTGGGCTCGGCGTCGTAGGCGGGCGGCACGGACCCGACGTAATCGGCCCCGCCCCGCGTCCCGGCTCCCGCGCTGTCCCACTCGGCGCCGGAAACCGGACCGGGGTCCCGCGGCAGGTGCGGGGCGCCCCCGGCGGGGGTCCGGCGCCCAAGGCCCGCGGGCGGGAAGGTCGACGGGGGCTCCGGGACCGCGGGGGGCGGCTCCCAGGGCGCCCGCTGCCGCGTCGGATCGGCAGCCGGCGGCCATGCGTCCAGCGGTCCGGCCGCCGGCGGTCCGGCCGCCGGTGGTCCGGCCGCCGGTGGTCCGGCCGCCGGTGGTCCGGCCGCCGGTGGTCCGGCCGCCGGTGGTGTGGCCGCCGGTGGTGTGGCCGCCGGTGGTGTGGCCGCCGGTGGTGTGGCCGCCGGTGGCACGGCGCCCCAGGGAACCGCGTCCGGCGGAGCGGCGCCCGACGGACCGGCCACGTGGAAAGCGGCCCCCGACGGACCGGCCTTCCGAAGACCCCCACCTGACGGACGGGGGTCCCCGAGACCGCCGCCCGAAGGGCCGACGTCCGACGGACCGGCCGCCCAGGGATCCGCACCCGACGAACCACCGCCCGAGGGGCCGACGTCCCGGAGACCACCACCCGTCGGACGGGCATCCGACAGACCCGCATCCGACAGACCGACATCAGGCACACCCGCATCAGACAGACCGACATCAGACACATCCGCATCAGACACACCGGCATCAGACACATCCGCATCAGACACACCGGCATCAGACACATCCGCATCAGACAGACCCGCATCAGACAGACCGGCAGCCCAGGGGCCGGCGTCCGACGGACCGGCATACGACGGACCGGCCGCCCAGGGGTCAGCGCCCGGTGGACCTGCGGCCCAGGGACGAGCGCCCGACGGACCGGCCGCCCGGAGACCTGGGTCCGGCGGACCGGTTTCCGGCAGACCAGTTTCCGGCGGCCCGGTTTCCGGCGGACCGACCTCCGGCACACCGACCTCCGGCACACCGGTCCGGGGACCAAGGTCCGGCGGACCGGAGTCCGGCACATCGGTGTCCGGCAGGCCCGCCTCCGGGACACCGGAGGTGCGCTGTGCCGACACCGTGCCCCCGGCGCCGCCCCCGGCCCCGCCCCTGGTCCCGCGCTCGGCGCCGCCTCCGGTCGCACCCTCGGGTCCGCTCCCGGTCCCGCTCCCGGTCCCGCTCCCGGGTCCGCCCCCGGTCGCACGCTCGGCTCCGCCCCCGGTCTCCGTCCCGGCGGCGGACCCGGTGGCCGGACCGGATGCCGGGGCACCGGCAGGGGCGGTCGTGGGTGCCGGGGACGGAGCGGGGGCGGGCACGGGCGGGTGAGCCGCCACCGTGTTCGATGCCGAGGCGAAGCGGTCGTCCAGGGAGTCCGCCGCCGGTGCCGGTCCCGTGTCGGGGGTGGAGTCGTCGTACAGCTGACCCCACCAGTCGTCCTCTGATCGGGTGGGCCTGCCCCCCTGCTCGCTCATGCCCCTAATTGTCGACAGCGCGGGGCCCGGGAAAACGAGGCATCGGAAAAAAAACGGTGCCCGGGTCCGCCGCCGACGGCGAGCGAGGCAGGCGGTGAACTCCCTTACGGAACTGGGCGATACGTGACTCAGCAGG
Organism: Streptomyces sp. NPDC056161; assembly: GCF_042268025.1. Classification (NCBI taxonomy): domain Bacteria; kingdom Bacillati; phylum Actinomycetota; class Actinomycetes; order Kitasatosporales; family Streptomycetaceae; genus Streptomyces; species Streptomyces sp. NPDC056161. Next base: position 5,200 of record NZ_JBHJUV010000002.1, read on the forward strand.
GCACCGGACAGACCCGGTGCGGGTCACCGGGCGGTTCCACCCCCCACGGGAGAACCGCCCGGCGACACCCAAGTGGCCCGGTCGCGGACCACCGTCGGCGCGGCGACCCAAGAAGTGATCGACTTCGCGGTAGCGCCACCTTGGCAGAGCGACCCGTGCTACGGCGATGATGTCCCGAGGCGGGTTTGCGCCGTGGCCGATTTCCGCCACGCCCCGCCGCCGGGGGCGCGGGTGCGCCGGGGAGGGACGGGCTGATGCTGGCAGCTATAGGTCTGGACGAGACGCACGAGTCGGCGTACCGGGCGCTGGTGTCCGTGGGCGCCGCGGACGTGCCCGATCTGGCGCGGCGGCTGACCCTGGCCGAGCACGACACCGAGCGGGCCCTGCGCCGCCTGGAACTACAGGGCCTCGCCGCCCAGTCGTCGGCCCGTCCGGGCCGCTGGGTGGCGGCGCCGCCGGGCGTCGCGCTGGGCGCCCTGCTCACCCAGCAGCGGCACGAACTGGAGAAGGCCGAACTGGCGGCGGCGCTGCTCGCCGAGGAGTACCGGGCGGCGGCGGCCGAGCCCGCCGTGCACGATCTGGTCGAGGTGGTGACCGGCGCCGCCGCGGTGGCCCAGCGGTTCCTCCAGATGCAGTTGGCCGCGAGCAACGAGGTCTGTGCGCTGGTGACCGGGAACCCGATGGTCGTCTCCGGCGCCGAGAACGACGCCGAGGAACAGGCCGCCGGACGCGGCGTCCGCTACCGGGTGGTGGTCGAGCGGTCGGTGCTCGACCTGCCGGGCGGGATCACCGAGCTGACCGCGGCCCTCGGCCGGGACGAGCAGGTGCGGGTGGTGGACGAGGTCCCGACCAAGCTGGTGGTGGCCGACCGCGCGCTCGCCATGGTCCCGCTCACCGCGCACAGTGCGGAACCGGCCGCGCTCGTGGTGCACGCAAGCGGCCTGCTGGAGCTGCTGTCCGGACTGTTCGAGTCGGTGTGGCGCCGGGCACTGCCGCTCAGCCTGGGCGCCTCCGGCGTCCGCGAGCAGCAGCCGGACGGACCCGACGGCACCGACCTGGAGGTGCTGTCGTTGCTGCTCGCCGGGCTGACCGACGCCAGCGTGGCCAAGCAGTTGGACCTCGGGCTGCGGACCGTACAGCGGCGGGTGAAGCGGCTCATGGAGCTGACCGGGGTGACGACCCGGCTCCAGTTGGGCTGGCACGCCTACGAACGCGGCTGGGTGGCCCGGGACGCCCCCGAGTGACCCGTACTTGACCTGCGCGGGTGGCCACGCTCCGGCACCCTGGGCAGATGGGAGTGTGGGAACTCCTGCTGGTCGGCCTGGTCATCGTGCTCGGCCTGTGCGGAGTGCTGGTGCCCGGGGTGCCGGGGTCGTGGCTGGTGTGGGCCGGGGTGCTGTGGTGGGCGCTTCAGGATCCGCAGCCGCTGGCCTGGGGTGTGCTGGTCGGCGCGACCGTCGTGCTGTTCCTGTCCCAGGTGGTGCGCTGGGCGCTGCCGCCCCGGCGGCTGCGCGCGGGCGCAGCCCCGCCGGACCTGGAGGCGTACGCAGGGGTGGGGGCGTTCCTCGGCTTCTTCCTGCTCCCGGTGATCGGCGCGGTTCCCGGTTTCCTCGCCGGGATCTATCTGCACGAGCGGCTGCGGCTCGGCGGGCACGGCGAGGCGATGGCGGCATTGCGTACGGCGATGCGCTCGGGCGGTTCCGGTGTGCTGACGGAACTGTTCACCTGCCTGCTGATCCTGGGCGCCTGGCTGGGTGCGGTGGTCTGGGGCTGACGGCGCGGGGCCCGAGACCGGCGAAAACCGGCCAACGGCGGCCGGGGCGCCTCACCGCAGTGCGCCGAGGTCGATCGCGTCGGCCAGCGCCCGCATGCCCGCGTCGTTGAAGTGCAGGTGGTCGCCGGGGTCGTAGGCGGGCCGGATCCGCTGGGGGGCGGCCGGGTCGCGGACGGCGGCGTCGAAGTCCACGACGGCGTCGAAGGCACCGCCGGTGCGGATGAAGGCGTTGATCCGCTGCCGCAGGTCCTCGCGGGCGGCCGTGAAGCCGCCGTGCCCGCCGTACGGCGTGAGGGTGGCCCCGACGACCCGGATGCCGTGGGCGTGCGCGCGGCTGACGATCGTGCGGTAGGCGGCCTCGTAGTCGCGGACGTCGTCCGCCTGGGGCTTGCCGTTGATGTCGTTGATGCCCTCGAAGACGATCAGTGCCCGCACGCCGGCCCGGGACAGGGCGTCGGCATCCAGCCGGGACAGCGCGCTCGGCCCGGTGCCGTCGCGCAGCAGCCGGTTGCCGGCGATCCCCGCGTTGAGCACGCCGAGCCGCTGGGGCCAAAGGCGCTCGGCGAGCCGGTCGGGCCAGCGGCGGTCGGCGTCGGGTGTGGAGCCGGTGCCGTCGGTGAGCGAGTCCCCGAAGGCCACGACGCTGCCGGCGCCGCCGCGGCCGAGGACGTCGACGCCGGTGACGTAGTACCACTGGCTGGTGGTGGCGGTGTACGCGGAGCCGTCCACGTCGGCGGCCCGGCCGGCCCCCTGTGGGGCGATGTAGCTGGTCCGCAGGGCGGTGCGGTGGTGCGTCGCGGGCCCGGAGTCGCCGGGGGTGTGGACGGTGACGAGCAGGTCGGCGGCGGCCGGCACGACGAGCGGCACCGGATCGCTGACCACGTCGGAACCCGGCAGGACGGTGGCCGTGGGCAGGCCCCCGAAGGTCGCGGTGCGCATCGTGCCGGGCACGGCGTCCGGGCCGGTCCCGCGGCGCAGCGCGACCGTGACCGCGCCGAGCGCCAGCGGCGCGGTGCCGAGCCGGTTGCTGACCCGGATCCGCAGCAGGGTCCCGCCGACGCTGAGGCGGACGACGTTGCGGACGGCGGCGCCCGGCAGTGCGGGCGTGGTGCCGGACGGGGCGGCCTCCCAGGTGCCGGACCAGGGGCTCGGCAGGGATCCGGCGCGGGCCGTGGCCGCGGTCGCGGTCACCGTCGTCCGTGCCGCTGCCGTCGCCGTGCCGCCGTCGCGGGAGGCGGTCGCCGCCCCGGGTGCCGTCGCCGTCGTACCGATCAGCGCCAGCAGCGCCGCCGCGAGAACCCGCCCGCCCTTGACCATGTGTGCGCCCGCCCTTCCCGATGGCCCGCAGGAGGCGAAGGTGACACATGGCAGGGCGGCGCCGGAGCAACGTCACCGGGATGACACCCGCTCGGCCCAGCGGGAGCTTTCCGCAGTTCGCGGGTGCCGTGCCGGGGCACGGGGAACCGTCGTGGACGGGCGGTGCCGAAGGGCGGCTCCGCCGGGCGGGGCGGCCCGGTGCCGTCGGTCAGCGCGGGCCGAGCGCGCCCTCCAGGGTGAGCGGCCAGGTCTCGCGGTCGAGGCCCCCCGGGTAGCCGGTCAGGGAGCCGTCCGCGCCGATCATCCGGTGGCACGGGCGGACGATCAGCAGGGGGTCGGCGCCGGTCGCGCCGCCGATCGCACGCACCGCGGCCCGCGGGGCGCCGATCCGCGCGGCGATCTCGCCGTACGTCGTGGTCACGCCGTGGGGAACGGCGTCGAGCGCGCCCCACACCCGCTGCCGGAAGTCGCTGCCCCGCGTCCTCAGCTCCAGCCGGAACTCCTTGAGTTCACCGGCGCGGTAGGCGGGCAGTTGCGCCCGGCCGCCCGGAACGGGCCGGGATCGCGCCGCCGGTCCTCGCCGCCGCGCGGTCGCCCTTCTGGCCGGGCGCGGAGAGCCGGCCGGGCACGGGGAGCGCGGTGAGCGCGCCGTCCGGGCCCGCGGTGAGCAGGAGCCGGCCGATGGGTGCGGTCAGGATGGTCCGGTAGGCCGGTTCGAGACTCATACCGGCTGCGGCTTCTTTTCCCCGTCCGTTTGCCGCGGAGCGTGAGGGTACGGGTGGTTCCCGTCGTCCCGCTCACGCACGGCGCACGGGTGGTTCCCGTCGTCCGGCTCACGCACGGCGTCCAGGTGGCGCGCGGCGTCCAGGTGCCGCGCGGCGTACGAACGCCAGGGCCGTCGGCCGTCCGGCATGTCGAGGCCGGGCGGGGCCACGTCGGGATCGCCGAGTGCGCGGATCCGGATCGCGGCGGCCACGTCCGCCGCCAGGCCGGGCAGGGCGAGCAGGGCCCGCGTGGCGTCGTCCCGGTCCGCGCCGGCGTCGAGCCGTACGGTGCCGTCGGCCAGCGCGACGGCCAGCGCGCCCAGGGTGCCGTGCGGCTCGGCGGCGGCCAGCACGGCGGGTTCCGGGAAGAGGTGGGTGAGGCCGCCGCAGGGGGCGTCCAGCGCCTTCCCGTACCGCTGCACCAGCCACTCGGACCGGGCGCGTCCGGCCTGCGCGCGCACCGCCCACTCCGCAGGATCGGCGGCGCCCGGCGAGCGCAGGCCGGGTCGGGCGGCGACCAGCGGGGCGAGTTGCGGGTCGGCGGCGAGCCGTTCGTCGACGGCGTACGGGTCGGCGTCCAGGTCGAACAAGCGGCGCAGCCGCTGCACCGCCGTGGTCAGGTCGCGTGGGTCGGTGAGGTGCAGCCGGGCGTCCAGCCAGCCGCCCGGGTGGGCGGGCGCGGTCCGCGGGGAGCGGGTCCGCTCGGCCACGGCGGCGATGCCGGTGCCGTACGGCAGCCGGAGCGTGCGCCGGTAGCTCCGCTCGCCCCGGGCGCCGTGCATCTCCTCGATCCCGGGTACGGCCTCGCGCGCGAGCAGGTCGAAGACGGCGGCGGCCTGGTAGGGACCCCGGTGGGCGAGCCGCAGCGGGATCCCGGAGCCCGGGATGCCGCGCGGCTCCGCGCCCCGGCCCCGCGGCGCGGTGGCCCGCAGCCCGCTCGGGGTGGCCGCGTACACGGCCCGGATCGTGTCGTTGAACTGCCGCACGCTCGCGAACCCGGACGCGAAGGCGATCTCGGTGATCGGCAGGTCGGTGGTCTGCAACAGGACGCGCGCGGTGTGCGCCCGCTGGGCGCGGGCGAGCGCGACGGGTCCGGCGCCCAGTTCGGCGGTGAGCTGCCGCTGGACCTGCCGTGCGCTGTAGCCGAGCCGGTCGGCGAGCCCGGCGACGCCTTCGCGGTCGACGACGCCGTCGCCGATCAGCCGCATCGCACGGCCCACGACGTCGGCGCGGACGTTCCAGTCGGCGGAGCCGGGCACGGCGTCCGGGCGGCAACGGCGGCACGCCCGGAAGCCGCGGCCCTGCGCGGCGGCGGCGGTCGTGAAGAACCGCACGTTCCGCCGCTTCGGGGTCACGGCCGGACAGCTGGGACGGCAGTAGATCCCGGTCGTCTCGACGGCGAAGAAGAACTCCCCGTCGAACCGGGCGTCCCGGCTGCGCACGGCCTCGTACCTGCTGTCCTCGTCCATCACGTCATCCAGTGTGGGTGACGCGGGCGGGGGCGGCTGGCGGAAATCGGACGCGACGCTGCCGCTCCCGTGCGCCCGCCGCCCGCCGCCCCCGCGGACTCAGCGCAGGTGTCCGCGCTTGGCCTGCATCGCCGCCCTGCCCTCCGCCCCCTTCCGCTTCCAGTCCCGGCGCAGTTCGGCGCGGGCCCGCGCATCGGTCTTGGCGACGATCCACTGGTTCTCCCGGACGAGCTTGCGGTAGCTCTCCAGGCGGCGGACCGGCAGTCGGCCGGTCTCGACGGCGGCCGTGACCGCGCAGCCGGGCTCGGAGTCGTGCGCGCAGTCGTGGAAGCGGCACTCCTGCGCCAGTTCCTCGATCTCGGCGAACACCTGTCCGACGCCGGTCTCGGCGTCCCAGAGCCCGACGCCGCGCAGCCCCGGTGTGTCGATGAGCACGCCCCCGCCGGGCAGCGCGAGCAGGTTGCGGGTGGTGGTCGTGTGCCGGCCCTTGCCGTCCACGTCCCGGGCGGCCCGGACGTCCATCACGTCCTCGCCGAGCAGGGCGTTGGCGAGGGTCGACTTGCCCGCGCCGGACTGGCCGAGCAGCACGGAGGTGCCCGCCCCGACCAGCGCGACGAGGGTGTCGAGGCCCTCCCCGCGCAGGGCGCTGACGGTCAGCACCGGCACCCCGGGAGCGGCCGTCTCCACGTCCCGCACGAGGTGCGCGAGGGTCTCCGGGTCGGGCACGAGGTCGGCCTTGCTGAGCACGACCACGGGCTGCGCCCCGGACTCCCAGGCCAGGGCCAGGAAGCGTTCGACGCGGCCGAGGTCGAGTTCGACGGCCAGGGACACGGCGACGACGGCGTGGTCGACGTTGGCGGCGAGGATCTGTCCCTCGGACCGCTTGGACGAGGTGGAGCGCACGAAGGCGGTACGGCGCGGCAGGTACGACCGTACGTAGCGCGGGTTGCCGCCGGGTTCGACGGCGACCCAGTCGCCGGTGCACACGACCCGCAGCGGGTCGTGGGGGGTGACGAAGGCGGTGTCGGCGCGCAGCACCCCGCCGGCGGTGATCACGTCGCACTGGCCGCGGTCGACCCGGACGACCCGGCCGGGCAGCAGCCCTTCGGCCGCGTGGGGAGTGAACTGGTCCGCCCACGCCTGGTCCCAGCCGTAGGGAGCGAGAGCGGCGAAAACTTCGGAGGTGGAAGACAACGGGAAACCCTTCACAGGGTGGCCCCGGCGGTGGCGCGCGCCTGGTGCGCGGCTCGGTGAGTGGTCGTCAGCCGGTGGCCACGGAGGTGGACTTGATGGATTCCTGGATGCGGGCAGCGCCCATCGCAACGACAGCCATCGGTCGACACCTCCTCGTCCGCTCTCGGTCGCGCGCACCGCTCGGTGTGCGCACGCAGAATCTATCCCGCCCCGAACTCCCCGCGTCAACCTGTTTTCCCGCGGGCGGTCAGGAGGCGACGCAGGCGGCGCCGTTCAGCGTGAACGCGTACGGCGCGGAGTTCCTGCCGTGCCACGCGCCGAGGAAGCCGAAGCTGAGGCTGCCGTGCGCGGCGACGGACGCGTCGTAGTCGGTGGCGCGCGCGGTGACCCGGGAGCCCTGCTGGCTGATCCGCGCGTCCCACATCTGGCTCACCTGCTGGCCGTCCCGGAAGGACCAGGCGACGCGCCAGTCGCTCAGGGCCTCGGCGGTGGTGACGGTGACGGTGGCCTGGAAACCGCCGGTCCACTCGTCGACCTGGTCGTACTCGACCCGGCAGGCGGCCGGCGGGCTGGGCGCGACGGCGGGAGCACGGGTGGCGGCGGACGCGGTCGCGGACGTGGTGCCCTGGGGTTCCGGGCCGGGTTCGCGGTCGCCGGCCCCGAGGGCGGTGCGGATCGCCGTGGGAGTGGCGGAGCGGGTGGCGGGCGTGGACCGCGAGGGGCTCGCGGACGGGAGCGGGCGGCGGCTGGCCTCGGCGGACGGCAGTGGTTCGGTGGGTTCGGCGGACGGCTGCCGGTTGTCGTGACGGGCGGCCCAGTCGGCGTCGGAGCCCCCGGTGCGGGCGGTGCCGCCGCGGGGCGTCATCGACACCCCGAGCGCCAGCACCGACAGCAGGACGGCGGTGGCGAGCAGGCTGTTGCGCAGCAGACGGCCATGGCCGGCGCCGGCCGTCGGGTCGTCGGTCTCCCGGTCCGCCGGTGTCTGCGGGCGGACCGCGCCGAGCCGTGCCTCGGCCGCCCGGCGGCGGCGCTCCAGATAGGCGAGGCCGCCCCAGCCGACGACTCCGCCGGCCAGCGCCGCGGGCAGTCCGCCGCCGTGCAGCCGCAGGCAGCCGGCGGCCTCCGCGCACCGTGCGCAGCAGGCGAGGTGCCGGGCGAGGTCGTCGGGGGTGTCGGTGGCGGGCGCGCGGGTGACCACGTCCAGCAGCCGGGCGAAGCTGCGGCACTCCGCGTCCATCGGGGTGTCGAGGTGGGCGCGGTGGCAGCGGTCCCGGAACAGGGTCCGCGCCTGGTCGAGTTCGCGGGCCGCGCGGTCCGGGTCGAGCCCGAGCCTGCGGGCCACGACGGGCAGCGGCAGCGCCTCCACCTCGGCGAGCCACAGCAGTGTGGCGTCCGCCTCCTGGAGGTCCCTGAGGCCGCGCAGGGCGACCGGGCGCTGCGGGGGCGGCCCGGTGTAGCGGGCGGCCTGCCCGGAGGTGAGCCACAGCCGCAGGCCGGGGTCGAGCTGGTGGCCGCGCCCCGCGGCCTCCCAGCCGGCGGCCGTGGCGCGTACGGCGGCGAGCAGCAGCGGGATCACGGGCAGCCGGGCGGTGCGCCGGCCCGCGGTGCGCCCGGGTGCGTATCCCATGGCGCGGGCCTCGCGCGTGCCGAGCGTCAACGCCTCCGCGGCCAGTCGTTCGGCCGTCCCGGCGCCGGAGGTGCACAGGTCGGCGTACGAGAGCACGATGTCCCCGTACTCGGCGAACAGCGCGGCCTCGGTGGCGTCCTGAGGGGTCGGCGGTTCGGGCATGGGTCTCCTGCGTCCACGGGCGAGGTCAACTCACCATAGGGGCCGTGTGGTTGTGGGGAAACCTCGCGGCGAAGCCGAGCCTTTCACGACGTCGACACGGCTGACAAGCAGCCTCTTCGGCGCTGGCTCCGGGCCGGTCGGAGCAGGGCTCGCGGCCGTGCGCGGGACCGGCCGCGGGGCCGCGCGCGGAGCAGGAACCGCGCGCCGGGACGCGCCCCGCGGCGCATGCCGGACGGCCGCCGGAAGGGACCTCCCTGTCCGACGGCCCAAGGCTCCGGTGGCGTCAGACCTCGGCCGGCTCGGTCGCCGTCTCCCGGGCCGGGAGGCTGTCCATGAAGGAGCTGACGGAGAAGACCGCGCGGCCGGGTCCGGGCGGGCCGTAGCCGGGCGGGGAGGACAGGCCGAAGTCGTCCATGGTGGCGCGGTACGCCTCAAGGAGCCGGATGTGGTACTCCAGCGGCGCGCCCTGCGGGTTGGCCTTGCCGAGCGGGGTGGTGGGCTCAGGGCACCAGGTGGTGAAGCGGGGCGTGATCCCGTGCGACATGAAGAAGCGCAGGCCCTCGGTGGTGGACGCGATGGCCTCGTCGACGGTGGTGAAGCCGAACGGCTCGGCCATCTCGACACCGGCCACGAAGTTCGGGATGACGTTGCGCGCGCCGAAGACGTCGGCGGAGTCCAGGATCCGGCGGTGCCACTCGTCGCGGCCGACGTAGCGCTCCTTACCCGGGCAGTACAGCTCGAAGAGGCGGCGGTCCCACACCTCGAAGTTCGGGTGGTAGATCTGCACGCCGTAGTCCTTGAAGCGCTGCACGTCGTCCTTGGGCAGGGCCTGGGCGACCACCTTGCCGATCCAGCGGCCCGGGAAGCGCTCCTCGATGGCCTTGGCGTAGTGGCCGTAGAAGTCGGCCTCGTCGCGCCCGGCGACCGTCTTGGTGATGGCGCCGCCGGTGAGCGTGTAGGCGGTGGACGCCTTCTGGGTGTCGTACCGGTCGATGATCTCCAGCGCCTCCAGGACCTCCTCGACGTCCTTCACGCCGGTGTAGGGCCGGCCGGCCGCCTTGTGCTGGCGCCAGTTGTGGTTGATGTCGCAGTACTGGCACTCCTCCTTCGCGCCGAAGTACTGGCAGACGCGGAAGACGGTGAGGTAGATCAGGTAGCCCCACTGGATGGTGGGGGCCACCTCCATCACGGACTTCCCGTTGGAGAGGGTGTGCCGGTAGTACTCGGGCATCGGCGGCACGCCGACGTCGGCGATCCGCTTTCCGTCGAGGTAGAGCCCGAGCTGCCCCTCGCCGTCGGCGGCGACCCGGTACGGCGAGGTCGGGTTCACCCGCACGGACACCACGGTCCGGCGCAGGTCGTACGGGCCGCCGGTGAGGATGATCTCCTCCGGCGGGCGGCGCAGCGCGGCCTCGCCCAGCTCCGGCAGGGTGCCGTGGTCGAAGGAGAAGATGAAGTACGACTTCGGTTTGACCTCGCCGTCCTCGTTGTCGGACAGGGCGGACGCGTCGAAGGCGACACCGCCCCGTAGCAGGTCCTCCTTGAAGACGGCTTCCCGCGGTACGTGCGGGAAGCGCTCCATCAGATCCTCGACCAGCGCGGTACGGCTGCCCATCCCGTGTCTCCTCCCGGCTCAGGCGTTCGACTCCTCACGGTATGCCCCCGCTCGCGCGTCGGATGTGCCGGGTCCCCCTGCGGGCCGTGCCGCCACGGCGTCCGCGCCGCCCCGACCAGGGGGACCGCCGCCGTGCGGCACCGCGAATGAGAAGGTCTGAGCAGCACGAACACTCACTGGGAGAGGTGACGGGGTTGACGCAGAGAGTCACCAACTGGGCGCGCAACATCACTTACACGGCCAAGGAGTACCACCGCCCGCGGTCGCTGGACGCGCTGCGGTCCCTGGTGACCGCCGCCACCCGGCTGCGGGTGCTGGGCAGCGGCCACTCCTTCAACCGGATCGCCGACCCGGGCGCCGACGGCGTCCTGGTCTCCATCGCCGACCTGCCGCCCGACCTCGACGTGGACACAGCGGCCCGCACGGTACGGGTCGCGGGCGGCGTCCGGTACGCCGAACTGGCCCGCACGGTGCACGCGCGCGGTCTCGCCCTGCCCAACATGGCGTCCCTGCCGCACATCTCGGTGGCCGGTTCGGTGGCCACCGGCACCCACGGCTCGGGGGTCGGCAACGGCTCGCTGGCCGCCCCGGTACGGGAGGTGGAGCTGCTGACCGCGGACGGCTCGACGGTGGTCGTCGCGCGGGGCGACGCCCGCTTCGGCGGTGCGGTCACCGCCCTCGGCGCGCTCGGCGTGGTCACCGCGCTCACCCTCGACCTGGAACCGGCCTACGAGGTCGAGCAGCACGTCTTCACGGAACTGCCGCTGGCCGGACTCGACTTCGAGACGGTCGCGGCGGCGGCGTACAGCGTGAGCCTGTTCACCGACTGGCGGGAGCCGGGCTTCCGGCAGGTGTGGCTGAAGCGGCGCACCGACCAGGCGCCGCCGGTCTTCCCCTGGGCGGCGCCCGCGACCGAGGCCATGCACCCGGTGCCGGGCATGTCCGCGGTCAACTGCACCCCGCAGTTCGGGGTGCCCGGTCCCTGGCACGAACGGCTGCCGCACTTCAGGGCGGACTTCACCCCGAGCAACGGCGACGAGTTGCAGTCGGAGTACCTGCTGCCGCGGTCGGCCGCCCTTGACGCGCTGCACGCGCTGGACACGGTCCGGGGGACGGTCGCGCCCCTGTTGCAGACCTGCGAGGTGCGGACCGTCGCCGCCGACCCGCAGTGGCTCGGCCCCGCCCACGGCCGGGACTCGGTCGCGCTGCACTTCACCTGGGTCGACGACATCGCCGCGGTGCTGCCGGTGGTGCGCCGGCTGGAGGAGGCGCTGGATCCGTTCGGACCGCGTCCGCACTGGGGCAAGGTGTTCACCGCGTCGGCGTCCGTGCTGCGCGGGCGCTATCCGCGTCTCGACGACTTCCTGGCGCTCGCGGGATCCCTGGATCCGACCGGGAAGTTCGCCAACGACTTCGTCCGCGACGCTCTGGGCGAGTGACTTCATAAAGGCCATTTCCTAAGTCCTGGCCGAACTTGCCCGCGCCCCTTCCAGCCCATACCCTTGCGCCACGCCGGAGCCCGACGCCGAAGCCGCCCCCGTCCGGCCTGCGGGAACGGGGCTGGGAGGGGCAGTTCCGTGAAGCGCACGTCACGTGACATCCGTACCGCGAACCGCTACGAGGTGCTGCGTCAGATCATCGCCGAGTCCCCGGCGTCCCGGCAGGAACTGGCCGCCGCCACCGGGCTGAGCCTCGCCACGGTCGCCACGCTCGTCGGGGAGCTGCTCGACCTCCGCATGATCACCGAGGTCGGCTTCGAGGACTCGGCGGGGGGCCGCCCGCGCGGGCTCGTCGCCGTCAACGCGTCGGGGGGCGCGCTGATCGGCGTCGACATCGCGGAGACCTACGTCCACGCCGAGCTGTTCGATCTCGCGCTGAACGTGCTGGCCCGCGCCGACGAGGAGCTGCGTCCCGACGAGAACCGCCCGGAGCAGGTGGTCGGGCACGTCGCCGCGGCGGTCGGCTCGGTGGTGGCGCAGGCCGGGGTCGAGGCGGCCCGGGTCCTCGGTGTGGGCGTGAGCTTCCCCGGCCAGGTGGACCGGGACTCCGGTGTCGCCGAGTACGCGGCCAACTGGGACTGGCACGGGGTACCGCTGCACGCCCTGCTCGCCGAGCACATCGCCTATCCGCTGTACCTGGACAACCCGTTGCGCGCCTGCACGGTGGCCGAGCTGTGGTTCGGGGCCGCGCGCGGCCGGGGGGACGCCGTGGTGGTCAACCTCGGCACCGGGGTCGGCGCGGGTCTGGCGCTCGGCGGCGGGCTGTACCGGGGGGTCAGCAACAGTGCCGGCGAGTGGGGGCACACCACGCTCGTGCTGGACGGCCGGCGGTGCCACTGCGGCAATCAGGGCTGTGTGGAGACGTACGTCGGCGCGCCCGGCATCATGCGGAACCTGCGCGAGGTCAGCCCGCGGTCCGCGCTGCTGCACCCGGCGGACCAGACCGCCACGATCGAGGCGCTGGCCCGCGCGGTGGCCGCCGACGACCCGGTGGCGGTCACGGTGGTCCGCAACACCGCCCGTTATCTCGGCGCGGGCATCTCGGACCTGATCAACCTGCTCAACCCCGAGGTCGTCGTGCTCAGCAGCTGGGTCGCCGCGCGGCTCGGCGAGCGGCTGCTCACCGAGGTGCGCGCGGCCGTCGCCGGGTACGCGCTGCGCCGCCCGCTGGCCGCCACCGAGATCGTCCTCTCGCCGATCCCCACCGACCCGGTCTCCCTGGGCGCGGCGACGTTCGCGCTGGAGGGCGCGCTCCAGCCGGCCGGCCGGCCGGGCCCGGACCCGGCCCGCACCAGGCCCCCGGCCAGGCGCTGAACGCTCCGCGGGACGTCCGGTACGTCGAGCGCGGATCCGTCACGGCAGCTCGCTCCCCCGGGTTCTCGACTTCGTTCGAACAGGTGGACCACTGGTTCCCCACCCCTTCGGGGGGCACTTCGTCCAACCCCTTGCCGAAGTATTGGGCGAAGGGTAGCGTCCCAACGGCCGTGGCTCCGGCCGCGGCACCGGTGGTGCCACCCGCCGACCCGTCCGGCAGTACTTCCCGGGGTTCCCGCGCGACCACCCGGTCGTGACCACCCCGGTCGCGGCCACCCCGATCGCGGCCACCACCACGGCCACCCCGGCCACCGAGACCGCCCCCGTCACGGCCACCAGACCACCTTGGCCGACCCGACCGTCCCCGCCACCTGATCTCCACGGCCACCGCCACGTCCATCCCGCCCCCGCCGCCCGCGTTCCTCCTCTCCCCCGGCGACGGCCGGTGGGGGAGCCGCGCGGACCGGCGTCGAGGGCCGAGCAAGGAGACCGATGTCTTTCCGGACCGTTGACTACGTCGAGGACGTCTCGCCCGGCTCCGGGGCCCTGCCGCCCCGCGCCTGGTACCCCTCCTCCGATGCCGCTTCCCTGTCCCTGAACGGCGGTTGGCGCTTCCGCCTGTCGCCGACGGCCGACGCCGAGGACGACGCGTTCGCCGAGCCGGGCTACGACTTTGACGGCTGGGCGGAGATCCCGGTGCCCGGCCACTGGGTGCTCCAGGGCCACGGCTCCCCGATCTACACCAACCACCTCTACCCGTTCCCGGTGGACCCGCCCCGCGTGCCCACCGAGAACCCGACCGGCGACCACCTGCGCCTCTTCGACCTGCCCGACGACTGGCCGGACCTCGCCGAGGGCGGTTGCGTGCTGCGCTTCGACGGGGTGGAGTCCTGCGCCCGCGTCTGGCTGAACGGCACGGACATCGGCGAGTTCAAGGGGTCCCGGCTGCCGCACGAGTTCGCGGTCGGACACCTGCTGCGGCCCACCGGCAACGTGCTCGCCGTCCGGGTCCACCAGTGGTCGGCCGGCTCGTACCTGGAGGACCAGGACCAGTGGTGGCTGCCCGGCATCTTCCGGGACGTCACCCTGCTGCACCGCCCGGCGGGCGCCGTCCTCGACTTCTTCGTGCACGCCGCCTACGACCACCGCACCGGCACGGGCACGCTGCGCGTCGACTCGGACGTGGACGGCCGGGTCACCGTGCCCGGCCTCGGCATCGACGTCGCGACCGGCGAGCCGGTGACGGTCCCGGCCCGGCCGTGGACCGCGGAGACCCCGACGCTGTACGACGGCGTGCTGGCCACCGAGGGCGAACGGGTGCCGCTGCGCGTCGGCTTCCGCACGGTGGAACTGTCCGACGGCCTGATCAAGGTCAACGGCAGGCCGGTGCTGTTCAAGGGCGTCAACCGGCACGAGTGGCACCCGCGCCTGGGCCGCGCCCTCGACCTGGCGACCATGCGCGAGGACGTGCTGCTGATGAAGCGGCACAACATCAACGCCGTCCGCACCTCGCACTACCCGCCGCACCCCGCCTTCCTCGCCCTGTGCGACGAGCTGGGCCTGTGGGTGATCGACGAGTGCGACCTGGAGACCCACGGCTTCACCGAGCAGGGGTGGCGGGACAACCCCGTCGACGACGACCGCTGGACCCCGGCCCTGCTGGACCGTGCCGCCCGCATGGTGGAGCGGGACAAGAACCACCCGTCGGTGGTGATGTGGTCGCTGGGCAACGAGGCCGGCACCGGCCGCGGCCTGACCGCGATGTCCGAGTGGATCCACGGCCGGGACCCCGCGCGGCTCGTCCACTACGAGGGCGACCGCACCTGCCGTGACACGGACGTGTACTCGCGGATGTACGCCCCGCACGCCGAGGTCGAACGGATCGGCCGCGGCCTGGACGGCGGCACCCGGCGCCGCCGCGAACTCCCCTTCATCCTGTGCGAGTACGGGCACGCCATGGGCAACGGCCCCGGCGGCCTCGCCGACTACCAGCGGATCTTCGAGTCGTACGAGCGGCTCCAGGGCGGGTTCATCTGGGAGTGGATCGACCACGGCATCGAGGACGAGCGGTACGGCTTCGCGTACGGCGGCGACTTCGGGGAGGAACTGCACGACGGGAACTTCGTCTGCGACGGCCTGCTGTTCCCGGACCGCCGGCCCTCCCCCGGTCTGGTCGAGTACAAGAAGGTGATCGAGCCCGTCCTGATCGACGGGGACGGCGCGCGCGGCACCGTGCGCATCACCGACAAGCAGGACTTCGCCGATCTGTCCGCGTTCGCCTTCGAGTGGTCGTACCAGGTGGACGGCGAGACGGTCGAGTCGGGCGCGCTGGCGGTGCCGGCCCTGGCACCCGGCGAGTCGGCCGAGGTGAAGCTCCCGCAGCCGCCCCCGGCGGGTCCGGGCGAGGTCCAGGGGACGGTACGGGCGGTGCTGGCCGCCGACACCGCGTGGGGGCCGCGCGGCCACGTGGTCGCCTGGGGACGGTTCCCGGTCACGCCGCGCCCGGTGCCGTCCGTCACGGCGCGTGCGCGTCCGGTGCCCGGCGAGCGGCTGATCACCCTCGGCCCGGCCTCCTTCGACGCCCGGACCGGCACGCTGACGGCGATCGGCGCGCTGCCGGTCACCGGTCCGCGCCTCGACGTGTGGCGGGCGCCCACCGACAACGACGACGGCGCGGCCTGGCAGACCGACACCCGGTACGGGCCGCTGTGGCGCCGGCTCGGTCTGCACCGCATGCGGCACCGCATCGACGCGGTGGAAGCGGAGGGCGACGCGCTGACGGTGCGCACCCGGGTGGCGCCCGCCGCCCGGGAGGCGGGGCTGGCGACGGTGTACCGCTGGACGTCGGACGGCGACCGGGTGAGGCTCACGGTGTCCGTGACCCCCGAGGGCGACTGGACGGTGCCGCTGCCCCGGCTCGGTGTCCGCCTCGGGCTGTCGGCCGCCGACCGGGTGCGCTGGTTCGGCGGCGGCCCCGGCGAGGCGTACCCGGACACGAGGTCGGCGGCGCTGCCGGCCCGTTGGGAGTCCACGGTCGACGACCTGCAGACCCCGTACGTCCGCCCGCAGGAGAACGGCGCCCGCGCCGACGTCCGCTGGGCGGAGATCGGCGGGCTGCGCGTCGAGGGCGACCCGGAGTTCTGGTTCACCGCCCGCCGCTGGACCACCGAGCAACTGGACGCCGCCACCCACCGCGGCGACCTCACACCCGGTGACACGGTGTGGGTCAACCTGGACCACGGCCAGCACGGCATCGGCTCGCAGTCCTGCGGTCCCGGCCCACTCCCGCGGTACCACCTGCGGGCCGAACCCGCGGAGTTCTCCTTCGTCTTCTCGGAACTCGGTTGACCGACCGGGACATGACGGCCACCGCGGCCGGCCGGCGCCTGTTCACCCGGCCGGCCGCGGTGGCGTCCTGCATCGGCTTCGTCCTCATCGGCATGCTCCAGGCCCTCTACGGGCCGGCGGTGCCCGGACTGCGCAGCGCGGGGCCGGCGGTGCCCGGACTGCGCGGCGCGGGCACCGGCCGCCGGGCCGGGTCCGCTCGGCCTGCCCCGGATCCTCGCCGGTTTCCTCGACCTCCCGGCTGGGGGCCCTGTTCGCGGCACCACCGCCCGCCGGTCACGCCCCGCGGACCGGGGTGGCCGACGCGACCGCGGCGATCAGTACGCAGCAGCCGCCGGCGACGGCGGCGACCAGCGCCGTACCGTGCCGTTGTGCGGCCCAGGTGAGGACGGCGGCGCCGACCGGTGCCGCCGAGTACTGGAGGGTCCAGAAGGCGGAGGTGACCCGGCCCAGCAGGGGTTCCGGAGTGACCTCCTGCCGCAGGGACATGGAGCAGGTGCCCGCCATGCCCACGCAGGCCAGGAAGACGGCGCTCAGCACGGCGACGACGGCCACCTCGTGCGTCCGGCCGAGACCGGCGAAGGCCGGCCCGCACACCGCGACCGAACCGGTCCAGGTCGGCCCGAAACCGAACCGCCGCCGGACCCGGGCGACGAGGAGGGAGCCCGCGATCGTGCCGAGCGCGCCCACCGCCATGACGGTGCCGACCGTGCCGTCCGGATGGCCGAGGTCGTGTTTGACGTGGTAGATGACCAGGTCGGTGAGGCCGAGGGTGAGGAAGCTGAAGACGAAGAGGAGGACGGTCAGGGTGCGCAGCACCGGGTGGTGGCGGAGGAAGGACACGCCGGTGCGCAGGTCCCGCCACAGGCCGGCCCGACCGGGCTGTTCGGCGCCGTCCACGGCGCGCGCCCGGATCCGGACGAAGCACAGGCAGGCCGCCGACACCCCGAAGCTCGCCGCGTCCACACCGATCGCGGCGGAGGGTCCCGTCCAGGCCGCGACCAGGCCCGCGCCCAGCGGTCCGCACACCCCGGCCGCGGCCGCCGTGGCGTTCAGCCGGCCGTTGGCCTCGGTCAGCCGGTCCCGGTCGACCAGCCCCCGCACGACGGTGACGTAGGCGACGGCGAACAGCATGCCGACGGCCTCGCACACCGGGAGGACCACGTAGAGCAGCCAGCCGCGCGGGCCGAACGCCCACACCAGCGGCACCAGTCCGTACAGCACCATGCGCACCAGGTCGCAGCCGATCAGCAGCCTGCGTCGGTCGACCCGGTCCACCACCGCCCCGGCGAAGACCGCGGCCAGCACGGAGGCCGCACCGCCCACCGCCGTGAGCAGCCCCATCCGGGCGAGCGAACCGGTGGCCTGGAGCACCAGCAGCGGCAGGGCGATCATCGCGAAGGAGTCGCCGAGGACGGACAGGGTCTGCGCGAACCAGAAGGTCCCGAAGTCCCGTTGCCGCCACAGGGGCCGCGCCCCGTCGTCCATCCGTCCCACCCCCGTGTCACCGCGTGCGTCCGGGCCCGGCTCCCCGCCCGCGGCCCACGCCGACGCACCGCCGGACCTGGCTATATTAGGCGGCCGGCCGCATGGGCCGGCCGACCGTGGTCCGACCGACCGTCGGTGGAGCGGCCGGTCTCGGCCGACCGACCGGGCGCCGACCGGTCGCCGACAGAGGGATTCGGAGGTCGCCCGCCGCATGCCCCGGGCAGGACTCACCGTCGACCGGCTCGTCGCCGCGGCGGCCGAACTGGCCGACGAGGTGGGCTTCGAGCACGTCACCCTGTCCGCGCTGGCCCGCCGCTTCGGCGTCAGGGACGCCAGCCTGTACTCGCACGTCCGCGGCCTGGGAGAGCTGCGCACCCGGCTCGCGCTGTACGCGGGCGGCAAGCTGATCGGCCGGATCGCGGCCGCCGTGGCGGGCCGGACCGGAAAGGACGCGCTGGTCGCGTTCGCCGCGGCCTACCGGTCGTACGCGCTTGAGCGGCCGGGCCGGTACGCGGCCACCCAGATCCGGATCGACCAGGACCTCGTCACGGACTCCCCCGCCCTGCGCCGCACCGCCGAGACAACTTACGGCCTGCTGCGCGCCTACGGTCTCGCCGAACCCGATCTGACCGACGCCGTACGCCTGCTGCGCAGCACCTTCCACGGCTACTGCGCCCTGGAGTCGGCGGGCGGTTTCGCCGCCCCACGGGACGTACAGCTCTCCTGGGACAAGGCGGTCGACGCCCTGCACATCGCGCTGGAGCACTGGCCCCGGACGGCGCCCGCCGCCGACGGCACCGGGGTCCCGCCGACCCCATAGACTGGACTTTTCGCGAGTGTGAGCGGGTGTCGTGTGCCGCCGCGGGGGAGGGAGCGCGCCTTGTCGCAACAGCAGTTGGGACGCGGGCCCTCGGGATCCGGGGCGGCCGGGCCGGTGCCGCCGGCAGGCGTGGGCTCGCCGCCCGCCCGGTTCGTCGGCCGGCTGGGCAGCCTGGGCTGCGCGGCGGCGGGATACGGCGTCTTCCAGGCCCTGTTCGGGGTGTTGCCGGACTCGCTCGGCGGGGAGCCCGCCAAGTGGCTGGTCGCCGGGGTGAGCGGGATCGGTACGGCGGTGGCGGCCTGGCTGGCGGCAGCACTGCTGCGGATGCGGGCCGCCGGGGCGGGGCAGCCCGCCGCGGTGTCCGCCAGGACGACTGCCGGGGCGCCCGGCCCGCTGCCGGGGGTGCTGGCCGCCGCGTACGAGACGCTGGTGGGCGAGGTGACCGTGGTCGACGACCCGGTGCGCGGCCGGCTCACCGGCTGGTCGCACTCGCTGGGCGAGGGCGACGCGGCGCCGCCCACGGCGCTCAGCACGGCGTACGGCCTGCACATGATGCTCGATCTGGGCGTGCCCGACGGGCGGTTGAGCACCGGCGACCTGGTGGAGACGCTGTGGCGGCTGCGGCTGCCGGACGGCGGCTGGTCGGCGCGCACCCAGGGGTCCGAGGCCCGGCCCGAGATCACCGCGCTGGTGCTCGGTGCGCTGGCGCGGGCCGGGTCGTCGGGCGACCGGGTGGCGGCGGAGGTGGCCGGGTGCACCACGCGGTTCACCCGCGCGCTCGACCCGGCCGGCCGGGACTCGACCCATGTCGTCACGACCGTGCTGCGCGGTCTGTTGCGCGCCACGCCCGGCTCGCCGCACCTGCCCGAGCTGTGCGAAGCCCTGGTGGACGGCGCGCTCGACGACGAGCGCCGGGAGCATCTGCGGTGCTGGGCCTACCGGTTGTGTCCGCCGTACGGGCCGCCGTCGGCGCTGCACACCGCGCAGGCCGTGGTCGCCCTGGACCGGGCGGCGCGGGTGCTGGGCGAGAGCGCGGCGGCGCGGGCGGCCCGGCAGGACGGGGTGCGCTGGCTGCTCGCCTGCCCCGACCTGCGGCACGACGTCTGCCCGGACGTGACGAACCTGCGTGAGGAGGTGCGCAGGCCGCGCACCGACGACCCGGCCCGGCACGAGGTGCTGAACGTGCGGCACTTCACCGCGTCCTGGCTGGTGCGCGCCCTGACCACGCCGGGTGCCCGCGAGGTCGCGCTGGCGGACGGTCTCCAGGCGCGTTGGCGGGAGCGGCTCGACGGGGCGTTCGCCGCCGTGTGGGCGGGGCACACGGACGGCATCTGGAGCTGGGACCGGGACGACGGCACCGAGCTGCGCCGTCCCATGTGGATGACCTATCAAGGTCTTTCGGCGATGCGGGCGCATGCCGTATGGATGTATCAGCCGGACGGCTGAACCCGTCGTTCCGGCCCGGCGGCCGAAGGGTGGGTGCATGGGCGGTCGACAGGTCCTGGCGGCACGGCGGTTGCTGGCCGAGACCCTGGACGGTGAACTGCCCGAACCCCAAAGGGTGTGGGCGGCCCGCGCCGTGGTCGCCGAACTGGGCTCCCCCTACCGGCTGTTGGAGCTGATCGCCGAGCTGGCCTCGGGCGAGGGCGACCCGGCGGACCGCGCCCGGCTGTCGTACCGGCACGTCCTCGGCTTCGACAAGCTCCTGCTGGTCGACGCCGGCACCGGACACATGCTGCGCGCCCACGTCTGGCATCCCGGCACCGGCTCGGCGGGCAAGGAGGACGTCCACAACCACCGCTGCGCGCTGGCCTCCTGCATCGTGCGGGGCCGGCTGGCGATGGAGCTGTACGAGGCCGGGGGCGAGGGGATCGCGGCGGACCGCTACGAGGAGACGCTGTCGGACGGGGCGGCGGACTGGCGGCTGGCGCCCGCCGGACGTCAGCCGCTGCGGCTGACTCAGGTGGGGCGCTACACGGCGGGCAGCACCTACGCGCTGCCCGCGCACACCCTGCACCGCGCCTGGTGCGACTCGGACGGGCCGACGGTGACGCTGTTCCTGGAGACGGGTGCGGGGCGCCGGCGGCACACGGACGTGTTCACGGTGGCCGGTCCGCGTCCGGGGGCGGTGGCGAAGGTTCCGCTGGACGTGCGGGGCTATCTGGCGGCGCTGGACGAGCTGGCCGAACTGCTCAGAAGCTCGTGTACGTGACGGCCTGGCGGACGACGTCCAGGTTGTAGTCGTCGATGTCGACGCCGGTCAGTTCGTCGAGGGCCAGCCAGGCGTGGGCCTGGTCCGGCTCGGGCAGGGTGACGACCCGGGTCAGCGGCCTGACCAGGAAGTTGTCCTGCCAGTTCTTGACCTCGTGACCGCGGTAGTCGCTGACGAAGGAGGACTCGCCGACCCGGCCGACGATCTCGCCGAGCAGGCCGGTCTCCTCCTTCAGTTCGCGCAGCGCGCCGTCCATGGGGCTCTCCCCCGGCTCCAGTTTCCCGCACGGCACGCCCCACACCCGGGGCAGGAACCGCTCGCGCTCGCTGCGGCGCACCAGGAGCACCCGCTCCCGTTCGTCCATCACGACGGCGGCGGCCAGGCGCCTCTCGCCGGGGATCTCCAGGTCCATGGTTCCTCGGTCTCTCGCCGGTGACGAGTCGAAAAGGGTCTGTCGTACAGGCATACCCAGAAAGGCGTCCACCGTACCAGCGCGCCCGGGACCGGGCTGTGCTCCCGCTCTCATCCGGGCCGCCGTTCCAGCGCCCGTACGTCGTCGTACGAGGGCGTCGTACCGTCCGGCGCGCGGCCGCCCGCGATGTCCGCCATGGCGTCCAGGGCGGCGCCCAGCGCCCTGCGGTAGAGCAGCGAGCCGAGGCTGATCCGGCGCACGCCCAGGTCGGCGAGGTGGCGCACGGTGGGCCCGGTGGGCGAGTAGAGGACGTTCAGGGGGACGTCGAGGTGGCGCACCAGACCGGCGATCTCCCCGGGGTCGCTCAGCCCCGGTACGAAGACGCCGTCCGCGCCCGCCCGTCGGTAGACGTCCAGCCGTTCGCGGGTGCCCGTGCCGTCGCCCAGCCAGTGGGTGTCGGTGCGGGCGTTGACGAACAGGCCGGGTGCGGCCGCCTTGACGGCGGCGATCTTCGCGGCGTGCCGGTCCGCGGGACCGAGCCCGTCCTCCAGGTTGACGCCGACGGCCCCGACGGCCCACAACTGCCGTGCCAGTTCGGCCACCTCGTCGGGTTCGTCGCTGAACCCGCCCTCCGCGTCGACGGAGAGCAGGAACGGCTCGGTGCCGAGGGTGAGGGCGAGCCGGAGGGTGTGATCGCGGGTCACCGCCGCGCCGTCGGGCAGCCCGGCCGCGGCGGCGACACCGAGGCTCGTCGTCCCGATCGCCGCGAATCCGCGGGCCGCGAGGGCGGCGGCCGAGGCGTGGTCCCAGGCGTTGGGCAGCAACAGGGGTCGACCGGGCCGGTGATGGAGCGCGGCGAAGGACCGGCTGGTACGCGGACCTGTGCCCGGCTCCGTCTCCCCTTGCCGTCCCGGCAACGATCCCGCTGCCCCTTCCACGGCCGCCACGGTCGGGATGGTCGGCACGGTCGGCACGGCCGCCACGGTCGGCATGGTCGCTTCCGCCGCCACCACCGCTTCCGCCGCGGTCTTCTGCGCGATGTCGCTCATAGGGCCGACGCTAGGCCCGGTTCGCTTCGGCGCCGACCGAAATGTCGTGGGATCGCGTCGGCGAGGGCTCGTTCCGCGCCGCCGACTGATGCCGACCTGCCTGCCGCCCGCGGTCAGTGACGACCGGCAGGTCGCGATGCGCGGGCTGGCGCGGCGGCCGATCGCGGGCGGTGGCGGGCGGTGGCGGGCCGACGTCACGGCCGTGTCGGCTCACCACCAGGACGTGGGGTAGACCTCTCCTCGCAGACGGGCGGAGACCATCTGCACCACGACCAGCAGCACCGCGCCGGCCGCCAGCAGGGGTACGAAGTGGCCAGGAGGCGGGTCCGTGAGCATGATCATGACGGCGGTCGCCAGGGCCGGTGGATGGGCCGCCTTGAGCAGCAGCACGAGTGCGGACGCGATGCCGCAGGCCACGACGGCGGCCCACGGACCGTGAAAACCGAGCGCGAGCGCGGCGAAGCAGACGAGGCAGGACAGCAGGTGGCCGCCGAGGACGTGGCGGGGCTGGGCGAGAGGCGAGTCGGGGGTGGCGGTGACGATCGCCGTGGTGGCGGCGAGCGGCGGTACCAGCACCGTCTGGTGCATGAGCGTGCCCACCGCCACCAGCACCGCCAGTCCGGCCGACGTGGTGACGGCCGACGCGGCGACCCTGCCCCGGGGCGGCCGTGGTTCGTCGGACATCCATCTGCGCGGCCGGGATCGCTTCGGTGGGTGGACCGGCGCGTCGACGGTTTGTGTTGTTCCGGACGCTTCAGCCGCCATGGATCCGGCACTCTCGCCCGGACGGGAGACCGACGGCCGCGGAGCGGAGGAGGCTGCCCACAGCCCGAGTCGGAATCGGGGTCGGGGTCGGGGGCGTGGTCCGGGTCGGGGTCGGGGTCGGGGTCGGGGTCGGGGTCGGGGTCGGACTGAGGGTCAGGCGGAACGGGTACGAAGTGGTCTCTGGACTGCCGGGCGGGGCGCAAGTCTGCGGGGCGCTCGGAATCAGCACGCGAACTCCTCGGAAACATCCCCGCTCTCGGCCCACGCGGCTCGTCGTCCGTGAAGACGGGGATCACGCCCGGCATCCTGACGTCGTGGACCGGATCCTGTCCAAGATCCTCCACTTATCGAGCGATTGAGGACCTTTATCGACTCGCCGTGGGGGTGTTCCGCGGCGTCGGCTCGGGGGCCGCGTCGGCTGACTCGCTCGCCGCGCAGGGTAGTCGGGTATCGGGTAGGGGCAACTCCAGGTCGAGTGGCGGCAGTTCGGGATCGGGTGCGGCAAGTCCTGTATCGGGTGGGTGGCGGGCCGGGGACAGACGGTCAGGCGGCTGGGCGGGCGTTCAGGGGGTCAGGCGGTCAGGGGGGTCAGGGGGTCAGGGGGTCAGGGGGTCAGGGGGTCAGGGGGTCAGGCGGAAACTGGGGATGGGAATGGTCCGGTGTGGTGACCGGGCTGGTGGCGTTGCCGCCACGGCCGGTCGGTGGTGCGTGGCCGAGGGGCCACGGCCCGTCGTCGACCTCGGGCACTCGGGCACTCGGCACTCGGGCCGTCCGCCGGTGGCATCGGCTAGCGTCGAGGCATGACCAGCGACAGCTCACCGCGGCTTGCCGAAGCGCTCGGGGCCGGTGCGGTCGTGCTCGACGGCGGTCTGTCCAACCAGCTCGAATCCGCCGGGCACGACCTGGCCGACGCACTGTGGTCGGCACGGCTGCTGGTCGAGCGGCCGGAGGCGATCTCCACGGCGCATCTCGCGTACTTCAGGGCGGGCGCGAGCGTCGCCACCACCGCCTCCTACCAGGCCACTTTCGAGGGCTTCGCAAACCGCGGGATCGGCCGCGGGCAGGCGGCCCGGCTGCTCACCGACAGCGTGCGGCTGGCCCGGGACGCGGCACGGCGCGCCCGCGACGAGGGGATCACGCGCCCGCTGTGGGTGGCCGCGTCGGCGGGACCGTACGGGGCGATGCTCGCGGACGGCTCCGAGTACCGGGGCCGGTACGGGCTGAGCGTGGCGGAGCTGGCACGCTTCCATCGCCCGCGCCTGGAGGTGCTGGCCGGGGCCGCCCCGGACGTGCTGGCACTGGAGACCGTCCCGGACGCCGACGAGGCGGCGGCCCTGTTGCGGGCGGTGCGCGGACTCGGCGTGCCCGTCTGGCTGTCGTACAGCGTCGACGGGGAGCGCACCCGGGCCGGACAACCGCTGGCGGAGGCGTTCGCCCTGGCCGCGGACGCGGACGAGGTGATCGCGGTGGGCGTGAACTGCTGCGCGCCCGAGGACGTCGACCGGGCGGTCGGGATCGCCGCCCGGGTCACCGGCAAACCGGTCGTCGCCTATCCCAACAGCGGCGAGTCCTGGGACGCCGCGGCCCGCGCCTGGGACGGCCGTGCCACCTTCGCCGCCGAGCGGGTCTCGGCGTGGCGGGACGCGGGCGCCCGGCTGATCGGCGGCTGCTGCCGGGTGGGACCGCGGACCATCGCGTCGATCGCCCGGACCCTGGAAGCAGGCTGAGGCGCAGCCGATCCCGGCGCAGGCGGCCTCGGTGGGGACAGTCTCCCTACGGCCGGTCCCAACCCGGCCGATCCCAATGCGGCCGGTCCCAACCCGGCCGATCCCAACCCGGCCGATCCCAATGCTGTCGATCCCAATGCGGCCGATCCCAGCCCAGTCGGTCTCAGTGCTGACGGTCTCAGCGCAGTCGGGCTCAGTACAGACGGGCTCAGTGCAGTCGGGCTGCCATGGTGCGGCGCAGTCGGCGTACGGCGGAGGCCAGTTCGGTGCCGCGCGTGGCCGACGTGCCGTCGACGGGGGCCGAGCCGCGGGCGCCGCTGCCGGCGGTCCACAGGGCGAGTTCCGCGTCGCGCGGGCCGTGGGCGGTATGCGGGTCGCCGTCGCCGAGGATCCGCACCGGGTGGGTGTCGTCCCATGCCTGCCAGCCGGGGTCGCCGGTGGCGACGAAGCGCACCCAGGCCGCGTGCATCAGGTCGGACAGTTCCTGCGGGCCGCCCTCGCCCGCGAGTTTGCGGGACTCGGGGATGTCGCCGGTGTCGAACACGAAGCCCAGTTCGAGGGCGTGACAGGCGCCGAGGTCCGGAAGGTTGGAGGGCCAGGCGAACTCGTAGACGTACGAGGTGCCGGGGCGGGCGTCGGCCAACCGGTGCAGCGGGCGGCGCAGCAGATGGTCGGTGACCAGTTGGCCGACGACCTCGGCGGTACGGGCTCCGGGGTTGAGGGCGCGGTAGCCGCGCGGGACCTCGGGGCCGCAGTGGCAGCGGGCCATGGCACCGGCCAGCGCCACCGGGCCGAGCCGGTCCACATGGTCCATCAGGCCGCCGGGAACCAGCCACAGCCGGTACTCGTCGCGGGTCCAGCCGAGCAGCAGGTCCACGTCCCGCGCCACTCCGCCCTCGGTCAGCGCCTCCAGCGGGTCGCGCGGGACGACGTCGCCGTCCACGACGAGCCCGAACGCCGGACCGCCAAGGACCGGGCTGCTCAGCCGGCCCACCTCGGCCTGGGTGCGCAGCAGGAGGCCCCGGTCGACCGCGGCGAAGCCCTCGGCGGTGGCGGGCACCTTCAGCCGGGTGGCCATCCGGCGCACCATGCGCCGTACCTTGTCCCGTTCCACGACCTCGGGCGGGCCGCTCTGCAGGACCGCCCGGCGCACCAACCCGTGGGCCTGCGGGGCGGCGATCAGCGCGCCGATGCTGATCGCTCCGGCCGACTGCCCGGCCAGGGTGATCCGGTCGGGGTCGCCGCCGAAGGCCGCGATGGCGGTGTGCACCCAGTGCAGCGCGGCCAGCTGGTCGCGGAGTCCGGGGTTGGCGGGCGTGTCCGGGAACAGCCCGTAGCCCTCGACACCCAGCCGGTAGTTGACGGAGACGAGGACGACGCCGTCACGGGCGAAGGCATGCCCGTCGTACACCGGCACTGCGGACGAACCCCTGGTCAGGGCGCCGCCGTGCAGCCAGACCAGGACGGGGAGCCGGGCGCCTCGCCCGGGGTCCGGGGTCCATATGTTGAGATTGAGGCAGTCGTCGCCGGGGACGGCCGGGTCGGACAGATAGCGGGCGAACGCCTCCGCGTACGGCGGTTTCGGCGCGGTCGGCCCGAAGGAGCCCGCGTCGCGCACGCCGTCCCAGGGTTCGGGCGGCTCGGGCGGGCGGAACCGGCGCGGCCCGAAGGGCGGGGCCGCGTAGGGGATGCCGCGGAACACCGCGACACCGCGCTCGTGTCTGCCGCGTACCGCACCGTACGGCGTGTCGGCCACGGGGCCCGCCTGGTCTGCCGTCATCCGCCCACCAGCTCCTCCCGCCGTGCGCTTGCACCGGTCGTCCTCAAGCGCTTTCACCGTGACATCAGAGCACTCCAGCGTCCGCCGGTATTCCGGGGTCGCGCAGCGCCCGGAGGGCTGTTCGGCGTACGCCGGTGCGCCGTCCGGTGGGTTTGCGCCCGCTTCAGGTTCGCCGTTCCCGCGCCCCGGGACCGCCGACGCCCGCTCCGACGCCCGCTCCGACGCCTCCGCCGACGTCGGAGACCGCGACGACCACGAGCCCCACCCTCCGTGATCGCGGGTCCGCCAGCTCTGCGATCACGCCTTCATCGCCTCCGTGATCACGAGTTCGACACCCCCGTGATCATGAGTTCGATACCTCGTGATCGCGACTTCCATCGCCGATGTTTGCGCGAATTCCCTTGTCTTCGCGTCGTCTTGAGTCACAGCTCTCGTAGCAAGCGCTTTCTCGATGATGTTCTGGCAGGCCGCGGAGGCGGCGTCGGCCGCACCTTTCGTTGGCCCTCGGGCGGGCCGGAGAGGCTGGTTCGACGATGGTCGGTACGGGGAGCGCGAGCGCGGCGGCCGGTCCGACGCTGGCGATGGTGGCCCGCGAGGCGGGCGTGTCGGTGCCGACCGCGTCGAAGGTGGTCAACGGCCGCAAGGACGTGGCGCCGGAGACCCGCCGCCGGGTGACCGAGGCGCTGGACCGGCTCGGCTACGTGCGCAGATCCCGTTTCGAGGCGGCCGGGCCGCCCCGTCTGGTCGATCTCGTGCTGGAGTCACTGGACGGCCCCGGATCGGGACCGGTGCTGCGCGGGGTGGCGGAGGCGGCGCACGAGGCGGGTCTTGAGGTGGTGGTGTCCGCCGTCCCGGACCGGACCGCGAGCGGTCGCGCCGAGCACGCCTGGCTGGACCGGGCCGCCGCGCGCGGCTCCTGCGGGGTGCTGTTCCACCTGCCGGGGCTGTCCCCGTCCCAGTACTCCTGGCTGACCCGGCGCCGCCTCCCGTACGTACTGATCGACCCGGCGCACCAGCCGCCGCCCGGTGTCGTCTCGGTCGGCGCGGCGGACGGCCAGGGCGCGGTGACCGCGACCGAGCACCTGCTGGCGCTGGGCCACGAGCGGATCGCCGTGCTCGCCGGACGCGCGGGCACGGTGCACGGCGACGCCCGGGTGGCCGGGTACCGCTCCGCCCTCGCCGCGGCAGGGGTGCGGCAGCACGCCGAGTACGTGCGGCATGCGGGCCCCGACGACACCGGCGCCCGGCTGTGCACGCTGGAACTGCTCGACCTGCCCGAGCCGCCGACGGCCGTGTTCGCCTGCTCGGACCGGATGGCGCCCGGGATCCACGAGGCGCTGGCGGAGCGCGGGCTCAGGGCGCCGGACGACCTGAGCGTGGTCGGCTTCGGTGACCTGCCCGAGGCCCGCTGGGCCGTCCCGGCGCTGACCACGGTCCACCGGCCGCTGGTGGAGATGGCGACGACGGCCCTGCGGCTGCTGGTACGGATGACGCGTGGCGAACGCCTGGCGGGAACGCGCACGGAACTGCCGACCCGCCTCGTCCCCCGCACGAGCACGGCCATCCGACCCGGCCCCGGACGCTGACCCGCCTGCCGCACCGGGCCGGCCACGGGGCCCGCACACTGAACCCACCGCCGCAGCGTCAGTCGGGGCGGCGCGTGCCGCGTTCCGGGGCGGCGAGGTCGGCCGGGTCGTCCGGGCGCTCCCGTGAGGCGTCCGCTCCCCAACTGGCCAGCAGGCGCAGCGCCTCCTCCGACGGCGAACCGGGCTCGGCATGGTAGACCGTCAGCTTCTGCTCCGGGTCGCCGAGGACCGCGAGAGTCTCGTAACGCAGCGTCAGTTCGCCCACCAGCGGATGCGAGAAACGCATGGTTCCGTGCGTCTTCTTCTTGACGTCGTGGGCGGCCCACAGCCTGCGGAAGTCCTCGCTCCGCACGGAGAGTTCGCCGATCAGCGACGCGAGGGGCGAGTCGTCCGCCTGTGGGTCGGCGCCCAGCCGCAGCTGCCCCACCACGTCGTACGCCTTGGCCTCCCAGTCCGCGAACAGCGTCCGGGAGGCCGGGTCGAGGAAGGTGATCCTGGCCCAGTTCCGGTCCTGCGGAGCACGGGCCGCCCAGTCCCCGAAGAGGGCGGAGGCGGTCTGGTTCCACGCCAGCACATCGGTGTGGCGGCCCCATACGTACGCCGGTACGCCTTCCATCGCCGTCAGCAGCTCTCGCACCGCGGGCCGGACCTGCATGCGCGCCGGCGTGGGCCGCTGCCGGTGCCGCCCCGGCCGGGCCAGGCCGAGCAGATGGGCGTGCTCGGCGTCGGAGAGCCGCAGCACCCGGGAGATCGCGTCCAGCACTTCGCGCGAGACGTTGCGGGCGTTGCCCTGCTCGAACCGCGTGTAGTACGCCGCGGAGACTCCGGCGAGCTGGGCCAGTTCCTCCCGCCGCAGGCCCGGTACCCGGCGTCGGCGGCTGTGGTCGGTGAGCCCCACGTCGGCCGGCTTGAGGCGGGCCCTGCGGGTGCGCAGGAACTCGCCCAGCTCCACGCGCGGGTCGAGCCCCCGCCCCGGGTCGGACACCGGAGCCGGTTCCGCGGCGGCCGACGGTCCGACGCGCCCGGCGCGATGGGTTGCCATGTGTCGAGTATCCCTCGGGTGTCCCTCGCGGTCCGCGGCTCAGCCTGTCCCTGCCAGTGATAGCCACCCGAGACGTAGCTGAACCGGGTGTCTGGCTGACGGCGGACGCCCGAAGCACGCTCGGTGTGCCCCCAGAGGACCGGACGCGCGCACGGAACGCGGCGGCGGCACCGCGCACGAAAGAGCCGTCCGAGGGCGGCGCAACGCAGCGAACCGAAAAACAGTCCGGCGAACCAGACAAGGGAGACCCTCACATGACCGACATCGATCCGGCGCCCGTCCGCGGTGCGCGTACCGGTCACTGCCTGTGCGGCTCGGTCGGCTATCGATTCGACGCCGAGCCGGAGACCGTCGTCCTGTGCCACTGCGGTCACTGCCAGCGCCACAGCGGCGCGGCGTTCTCGGTGAACGTCCTGGTGGCGCGCGATGCACTGAAAATCACGGGAACACCCAAGTCCTACCGAACCGTCGGAGCGGAGAACGGCAACCCGCGGGACCGGCTTTTCTGCGGCGAGTGCGGCACTCCGATCCTGACGCTCCTTCACGAACGGCCCGATCTCGTGATCGTCAAGGCGGGGACCCTCGACGACCCCACGGGCCTGAAGCCGTCCGCCGAGGTGTGGTGGCGCCGAGCCCAGGACTGGCTCGAACCTGCCCCGGGCCGAGCGAGGTTCGACGGCGACGCGCGGTGACGGCAGTCGGCGAGCGGTGACGCCTGTCAGCGGGCGGTGCCGCGTGGGCCGGAGCCCGGCGGCGGCTGAGGCCACGACGGGACCCACGGCCTTCGCACCGGGAAGGGCCGGCAGGAAAAGCCAGGAAGAGGAAAAGGAAGAGGAAGAGGAAGAGGAACAGATCATGAGCTTTCGTACGATCAACCCGGCCACCGGTGAACTCGTGAAGGAGTTCCCGCAGCAGTCGGATGAGGAAGTCTTTGCGGCGCTATCCACCGCGGACCGGCTCTACCGTGAGGACTGGCGGTTCAGGCCGGTTGCGGAACGGGCCCGGATCGTCGCCCGCGCCGCCCGGATCCTCCGCGAGAAGCGGGATGAATACGTGGAATACCTGACCCTGGAAATGGGAAAGGTCACCCGTTTCGGCTACTTCGAAGTGGATCTGGTGGCCGACATCCTGGACTACTACGCGGAGCACGCGGCGGAATTCCTCGCGGAGCGGTCACTGCCCGGCGAGCCCGGCGCGAAGCTGACCGCCGAGCCCATCGGCGTCATCCTGGCGATCGAACCGTGGAATTTCCCCTACTACCAGCTGGCCCGGGTGGCCGCGTCCCAACTCGTCGCGGGCAACGTGGTCATGCTGAAGCACGCCGAGAGCGTGCCGCAGTGCGCCCTGGCCTTCGCCCGACTCTTCGAGGAGGCGGGAGCCCCGGAAGGGGCTTACGCGAATCTCTTCTGCGGCATCGAGCAGATCGCCCGGCTGATCGACGATTTCCGGGTACGCGGCGTCACCCTGACCGGGAGCGAGCGGGCCGGGGCCTCGGTCGGCGAACGCGCCGGCCGCAACCTCAAGAAGGCGGTCCTGGAACTCGGCGGCAGCGACCCCGCGTTGATCCTGGAAGGCGCGCCGCTGGAGCACGCGGTCGAACAGGTCGTGATGGGACGCACCTACAACTCGGGGCAGGGCTGCGTCAACATCAAGCGCGTGATCGTGGTCGGCAGGGACCGGGGCGAGGAGATGCTGGCCGCGCTGAAGGAACGCTTCGCCGCGATCAGGGTGGGTGATCCGAAGGACGAGGCCACCCTCGTCGGCCCCGTGTCCAGTGAACGCGCCTTGGACGTGCTGCTGCGGCAGATCGAGACCGCGAAGGCCGCGGGAGCCCGAATCGTCCACGGCGGCAACCGCGTCGACCGCCCCGGGTTCTTCCTCGAACCGACGATCGTCACGGACATCGGCCCGGACAACCCGCTCTACCAGGACGAGGCGTTCGGGCCGGTGCTGTCCTTCTACGTCGTGGACAGCGAGGAAGAGGCGATCGAGGTGGCCAATGCCACCAGGTTCGGCCTGGGCGGCTACGTCTTCGACGCCGACGTCGAGCATGCCCGGCAGGTGGCGACTCGTATCGAGGCCGGAATGGTGTACATCAATTCCTGCTTCGCCGACTCGCCCAGCCTGCCCTTCGGCGGGGTCAAGAACTCCGGGTTCGGACGTGAACTGTCGGAACTGGGCATCGGCGAATTCCTCAACCGCAAGCTCGTGAGGGTCGCACCGTAGCCCGCGCAACGGGGGCGGGTACTGCCCGCCTGCGCACGCCGCTTCGGCGGATGCCCGCCGGGGAGGGCGGTTCGACGGGTGCGCGCCCAGGGACGGGGCTTCGGCGGGCGCCTGCCCAGGGGCGAGACGTCGGCGGACGCTTGCCCAAGGACGGGGCTTCGGCGGGCGCGTGCCCAAGGGCGAGACATCGGCGGACGCTTACCCAAGAACGGGGCTTCGGCGGGCGCCTGCCGGGGCCCGTCGGCGGCAGGCCGCGGTGCCACGAGCCGAACGGGACGCGGTGCCACGAGCCGAACAGGACGCGGTGCCACGAGCCGAACGGGACGGGGTGCCACCGGCCGGGCGCCCGTGGGTCGGGGGCCCGGCCGTCGACCGGCCGACGAGGCCGGATCAGTCCTCGTCGGCCGAGGCGTCCTCGCCCATGAGGGCCTGGATGGCGTCGACGGCGCTGCCGTCGTGGTCGCTGCCCGCGGTGCCACGGCCGGTCTGGAGGTTCGCCGTGCGGTCCACCTCCAGGATCGAGTCGGCCTGCGAGTTGTCGAGGACGGTGATCAGGCTGCCGCCCTTGACTGCGCCCTCGGGCCCGCCCGCCGCCGCGGGCGCGGCGGCTGCCCCGAGGAACGCCGCGGCGATCACCGTCGCAGTCCGCAACGTGGGTACGGATCGCGTCACACGCCCACGCCCTCGGGCTGCCGCCGCTCGCGTGCGATGTTCTTCTCCAGCAGCAGGGTGGACGCCTTGACGCCGACCCCGCTCGCCGCGTCCACCTCGGGCAGCCGACCGTCGGCCGCCTTCAGGCCGGCGAGCGCGGAATCCATCGCCTCATGGGCCGCGAACAGGCACGGCGTGCTGTAGATCGCGACGTCCACACCGAGGTCGGTCAGCTCGCCCAACGACAGCCGGGGCGACTTGCCGCCCGCGATCTGGTTGAACAGCAGCGGCTTGCCGCCGACGACCTCACGGATCCGGCGGATCCACTCCACGCTGCGGACCCCGTCGACCAGGACGACATCGGCGTCGGTCGCGGCGAGCTTCTCGGCCCGGTGCAGGATGTCGTGCTCGTCCGTGGCGTCCGTACGGGCCACCACCACCAGGTCCTGGCGGGTCTCCAGCACCTTCTCCAGCTTCTCCAGGTACTCCTCCAGCGGGAGCACCTGCTTGCCCTCGGCGTGTCCGCAACGCCGCGGCCGCTTCTGGTCCTCCAGGATCACGCCCGAGGCACCGATCCGCTCCAGCCCCTCCACGACGTGGCAGGCGACCTCCGGGTCCACGTAGCCGTCGTCGATGTCCACCAGCAGGTGGTGGCGCGGAAACGCGCCCCGCAGCCGCTGGACGAACGCGACCATGTCCGGCCAGGCGATGAACCCGATGTCCGGCAGGCCGTAGTACGAGGCCGCGAAGCCGAAGCCCGAGACGAACATCCCGTCGTAGTGCTTGGCCGCGATCGATGCCGAGTACATGTCGTACACGCCGATCAGCGGAGTCGTCCCTTCAGCAGCGATCTGCTCACGCAATTGGGTCCCGTAAGTCACGGTCTGGCTCCTCCCATGGGGGTATGTCCTTTACCAGGACAAGAGGATGTCTATGTATTCACGTGACCCTCTCCGTGCGCGCGCTTTACTCACCCCAATGGCGGATCCGTTTCACCGCAGAAACGTCACTGGGCCTGTCGACAGGGCCGTCCGGCCGGTGTCCGAGCCCAGGTACGAGGGGTGGCCGGGGCCGCGTACCCCGCCGCGGCGGGCGGGGCGGCGAAGTTGCCCCGAGTGGCCCAGCCGTCCTCCCCGGCGCGATTGCCGTCCGTCCACGCCGTGGCTTTCTCCGCGGCGCACCTTGAACGGGACCCACGGGGCCCTTGGCGTCGGCCGGAATGAATGCCGTCCCGCCCCTCCTCGACCACCTGGTCCTCGCCACCTGGGACCTGGCGTCGGCGGTCGCCGACTTCACCCGGCGGACCGGCCTGCCGGTCACCCCCTTGCCGGCGGTCTCGGCCACCGCGCCCGATCCGGACGCGATCCACCCGCTGCTGACCGTTCTGGGCACCGGACTCGCCCTTGCCGAGGGCCCGGTGGCGCTGTCCTTCACGGTGGACACGCCCCGAGGGCCGGTCGCCTTCGACTGAGGCAGGACGGGACGGGAGGGGGCAGGACAGAACAGGGCAAAGGACGGAACAGGGCAGGACGGGACGGGACCGGACGGAGCAGAACGGAGCAGGACAGCGGCAGGAACGGGGGAGGGCAGGGGCGAGACGGCGTCTTCTGCGTTCTCGCAGGGCGTCCGATTCGTTCAAGACCGGTGGTCCGGACGCCGCCTACGGTGACGGTATGGAACCACGCTTCGCCCTGATCGGCGCGGTCGTCTGTGACCTCGCCGCCTCGCTCGCCTTCTACCGTCGCCTCGGCCTGGAATTCCCCGCGGACGCCGAGGAGCAGCCGCACGTCGAGGCCGTACTGCCCGGCGGGCTGACCTTCGCCCTGGACACCGAGGAGACCGTCCGTTCCTTCCACCCAGGCTGGCGGCCTCCCGTCGGCGGCGGCCGGGTCTCGCTCGCCTTCCGGTGCGGCTCGCCGGCCGAGGTGGACGCCCTGTACCAGGACCTGGTGGGCGCCGGGTACCACGGGGAACTGAAGCCGTGGGACGCCTTCTGGGGGCAGCGGTACGCCACCGTGCACGACCCGGACGGCAACGCCGTCGACCTGTTCGCTCCGCTAACCGCCGCCGAGTAGCCGCCCCAGCGGCATCCCCGCCAACTCCCTCACCTCGCGGGCCAGATGGGGCTGGTCGGCGTAGCCCGCACGGACCGCGGTCTCGGCGAGCGGTACCCCGGACCGGGCCAGTCCGAGGGCCCGTTGCAGCCGCAGGACACGGGCCAGTGTCTTCGGGCCGTAGCCGAAGGCCGCCAGGCTGCGGCGGTGCAGCCGGCGGGCGCCGAGTCCTAGTTCGTCGGCGGTGGCGGCCACCGGTCGGCCCGCGTCCAGGGCCTCGACCAGGGGCGCGAGGAACGGCTCGGGCGGCGGCAGGCCGGCCGAGCGCTCCAGGGCGATCTCCTCAAGCGCGGTCGCCGGGTCGGCCGCCATGTCGACGCGCGCGCCCAGCCGGCGCACCCGCGCGGCGGGCCAGAGGTCGGCCAACTCCACCCGCCGGTCGCGCAGTTCGTGGGCCGGCACGCCGAAGAAGGCGGGCGCGGTGCCCGGCCGGAAGCGGAGGCCCGCCCAGCGGCGGGCCGGGCCGTCGGGCGGGTGGGCGCGGGTGTCCGGGCCCGCGACCAGCAGCCGTCCCTCGCTCCACAGCAGGTCCATGCAGCCGTCGGGGAGCACGGGTGCGGCGACGGCACCGTCCGGGGTGATCCGCCACACCACCGCACCGGCCAGCCGGGACGCCCGCTCCTCGTACACGTACGCCAGGCTACGCCGGGCGGGTGCGGTGCTCCCGCCGACCGGTCCCGGACCTCGCCCGGCCCGGCCGCACCGGCCAGGCCGGCCAGGCCGACCGGAGGGCGGCCCGGCGGGACGCGGCGGGGCCGGGCCCGGACGGCGTACGGCAGGCAGCGGGCGTCACTTGTCCGGTGGGGCGGTGGTGCCGTTCGCCTTGTGCGGCTGCTGGGCGTGCTTCGCATGCGTACGGAGCCTCGCCGTCACGTCCTCCGGCGGCAGGAAGCGGGACCAGCGCTCCGGGAACTCGGACGGCATGTCGGGGTCGTCCGGGTCGTCGGGGGCGCCGACCGTGGCGGCCCAGGCCACGTACTCGGCGACCTGGGCCTTGCGCACCCGCTCGTTGGCGGCGCGGGCCGCGGCCGTGGAGGCGGCCGGCCAGACCCGGTCGATCGCGGCGTTCACGGCGGCGCCGACGAGCACCGCGAACGCCGACACACCGACCCACAGCAGTACCGCCACCGCGGCGGCCAGGGATCCGTAGATCGTGGCGCCCTCGATGGTGTGCGTCAGGTAGATGCGCAACAGGAAGCTGCCCAGGACCCACATCGCGAGGGCCACCAGCGCGCCCGGCACGTCCTCGATCCACGGCGAACGCACCGGCACGGAGACGTGGTACAGCGTGGTCAGGAAGACGATGGACAGGACGATCACGACGGGCCAGTACAGGACCTGCACCACCGTCTCCGACCACGGCAGGACCCGCACCACCGCGTCCGGCCCGGCCACCGTCAGCGGCAGCGCCACCGAGCCGATCACCAGCGCCACGATGAACAGCAGGAAGGCCATCAGCCGGGTGCGGACGATGCCCCGGACGCCGTCGAGGCCGTACATCACGGTGATCGTGTCGATGAAGACGTTCACCGCGCGCGAACCCGACCACAGCGCGAACAGGAAGCCTATGGAGATGACGTCGGGCCGGCCGCCCTGCATCACGTCGTGCAGGATCGGCTCCGCGATCTCCTTCACCCCCTTGTCCGACAGGACGGTGCGGGAGGCGTCCAGCAGATTGGTCTCCAGGCTCTGGATGGTGTCCGCGCCGGTCCAGTCGTCGACGTAGCCGAGCAGCCCGATCAGGCTGAGCAGCAGCGGCGGTACCGACAGCAGCGTGAAGAACGCCGCCTCGGCCGCCAGGCCCAGGATGCGGTACTCCAGGCAGGAGTTGACGGTGTCCTTGAGCAGCAGCCAGACGGTCCGCCGCATGGAAACGTTCCGGTAGAGGGCACGTGCCCGGTGGAAGCGCCCGGTGGGCTGCTCAGGGGGTTCACTGGCTGGCTGCACGAGCCAAAGGTATCGCCGTACGACGCCCCCTCACCTTCCGGGCGGAGCGCGGGCGACCTTCCGGGGAGAGCCGCGGGCGTGCGCCGCCCGGACAGGGCGCCGAGCGGCGCCCCCTGTGTCACTGTGGTGCCCCCCGCCGTCGCCCCGGGATAGGTTCGCAGACATGGCAGGCACCACCACGCACACCGTGACGAACCAGCCGCCACCGCTGGCCGGATACGACGTGTTCACCGCCGACCAGGCCCTGGTCGAGGCGGTCGAACGACACACCGACCCCGCCCTGCTCGACGAGGTGCGCGACGAGTTGTCCGTGCTCGGCCGGGCTGCCGGCTCGGCCCAGTTGCAGGAGTGGGGGGCGCAGGCGAACGAGTATCCGCCCCGGCTGCGCACCCATGACCGCTACGGCCACCGGATCGACGAGGTCGACTTCCATCCGGCCTGGCACCGGCTGCTGGGCAAGGGGGTCTCGGCGGGCCTGACCACGGCCTGGGTCCGGCCGGCCGGGCAGGTGCGGCGGGCCGCCGGATTCCTGGTCTGGACGCAGGTGGAGGCCGGCACCTGCTGCCCGCTGTCCATGACCCATGCGGCGGTGCCCGCGCTGCGTGCCGAGCCCGCGCTCGCCGCCGAGTGGGAGCCCCGGCTGACGTCCACGGTCTACGAGCGCGGGCTGCGGCCCGCGAGGGAGAAACCCGGCGCCCTCTTCGGGATGGCCATGACGGAGAAGCAGGGCGGCAGCGACGTACGGGCGAACACGACCGCGGCCCGCCCGCTCGCCGAGCCCGGGGCGTACGAGCTGACCGGGCACAAGTGGTTCTGCTCGGCCCCGATGTCCGACGGGTTCCTGGTGCTGGCGCAGGCGCCGGAGGGGCTGACCTGCTTCCTCGTCCCGCGGGTGCTGGCGGACGGGAGCCGCAACGTCTTCCTGCTCCAGCGGCTCAAGGACAAGCTGGGCAACCGGTCGAACGCGTCCGCCGAGGTCGAGTTCGCGGGGACCTGGGCGCGCCGGGTGGGCGAGGAGGGGCGCGGGGTGCGGACGATCATCGAGATGGTCGCCGCGACCCGGCTGGACTGCGTGCTCGGCTCGGCGGGCCTGATGCGGCAGGCGGTGGCGCAGGCGGTGCACCACTGCGCGCACCGTGCGGCCTTCGGCGGCAGGCTGGTCGACAAGCCGCTGATGCGCAACGTGCTGGCCGACCTCGCCCTGGAGTCGGAGGCCGCGACGGCGCTCGCGCTGCGGCTGGCCGCCGCCTGCGACGACGGGAGCGAGCGGGAACTGGCGCTGCTGCGGCTCGCGGTGCCCACCGCCAAGTACTGGGTGACCAAGCGGTGTGCGCCGGTGGCGGTGGAGGCGGCCGAGTGCCTGGGCGGCAACGGCTACGTCGAGGAGTCGGGGCTGCCCCGGCTGGTGCGCGAGTCGCCGCTCAACTCCGTCTGGGAGGGCGCCGGGAACGTGCAGGCGCTGGACGTGCTGCGGGCGCTGCGCCGTGAACCGCAGTCGCTGGACGCCTTCCTGCTGGAGGTCGGCCGGGCGCGCGGCGCCGACCACCGGCTGGACGGTGCGGTGAAGGACCTGTTGGCCGGTCTGGGCGACCTGGGCGACGCGGAGAGCGCCGAGGGACACGCCCGGCGCCTGGTGGAACGCATGGCGCTGGTCCTCCAGGGTTCGCTGCTGGTGCGGTACGCGCCCCCGGAGGTCGCCGACACGTTCTGCGCGTCCCGCCTCGGCGGCGACTGGGGTTCCGCGTTCGGCACCCTGCCGAACTCCCTGGACCTGGCGGCGGTGGTGGACCGGGCACGACCCGAGTCCTGAGCGGGTCCCCTCCGGGGAAGGGCGGCCGCGGGCAGACCCCCGGGGAGAGGCCGCATCGGCCACGCCCGAGCCGCGGCAGGCACACCCCGCGGGGCCGGGCCGGAGCCCGTGCGGGGCGCAGTCGGACCGCGGCGGATTCGCCCGGCCTGCTCGGACGTCCTGGCGGGCCGGGCGTGTCGCTGCTCCTCCGGCACACCCGTCCGGCCCGCCGCACGACCGCGGCGGCGGCCGAGAGGGCGCGCGGGAGGGCGTACGGGAGGTGAAAGGGTAGGGCCGGTGGCATATGCAACGCATCCGATTCGGCACATCCAGCGGTATCCATCGCATATTTGCAGGGTCTTCGACCGCGGGGGGCCGCTCCTGTCGTAGCATCCTCGTACGGGCTTCCCCACCTGCTCCTCGGTCAACGTACGGACCACCAGGCGCAGTTGGCCCGCGTCGGGAGGAACTATGCAGCATCGCGGCAGACATCGCAGGCGCAAGCGGGGCAAGGCCCTGCGCGCGGTCCTGGCCGGTACCGCGCTCGCGCTCACCGCGGCCGCCACCCTGATCAGCGCCTCGCAGGCCACGATCCCCGACGACCCCGGCGCGCTCAGGCCGCTGACCTCCGCCGCCGACACCGCGAAGCTGCGCCTCCAGGAGCAGCCGGTGCCGTACCGGACGCTGGACCGGCTGACCTCGGCGATGGGCCGTCCGGTCGGCGTCGACGCCGTCCTGCGCAGCGCCGACCGCACTCTGCGCGACGCGACCGACTGCACCGAGGGCGACCGCCAGTCGCTGCCCGTCGAACCGGCGGCCGACCGGGCCTACTGCTGGGACCGCGCCGACGCCGCCGCACCGGACTGGCGGCCGTCGTCGGTGACCACCTCGGCGGACGCGGAAGACGACGGACTGTGGGGCGAGCACCGGGTGGTCCTCGCGGGCTCGACGCACACGACGGCCGGGCCCGCCGCCGACCGGGGGCTCGCCCGGGTGGCCTTCGTGGACGCCGACGACCCCGACCGCCTCACCTACCGCTGGGTGCTCCTCGTGGTGCCCACCGCGGACGGCCGCGACTACCGGGGACTGTCCTCCCAGGTCTCCGGCATGGTCTGGTACCAGGACAAGCTGCTGGTCACCACCAACACGGGCAGCGCCGACGCGCTCTACGTCTACGACCTGGACCGCATCCAGCGCACCACGGTCGACGCCGCGGCGATCGGCCGGGTGCCGGACGGCTGGTCGGCCGACGGCTACCGGTACGTCATGCCCGCGGTCGCCGCCTACCGCTACCCCGCCGGACGGTGCACCGCGACCGGCTCGCCGTGCCCCGGCACGATCTCCCTCGACCGCGGCACGGCCCCCGACAGCCTGGTCCTCGGCGAGGGGACCCCCACCGGCAGCGACCGGCGGGCCCGCCTGTGGCGGTACTCGTTCAGTTCGGACCCGGCCCGCAGCGGCCTGCTCGCCATAGACGCCGCGGGACGGGCGGACGCGGTGGAGGCGTACACGACGCAGGCGCACCGGATCCGCGGCGTGCTCTCCTACCGGCCGCCGGGGTCGGCCCGCACCACCTGGTACCTCACCCATCCGCCCTCCGACCTGACGGGCCACGGCGGCCTGTGGCGCCAGGACACCGGGGGCGCGCGGGCGACGCGCTGCGGTTCGGACGCGACGCGCCACTGCTGGGCGGAACACACCGGGTCGTTGTCCTACGCGCCGCAGACGGGCGAGGTGTGGTCGGTCACGAACCACATGCTCTTCACCGTCCCGCTGGCCGATGTCGACAAGTCGCTGGGTTAGCTGGTTCCCTGGCCCGCATGAGCACCGTCGCCGTGACCACCTGGTCCCTGGAACAGACCTCCCCGACCGACCTGCTGCCCGCCGCCGCACCCGACGGGGACGTCCGGGTCGTCCGTGCCGAGGTCCCCTCCCCCGAGTTCAGCCGCTTCCTCTACGCCTCGGTCGGCGGTGACATCCGCTGGACCGACCGGCTCGGCTGGAGCCACGCCCGGTGGCTGGAGCACCTGGACCGGCCCGGCGTGGAGACCTGGGTAGCCCTGGACCGGGGCACGCCCGCCGGTTACGCGGAACTGGACCCGCAGGACGACGGCGTCGTGGAGATCGTCTACTTCGGACTGCTGCCGGCCTTCCGGGGACGGCTGATCGGCGGCCATCTGCTGTCGTACGGCGCGGCCCGCGCCTGGGACCTCGCGGAGCGGTGGCCCGAGCGGACCCCGACGAAGCGGGTCTGGCTGCATACGTGCAGCCAGGACGGCGCGCATGCGATGGACAACTATCTGCGCCGGGGATTCCGGCTGTTCGACACCAGGGTCGAGGAGGAGCGCGAGGTGGCCACGCCGGGTCCCTGGCCCGGGGCCTACCCGGCCTGACCTGCATCGACAAGGCCCCCTGCGGAACATGTGACCGATCACACGCCCATATCGCATTCCGAGACGATGACGTCCACATGGCGGGCAATGCTGGACTGTGTCCAGATCGCCGTGACACGCTTCCGTCATGTCCGGAACTGGAATTGCCTTGGTGAGTCGGCGGCACGTCGACCTCGGCCGCATGTCCAGCGCCATCTGTCCGGCGAGCTGACCGCCCCGCGACGTCGACATTCCACGCCTTTGCCTGCTTCCTGCGCAAAGGCCGCACACGTATGCTCCATGCGCCTGCCGCGCAGGTCAGAGCCGTATTCCGCCTGTCCCGAAGGACGTACTCGCCATGGCCGCCACTCCGCAGAACCCTGCTGCCTCCGCGCCCCGCCGCAAGGTGAGCCGTCATCGCGGAGAGGGGCAGTGGGCCGCGGGTCACTTCACCCCGCTCAACGGCAACGAACAGTTCAAGAAGGACGACGACGGTCTCAATGTGCGGACACGCATTGAGACGATCTACTCGAAACGCGGTTTCGACTCCATCGACCCCAACGACCTGCGTGGCCGTATGCGCTGGTGGGGGCTGTACACCCAGCGCCGTCCCGGGATCGACGGCGGCAAGACCGCGATCCTGGAGCCGGAGGAGCTGGACGACAGCTACTTCATGCTGCGGGTGCGGATCGACGGCGGACGCCTCACCACCCGGCAGCTGAAGGTCATCGGCGAGATCTCCCAGGAGTTCGCCCGCGGCACCGCGGACATCACCGACCGGCAGAACATCCAGTACCACTGGATCCGGATCGAGGACGTCCCCGAGATCTGGAACCGGCTGGAGGCCGTCGGGCTGTCGACCACCGAAGCCTGCGGCGACACGCCGCGCGTCATCCTCGGCTCGCCCGTCGCCGGCATCGCCGAGGACGAGATCATCGACGGCACCCCGGCCATCGAGGAGATCCACCGCCGGATCATCGGCAACAAGGACTTCTCCAACCTGCCCCGCAAGTTCAAGACCGCGGTCTCCGGCTCGCCGCTGCTCGACGTGGCGCACGAGATCAACGACGTGGCGTTCGTGGGCGTCGTGCACCCCGAGCACGGGCCCGGCTTCGACCTGTGGGTCGGCGGCGGTCTGTCCACCAACCCGAAGATCGGGCAGCGGCTGGGCGCCTGGGTCCCGCTCGACGAGGTCCCGGACGTCCACGAGGGTGTCCTCTCGGTCTTCCGTGACTACGGCTACCGCCGACTGCGCACCCGGGCGCGGCTGAAGTTCCTGGTCGCGGACTGGGGCGTGGAGAAGTTCCGGCAGGTGCTTGAGGACGAGTACCTGAAGCGGAAGCTGACCGACGGCCCGGCGCCCGCCCAGCCGGTCGAGCGGTGGCGCGACCACGTGGGGGTGCACCGGCAGCGGGACGGCCGGTTCTACGTCGGCTTCGCCCCGCGGGTCGGCCGCGTGGACGGCGCCACGCTGGCGAAGATCGCCGATCTCGCCGAGGCGCACGGCTCCGGCCGGGTGCGTACCACCGCCGAGCAGAAGATGATCGTGCTCGACGTCGCCGAGGAGCAGGTCGACTCGCTGGTCGAGGGGCTGGAGTCGCTGGACCTCACCGCGCACCCGTCCCCGTTCCGGCGCGGCACCATGGCCTGTACCGGCATCGAGTACTGCAAGCTGGCCATCGTCGAGACGAAGGTGCGCGGCGCCGCGCTCATCGAGGAACTGGAGCGCCGCCTCCCCGACTTCGACGAGCCGCTCACCATCAACGTCAACGGCTGCCCGAACGCCTGCGCCCGCATCCAGGTCGCGGACATCGGGCTCAAGGGCCAGCTGGTCCTGGACGGCGCAGGCAACCAGGTCGAGGGCTTCCAGGTGCACCTGGGCGGCGCGCTCGGCCTGGAGGCCGGCTTCGGCCGCAAGGTGCGGGGGCTGAAGGTGACCTCCGAGGAACTGCCGGCGTACGTGGAGCGCGTCCTCAGGCGCTTCCTGGCCGAACGCGAGGACGGCGAGCGGTTCGCCGCCTGGACCGCCCGAGCCGGCGAGGAGGCCCTCTCATGAGCGAGCGGGCCGCTCCTTTCTACTGTCCTTACTGCGGCGACGAGGACCTGCGTCCCAGCGAGCAGACAGCGGCGTCCCCCCCGACCGGGCACGGCCACCGGTCCGGGGGCAGCGCCTGGGAATGCGCGGCGTGCAACCGCGGCTTCCAGTTGAAGTTCCTCGGGCTGCTGGCCCGCGGTGTGAGCCGTGGGAGCGCTCGGAGCGCGCCGCAGGCGAACTCCCCCGACGAGGGCGGCCTCCGGCACTCCGACAACGGAGGGGATGACCGAACATGAACACGGCTCAGGAAGAACGTACGAGCGACGAGTTGCGGACCCTCGCCGAACGGGCGGGGCACGAGTTGGAGGACGCCTCCGCGCTCGACATCCTGCGGTGGGCGGCGGACACGTTCGGCCGCCGCTTCTGTGTGACGTCCTCGATGGAGGACGCGGTGGTCGCCCATCTGGCCTCGCGCGCCATGAAGGGCGTCGACGTGGTGTTCCTCGACACCGGCTACCACTTCCCCGAGACCATCGGCACCCGGGACGCGGTCGAGGCGGTGATGGACGTCAACGTCATCACGCTCACCCCGCGCCGCTCGGTCGCCGAACAGGACGCCGAGTACGGCCCGAAGCTGCACGACCGCGATCCCGACCTGTGCTGCCGGCTGCGCAAGGTGCTCCCCCTGGAGGAGGGGCTCAGGGACTACCTGGCGTGGGCGACCGGTCTGCGCCGCGACGAGTCCCCGACCCGGGCGAACACCCCGGTGGTCGGCTGGGACGAGCGGCGGCAGAAGGTCAAGATCGCCCCGATCGCCCGCTGGTCGCAGGACGACGTGGACGCCTACATCGCCGAACACGGCGTGCTCACCAACCCGCTGCTGATGGACGGCTACGCCTCCATAGGCTGCGCGCCCTGCACCCGCCGGGTGTCGGCGGGCGAGGACGCACGGGCGGGCCGCTGGGCCGGACGTGCCAAGACCGAGTGCGGGCTGCACGAATGACGATCACCGAGACCCAGGAGACACACGTGACGAGCGGGGCCACCGTCTGGCTCACGGGTCTGCCGAGCGCCGGCAAGACCACCATCGCCCACGAGTTGGCCGGCCGGCTGCGCGCGTCGGGCCACCTCGTCGAGGTGCTCGACGGCGACGAGATCCGCGAGTTCATCTCGGCGGGCCTCGGTTTCAGCCGTGCGGACCGGCACACCAATGTGCAGCGCATCGGCTTCCTCGCCGAACTCCTGGCCCGCAACGGCGTCAAGGCGCTCGTCCCGGTGATCGCGCCGTACGCCGACAGCCGCGCGGCCGTCCGGGAACGCCACGAGGAGAACGGTACGTCGTACGTCGAGGTGCATGTGGCGACGCCGGTCGAGGTGTGCTCCGTACGCGATGTGAAGGGCCTGTACGCCAGGCAGGCGGCGGGCGAGCTGACCGGTCTGACGGGGGTCGACGACCCGTACGAGGAGCCCGAGAAGCCCGATCTGCGGATCGAGTCGCAGCACCAGAGCGTGCAGGAGTCGGCGGCGTCGGTGTACGCGCTGCTCAGCGAGAGGGGGCTGGCATGACGACGGTCACGCGGTCCGGCGAGGGCACGGACACGCCGTACTCCCTGTCGCATCTGGACGCGCTGGAGTCGGAGGCGGTGCACATCGTCCGCGAGGTCGCGGGCGAGTTCGAACGACCGGTGATCCTCTTCTCCGGCGGCAAGGACTCCATCGTCATGCTCCACCTCGCACTCAAAGCCTTCACCCCCGCCCCCGTACCCTTCGCCCTCCTCCACGTCGACACCGGCCACAACTTCCCCGAAGTCCTCCACCACCGCGACCACACCGCCCACACCCACAACCTGCGCCTGCACATCGCCTCCGTCCAGGACTACATCGACCGCGGCACCCTCAA
The DNA here is from genome assembly GCF_042268025.1 of Streptomyces sp. NPDC056161. Lineage (NCBI taxonomy): Bacteria > Bacillati > Actinomycetota > Actinomycetes > Kitasatosporales > Streptomycetaceae > Streptomyces > Streptomyces sp. NPDC056161. The sequence goes on from NZ_JBHJUV010000002.1 coordinate 49,195, forward strand.
AGAACGCCCCGACGGCACCCGCAACCCCCTCCAGACCCTCCCCCTCACCGAAAAGATCCAGCACGAGAAATTCGACGCCGTCTTCGGCGGCGGACGCCGCGACGAAGAAAAAGCCCGCGCCAAAGAACGCGTCTTCTCCCTCCGCGACGAATTCTCCCAATGGGACCCCCGCCGCCAACGCCCCGAACTCTGGAACCTCTACAACGGCCGCCACGCCCCCGGCGAACACGTCCGCGTCTTCCCCCTCTCCAACTGGACCGAACTCGACGTCTGGCAGTACATCGCCCGCGAGGACATCGCCCTGCCCGAGATCTACTACGCGCACGAGCGTGAGGTGTTCCGGCGGGACGGGATGTGGCTGACCGCCGGCGACTGGGGCGGCCCCAGGGACGGCGAGACGGTCGAGAAGCGCCAGGTCCGCTACCGCACCGTCGGCGACATGTCCTGCACCGGCGCCGTCGACTCCGACGCCGACACCATCGACAAGGTCATCGCCGAGATCACCGCCTCCCGGCTCACCGAACGCGGCGCCACCCGCGCCGACGACAAACTCTCCGAGGCCGCGATGGAAGACCGCAAGCGCGAGGGGTACTTCTAGACATGAGCACGACCATCGACACCCTGCGCTTCGCGACGGCCGGTTCGGTCGACGACGGCAAGTCCACCCTGGTCGGACGCCTCCTCCACGACTCCAAATCGGTCCTCACCGACCAGCTCGAAGCCGTCGAACACGCCTCCCTCAGCCGCGGCAAGGACACCCCCGACCTCGCCCTCCTCACCGACGGACTGCGCGCCGAACGCGAACAGGGCATCACCATCGACGTCGCCTACCGCTACTTCGCCACCCCCCGCCGCCGCTTCATCCTCGCCGACACCCCCGGCCACGTGCAGTACACCCGCAACATGGTCACCGGCGCCTCCACCGCCGAACTCACCGTCGTCCTCGTCGACGCCCGCAACGGAGTCGTCGAACAGACCCGCCGCCACGCCGCCATCGCCGCCCTCCTCCGCGTCCCCCACGTCGTCCTCGCCGTCAACAAGATGGACCTCGTCGGCTACCGGGAGCCCGTCTTCGCACGGATCGCGGAGGAGTTCACGGCCTACGCCACCGATCTCGGCGTTCCCGAGGTCACCGCGATACCGATCTCGGCGCTGGTGGGCGACAACGTGGTGGAGCCCTCCGCGACCATGGACTGGTACGGCGGCCCGACCGTCCTCGAACACCTGGAGACCGTCCCGGTCAGCCACGACCTGGCGCACTGCCACGCCCGGCTGCCCGTGCAGTACGTCATCCGGCCGCAGACCGCAGCGCACCCCGACTACCGCGGCTACGCCGGCCAGATCGCGGCCGGCTCCTTCCGCGTGGGCGAGGAGGTGACGGTCCTGCCGGCCGGCCGGACCTCCCGGATCAGCGGCATCGACCTGCTCGGCACACCGGTCGAAGCGGCCTGGACCACCCAGTCGGTGACGATCCTGCTGGAGGACGACATCGACATCTCGCGCGGCGACCTGATCGTGCCGAGCAAGGACGCGCCGGAGGTCACCCAGGACGTCGAGGCGACCGTCTGCCACGTCGCCGACCAGCCGCTGGAGGTCGGCCACCGGGTGCTGCTCAAGCACGGCACCCGCACCGTCAAGGCGATCGTGAAGGACATCCCCTCCCGGCTCACCCTCGACGACCTCTCCCTGCACCCGCACCCGGGGCAGCTCGTCGCCAACGACATCGGCCGGGTCAAGATCCGCACCGCCGAACCGCTGCCGGTCGACTCGTACGCCGACTCGCGTCGCACCGGCTCGTTCATCCTGATCGACCCGAGCGACGGCACGACACTGACCGCGGGCATGGTCGGCGAGTCCTTCGCCGCGCCCGAACCGGTCAAGGACGAGACCGAGAACGACGGCTGGGACTTCTGACCGTGACCTCGTCCACCGATGTCTTCTCGACGTTCGCCAAGGAAGGCGGGCGCGTCGGCAGCGGCGCCCTCGGCAGCGGACAGGGCGGAGTGGCCCGATGTGTGCGCTGACGTACGCGCACTGCCTGCGCGCCCACACCCCCCACGCCCTTGTCCGAAGACCTGCCGACCTCCCGGCCACGCCCTGAGAGACCGTGACCGCCGGGCCAACGAGAGGAACCCCTCCCGTGCCTGCCAACAGCACCCCCGCACTGCGTCGCGCGCTCGCCGTGGCCGCCGCGCTCCCCCTGCTCGCACTCGCCGCCTGCGGTTACGGCTCCCAGTCCGACGACAGCTCCGCGAACCAGAAGGTCGCCGCGGGCGCCGAGAAGATCGACGGCCTGGACTCCGTCAAGATCGGCTACTTCGGCAATCTGACCCACGCGACCGCGCTGGTCGGCAACCAGAAGGGCTTCTTCCAGAAGGAGCTGGGCGCCACCAAGGCCCAGTACGCCACCTTCAACGCGGGACCCTCCGAGATCGAGGCGCTGAACGCCGGTTCCATCGACATCGGCTGGATCGGCCCCTCCCCCTCGATCAACGGCTACACCCAGTCGAAGGGCAAGAGCCTGAAGATCATCGGCGGTTCGGCCTCCGGCGGGGTGAAGCTCGTCGTCGATCCGGACAAGATCAAGACCCTGAAGGACGTCAAGGGCAAGAAGATAGCCACGCCCCAGCTCGGCAACACGCAGGACGTGGCGTTCCTCAACTGGATCGCGGACCAGGGCTGGAAGGCCGACGCGCAGAGCGGCAAGGGCGACGTCACGGTCGTCCGCAGCGACAACAAGGTGACCCCGGACGCGTTCAAGTCCGGCTCGATCGACGGCGCCTGGGTGCCGGAGCCGACCGCGTCGAAGCTGGTCGCCGAGGGCGGCAAGGTCCTCCTCGACGAGTCCTCGCTGTGGCCGGACGGAAAGTTCGTGATCACGAACATCATCGTGTCGCAGAAGTTCCTCAAGGAGCACCCGAAGGCCGTCGAGGCCGTGCTGAAGGCGTCCGTCGAGACCAACAAGTGGATCAAGGCCAACCCGGACCAGGCGAAGGCCGCGGCCAACAAGCAGTTGGAGACGGACTCCGGCAAGGCGCTGCCCGCCGATGTGCTGGACCCGGCCTGGAAGTCGATCCAGGTCACCGACGACCCACTGGCCGCCACGCTGAACACGGAGGCGGAGCACGCGGTCAAGGCCGGCCTGCTGGCGAAGCCCGACCTGGACGGCATCTACGACCTGACGATCCTCAACAAGGTCCTCAAGGCCGAGGGCGAGAGCCCGGTCTCCGCCGCCGGTCTCGGCACCAGCTGACCCGTTCCGACGAGTATCCAGGAGGTGACGACCATGGCCACGACGTACGCCGAGGCCGCCGAGTCCGTGGAGCACGCGGCCCGCCTCGACCACGTCTCGAAGTCCTTCACGGGGCCGGGCGGGCAGCAGCTCGTCCTGGACGACATCAACCTCGATGTCGCGCCGGGCGAGTTCGTCACCCTCCTGGGTGCCTCGGGCTGCGGCAAGTCCACGCTGCTGAACCTGGTGGCGGGCCTCGACGCGCCCACCACGGGCTCGATCACGACGGACGGCCGCCCGGCCCTGATGTTCCAGGAGCACGCCCTCTTCCCGTGGCTGACCGCGGGCAAGAACATCGAACTCGCCCTCAAGCTGCGGGGCGTCGCCAAGCCCGAGCGGCGCACCAAGGCCGAGGAACTGCTCGAACTGGTCCGGCTGAAGGGCGCGTACGGCAAGCGCGTGCACGAGCTGTCCGGCGGTATGCGGCAGCGGGTGGCGCTGGCCCGCTCGCTCGCCCAGGAGAGCAGTCTGCTGCTGATGGACGAGCCGTTCGCGGCGCTCGACGCCATCACCCGGGACGTGCTGCACGACGAACTGACCCGCATCTGGACCGAGACCGGGCTGTCCGTGCTGTTCGTGACGCACAACGTGCGCGAGGCGGTGCGGCTGGCCCAGCGGGTCGTGCTGCTGTCGTCGCGGCCGGGCCGGGTGGCCCGGCAGTGGACGGTCGACATCCCGCAGCCGCGCCGCGTCGAGGACGCCCCCGTGGCGGAACTGTCCGTCGAGATCACCGAAGTCCTGCGTGGGGAGATCCGCCGTCATGGCCAGCACTGAGACGAAGACGACGGACGCCGCGACGAACCCCGCCGAACTGCCCGGCATCGGGGCGGGCCTCGACGCGCTGGAAAGTTCGCACACCAGCCGTACACCGTTCCGCAGGACGTTCGTCGACAAGATCCTGCCGCCGCTCGTCGCGATCCTGGTGGTCCTGGTGGTCTGGCAGGGACTGATATCCCTCAAGATCGTCGACGATCCCACCAAGCTGCCGTCCCCGAAGGCCGTGTGGCAGGAGTTCCACGACGCCTGGCTCGAAGGAAAGCTGCTCGGCTACATCTGGACCAGTGTCTCGCGCGGACTGCTCGGCTTCTGCTTCGCGCTGATCATCGGCACCCCGCTCGGCCTGCTGGTGGCGCGGGTGCGGCCGGTGCGCGCGGCCATCGGTCCGATCCTGTCGGGGCTCCAGTCGCTGCCGTCGGTGGCGTGGGTGCCGCCGGCCGTGATCTGGCTGGGCCTGGACAACTCGATGATGTACGCGGTGATCCTGCTCGGCGCGGTCCCTTCGATCGCCAACGGCCTGGTGTCCGGCGTGGACCAGGTGCCGCCGCTGTTCCTGCGGGCCGGCCGCACGATGGGCGCGACCGGCCTCAAGGGCACCTGGTACGTCACGCTGCCGGCCGCACTGCCCGGCTATGTGGCGGGCATGAAGCAGGGCTGGGCGTTCTCCTGGCGTTCGCTGATGGCCGCCGAGATCATCGCGTCGTTCCCGGATCTCGGCGTGGGCCTCGGGCAGTTGCTGGAGAACGGCCGCAACGCGAGCGACATGGCCATGGTGTTCGAGGCGATCCTGCTCATCCTGTTCGTCGGCATCGCCATCGACCTGCTGATCTTCAGCCCGCTGGAGCGGTGGGTGCTGCGCAGCCGCGGGCTGCTGGTGCGGAACTGAGGCATCCCGTGCGCGCACCGGTCCGCCCCGCCCTCGTGGTGATCGCCCACGGCAGCCGCGATCCGCGGCACGCCGCGACCGTGCACGCCCTGGTACGGCGGGTACGGTCGCTGCGGCCGGGGCTGCGGGTGGCGACGGCCTTCCTGGACTTCGACGTGCCGTCCGTGCACGGTGTGCTGGAGGGCCTGGCGGCGGACGGCGTGCGGGACGTGGTGGCGCTGCCGCTGCTGCTCACCCGTGCCTTCCACGCGAAGGCCGATGTGCCCGCGGTGCTGCGGGACGCGCCGCCGCGGCTGCGGATCCGGCAGGCCGAGGTGCTCGGGCCGGCGCCGCTGCTGCTGGCGGCGCTGGAGCGCCGGCTGCGCGAGGCCGGTGTCGCGCCCGGCGACCGGGCCTCGACCGGGGTGGTGCTGGCCACGGCCGGGTCCACCGACCCGGAGGCGATCGAGGTGATCGCGGATCTCGCGCGGGAGTGGCGGCGGCGCACCGGCTGGCGGGCCGTGCGGCCCGCGTCCGCCTCCGCCGGGTCGTCCGTGGGGTTTCCGCGTACGGAGGACGCGGTGCGGGAGTTGCGCGCGGTCGGCTGCGCGCGGGTCGCTGTCGCGCCGTACGTCCTGGCTCCCGGGTTCCTGCCGGACCGTATCGCGCGTGGTGCGCGGGATGCGGATGTCCTGGCGGACGTGCTGGGGGCGGCGCCGGAGGTGGCCCGGGTGGTGCTGGAGCGGTATGACGGGGCGTCGGCGTCGGCGTGGGTTGCGCAGTTCCCCGCGCCCCTGAGAGACGGGGCTTACGACAGTGGGCGACCGCGGGCCAGTGGGAGGGTCTCGCGCAGTTCCCCGCGCCCCTGAGAGACGGGGCTTACCGCAGTGGGCAGCCGCGGGCCGGCGGGAAGTTCTCGCGCAGTTCCCCGCGCCCCTGAGAGACGGGGCTTACGACAGGGGGCGACCGCGGGTGGTTTGGGCGGAGGAGGGGGTGCCGGGCCCGGTGGTTGGTCGGGGTCGGGCCCGGCAGGGGGGTGTGGTGCGGTCAGGGCTTGGTGGTCGCCGTGACCGTGGCCGCCGGGCCGGTGCCGGCCGCGGTCACCGCCGCGACGGTCACCGTGTAGGACGTCCCGGGTTCGAGCCCGCCGATCACCCGGAACATGGCCTTGGCCGAGGGCTGGGTGACCAGGGCGTCCCGGCCGGTGACGGCGATGGGGTCACGGCCGTCGGAGACCGTCACCCGGTAGCCGACGATCTTCGCGTCGCCCGTCACGGACGGCGGGGTCCAGGCCAGGGTCGCCGCCGTGGCCGCCGTACGCAGCTTGGGGCTCGTGGGGGCACCGGCCGGCACGGTCGCGGCCGTGGGGGCCAGCGGGAGCGAGGCGAGCGACGGGGCGCTGTCGCCGTGCGCGTTGCGCGCGGTGACGGTCACCGTGAACGGACCTCCGGACGCGGGCAGGCCGTCGATCCGCAGCAACGCGGTCCGCTTGAACTCGGCGACGCCGACGGCCTGTTCGGCGACCTGCCGGCCCACCGCGTCGTACGCCCGCGCCGTGTACCGCGTCACGTTCAACCCGCCGTCCGCGAACGTCGGGTTGAACGTGACGTACAGCGCGTCCGGCCCCGCCGTGCTCGTGCCGACGCGGGACGGCGCCTCGGGCACGGACGGCGCCGCGACCGAGAGGTTCAGCAGGTACCGGTAGGACGGTTCGAGCCCGGCGTTCGCCAGGATGTCCGCCGGTACGTCGGCCGGCCCCGTCATGATGTGGTTGCCGGTGGTCACCAGGCCCTTGTCGGCGCCGTCGGCGGTGCCCTCCTCCCACCAGTTGTCCTTGACCAGGGTCGGGTCGTTGTTGCCGAGGCCGTCGCGGTAGTCGGTGTGCCGGGAGGCGACGTTGGCGTAGGACGCGCCGTAGAGGACGTTGCCCTCGACGGTCTCGTAGGTGCAGCCGTTGTCGGTGTAGACGCTCTTGCCGAGGCCCCACTGGTCGTGGATGACGTTGCCGGTGACCTTCTCGCCGTCGGTCATCGAGGTGCCGGTCAGGCCCTGGGTGTAGATGCCGCCGCCGTCGTCGAGCATCTGCATGTAGTCGAAGATCAGGTTGTCGCGTACGGCGTTGTCGTGGCTGGGGTTGGGGGTGGCCGGGTCGCCGATCTTGTCGGGCCAGCCGCCCCAGCCCATGGAGACGGCGGAGTAGCCGACGTGGTCGATCTGGTTGTGGGCGATCGTGGTGTGCTGGGTGTAGCCGTCGAGGACGGCTACCCCGCCGTGGTATTCGCGGGGCAGCGCGTAGAGGTGGTTGTCGGTCACCGTCACGCCGGAGGCGGGGGTCCCGCCGTCGACTCCGCCGATCTCAAGTCCGTTGCCGGAGATGTCGGTGAAGACGCTGCCGCGGACCGTCGCGTCGGCGCTGCCGGTGCCCAGGTCCAGTCCGGCGGCGCCGAGATGGGCGAAGACGTCGTCGCTGAACTCGATGCGCCGGCCGTGGCTGAAGGAGACGTTGCCCGGCATCTTGGTCCAGGACGCGAAGGGGCAGGTGCCGCCTTCGACGTACTGGCACAGGCCCTGGGTGGCCCAGCCCCGCTCTCCGGTGATGGTGTTGCCGGCCTGGATCTCGGAGAAGCCCGTGGGGGTGTTCGGGGTCAGCCAGGTCGCGTAGCTGAACCGCAGGCCGCGGAAGGCGATGTCGTGGACGGGGTCGGCGGCCGTGCCCTGCCCGTCGACGAGTTTCTCGGCCGCGGCGGCCTCGACGTCGGCGCGGGCGAGGTTCTCGCCGTGACGCGGCAGGTAGTAGACCGTCCGGGCCGCCCGGTCGAGGTACCACTCGCCGGGCTGGTCGAGGAGTTCGTAGGCGTTCTCGACGTACGAGGCCCGACCGCCGTTGGTGAGCCGTCCTGGGCCGACCATGCTGACGGTGCGGCCGGGGATGTCGGGGAACTCCACCCGTTTGTTGGAGTTGTCCCAGCAGGGCTGGACCATGGTGATCGTGGTGCCCTGGGCGGCGGCGATGCGACAGCGCGGCTCGGTCCATTGGCCGAGCCCGTCGCGTTCGACGTTCCACAGGGCCTCGCCGCTGGTGTAGACGAACTCGGCGTCGGTGGGACGCTTCCAGTGGGCGATCGTGTCGGCTGACGCCGTGTAGCCGGTGGCGGTCTGGGTGAGGGTCACCGGTACGGTGCCGCGGGCCCGCTGTGCGCGCACGCCGTCGACGTACAACTGCCGTGTGTCGGTGAGCCCTTGGGGTGCGGGCGCGGACCACAGCCCGGTGCGGCCGGGCACCCGGTGCCAGCCGGTGACCTGACGGCCGCCGCTGAACACGGCGTCGCCGCCGCCCTGCCAGATCACCTGGTGGCCGTCCGTTCCCGAGTCGCGGGCGTCCAGGACGAGGGGCTGCGCCAGACGGTAGGTGCCCGGCGCGAGGTGCACGGTCAGGTCGGTCCGCATCTCCGCGGTCCGGGCGCGGACCAGGTCGCGGGCGCGCTGCGGGGTGCGGACGGGATGGCGGGCGCTGCCGTCGGCGTGGTCGTCGCCGGTGGGTGAGACGTAGACGTCCAGGGGCGAGACCTGGGTCCGGGTCCGGGTCCGGGTCCGGGTCTGGGTCCCGGTCTTGATCTGGGTCTGGGTCTGGCTCTGGGGCTGTTCCTGGGTCTGGGCGGCGAAGCTCGGTGTGCCTGGACCGCCCGGACCTCCGAGGAGCAGGACGGCGGAGACGAGGGTGACGAGGGCGACTCTTCGGTGCGTGGGCATGTGACCCCTCCCGTGGGTTCAGCCTGTACCCAACGCCGGAAAGGTAGGAGCACTGATGAGCCGTCGTCAATGCAGCGTGCACGAAGTGGCATGAACGCGAGGTGATCGGTGCGCCGAGTGGCTTCATTCATCGGAGCACCGTTCAGTCACATATTCACTGTTCAGCTGTATTCACTGTTCAGCTGAGTGCGGCGTCATCCTTCCGTCGGCGGGGCCGGTGGCGGAACCGGTGGTACGACAGTCGACTCTTCCGCCGGCAGGACCCCGATCTCGATCCGCCCCAGCCGCTCCGGCTCCGCGATCACCTCGATCGCCGTGATGCGGCCCGCCTCGAAGGTGAAGGCCAGCACCAGCCGCGGCCGGCCGAACGGCGCCATCACCAGGCCGACCGCACCGTCCAGCAGGGCGAGCCCGGTGAAGCGGGCCCGTGCCACGGCGGCCATCGCGCCGCGGGCGACCGGCTCGGCACCGCGCACGGTGACCGGCTCGGGGGTGGGCACGACCAGTCGGTCGGCGTGCAGCACCACGTCCGGGTCGAGCAGCGCGAACAGCGCCGCGAAGTCCCCCTGGCGGGTGGCGGCCAGGAACGCCTCGACGGCCTCGCGCATCCGCCCCCGGTCGTCACCGGGCCCGGGAGCGCGGCCCCGGACCCGGCGGCGGGCGCGGCTGGCGAGTTGCCGGGTGGCGGCCGGGGTCTTCTCGATCAGCGGGGCGATCTCGTCGAACGGCACGGCGAACAGGTCGTGCAGCACGAACGCGACCCGCTCGGCCGGTCCCAGGGTGTCGAGCACCACGAGCAGGGCCACCCCGACGTCGTCGGCGAGCAGCGCCTCCCGTACCGGGTCGGCGCCCTCCCCGCCGGCCACCGCGCCCTGCTGCTCGGGCTGTTGTGCCGCGAAGGGCTCCTCGCGCCGGGCGCGGCGCGAGCGCAGCAGGTTCAGGCACACCCGGGTCACCACGGTGGTGAACCAGCCGGTCAGGTTCGCCACCTCGCCGACGTCGGCTCGGGCGGCGCGCAGCCATGCCTCCTGCACCGCGTCGTCCGCCTCGGCGGCCGAGCCGAGCAACCGGTGGGCCACGGCCGTCAGATGCGGCCGGTCCGCCTCGAAACGCGCCGCGAGCCGTCCGGTGTCCCCGGGCTCAGCCGGCCGCCCGCCGGCCCCCGTGTTCTGGTCCACCGCGCCGCTCCCTCCTCGTCCGGACCCCCCGGACCGTCGGGAACACGAAACGCCGTCGCGTACGAAAGATCAATCGCCGAAGCGATCGCCGGATCACCGATCCCCAGATCATCGATCCCGGATCACCGATCCCCAGATCATCGATCCCGGATCACCGATCCCCAGATCATCGATCCCGGATCACCGATCTTCAGGTCATCGATCCCGGGTCACCGGCCCGCCAATCGATCCCTGGAGCACCGGCCCCCGGATCGGTCGCCGGATCACTCGCCAGGCCACGCGCCGGACCGCGTGCCGGACCATGTGCCGGAGCGCGGGTCAGATCGAGCCGCGGGCCAAGTGCTCGTGCCCGTGCCCGTGCCCGCCGGAGCGCCGGACCGAGCGCCCTGGGTCAGTCCTTCGGGGATGCCTGCCCGGTCGGCCCCTGCCGCGGGTCCCGGCCGCTCGATGCCAGCGCCCGCTCGAACACGGGCGCGTCGTCCGGCACCGCGACAGGTTCGGCGAAGCCGTCGTACTGCCGGTAGAGGTCGGCGTGTTTCTCCACCACCTCCAGGACCAGGCGGGCGGCGCCGTCCGAGACCCGGAACTCCTGACCGGTGGCGACCGCCACGTCCCAGCCGTGCACCGCCGTCTCCTTGATGATCAGCGCGACGAGATCGGCGGCCGGCGTCTTCGCCATGCCGAGGTCGATCTCGCCCTCCCAGACCGCCGGGTCCGCCCAGGCTGCCGCGGCGCGGTCCAACTGCGCCGCGTACGCCTCGGCCCAGTCGGGATCGGCGGTGAAGTCGCGGGCCGTCAGCTCCTCGGACAGCTGCCTGCGCAGGGCGCGGTGCTCCAGGCCGTGCGAGGTGTAGAGGACCCAGTGGTTGACGAGGGCGCGGACGTCCCAGCCGGGGCAGTGGGTGGGGTCGCCGAGCCGGGCGGCGGGCACACCGCGCGCGACCCGGGACGCCTCGGCGGCGCATTCGAGCAGGTACGGGTGGAGATCGTGGTACGTCATGCCGCCCACGCTAGGCAGCGCGGCGCCGCCCCTCTTGAACAAACGCGACACCCTCGGCGCGGGCAAGGTCACGCTGCCGGGGCGGTCAGCTCCACGAGTTTGACCACGGTGTTCCAGTTGCGGCTGGTGGCGACGAGGTCCTTGGTCCGGCGCGGCCGGGACAGGACTTCGGCCAGTTTGGAGCGGCCGAGGCCGGCGGGGGCGTACAGGTACAGCGCGCGGTCGCCGAGGCGGAACTCCTCCGGGAGGTGGGCCGCCAGGTCGATGTCGGCGTACCGGGCCGGGTCGGCGGGCTCGGAGAAGTAGGTGACGTGGAGTTGCCTGGGCTCAAGATCGGCGGCCGGGAAGGGGCAGGCGTCCGCGACGGCCTTCAGGTAGCCGTGATCGCGCACGAGCACGTCCACGGGGAAGCCGAACCGCCGCTCCAGCACCGCGCTGATCTCCGCGGCCAGCGACTCCTCGTCGCCGTGGTCGGTCCCGAACACCGCCTGGCCGCTTTGCAGATGGGTGCGTACGCCGTCGTAGCCGAGGCCCGTCAGGAGTTGCCGCAGCTCGGCCATCGGGACTTTCCTGCCGTTCACGTTGACCGCGCGCAGCAGCGCCGCATAGGTCGTCATCCGCACACGATAGGCGGCCACCGTGGCCCGTGGGGGCGAGCACGACGGCCGGACCCGTCGCCAGGGGGTCGCGGGGCGTGCTTCGGCGGTGCGGCACCGCCGGGCTTCTAGGCGGTGGCGGTGCGGTAGAACTCGGCTGCCGTGACGGTGGCGGGGACGTCGAGTTCGGCGGCGACCTGGGTGATCGCGCTGTCGCCGACCGCGAGGTCGGCCTGGCCGTCGGTGGTGAAGTACGGCGCGATGAACGTCTCGTAGTGGGCCCGGACTTCGTCCTCGGTCTGTCCGCCCAGGAACGTCCGCATGTGCCGCACGGTGGTGTCGGGGTCGTCGTGGATCACCTGTAGGGCGCGCCGGTGGGCTCGTACGACGGCCTGGACCGCGGGGTCGTCCGGGTCGACGAAGGTGGGGTCGACGGCCACGCCCACGGTGGGGATCTGGAAGTGGTCGCCGACCCAGGCGGGCACCTGCCAGCCCTGCTCGGCGGCGACCGCCTCGGGCGCCATGGTGCTGCCGACGTAGGCGGCGTCGATCCTGCCCTCGCGCAGTCGGCGCAGGTCCATGCCGTAGTCGCCGGGGTGGCGGACGACGGTGTCGACGTCGCGGTCGGGGTCGAGACCGGCCTTGCGCAGCACGATCCGGGCGAAGCACCCGGGTGGGGTGCGGGGGGCGTGTACCGCCAGTCGCCGGCCGGCCAGGTCGGTCAGGGAGGTCGGGCCGGGGCGGGCGAGGAACCAGAACAGCGGGTGGTGGGTGTTGACGTTGAGGGCGACCCAGGGGATGCCGTCGGTCAGGCGGGAGAGCAGTGCCCGGCCCAGCCCGATGGTGGCGCAGCGGCGCAGCCGTTCGACGTCCCAGGCGCAGCCGTCGCGCAGTGCGACGTGGACGCCCTCGTCGGCGTAGTAGTCCTGCTGGTCGGCGATGTAGGCGGCCAGTTCCTCTTGCAGGCCCCGCCCGACGTAGGCGAGATCGATCCTGTACATGAAGCTGTTCCTCGATCCTGTCCTCGCTGCGCCGTCCTGCACGGGCGCGGGACGGCGCGGCGTACGGTGCTGAGGTGACGGTGCGGCGGATACGGGTCGGGCTGTCAGTCCATCAGCATTCCGCCGTCGACCGCGGCTGTGGTGCCGGTCATGAAGGAGTTGTCCTCGCCGGCGTAGAAGGCGACCGCCTGGGCGATGTCGGCCGGGCGTGCCAGGCGGCCCACAGGGGTGCGGGCCACCTGCCGCTGCTTGATCTTCTCGTCGAGCGCGGACCCCATACGGGTGTCCTCCACCGGGCCGCCGGCGACGATGTTGACCGTGATGCCCTGCGGGCCCAGTTCCTGGGCGAGGTAACGGGCGAACTGCTCCAGGGCGGCCTTGGCCGCGCCCAGCGCGATCATGCCCGCCCGGGGCCGGCGGCTGAGGCCGGTGCTGATGTAGACGATGCGTCCCCAGCCCTGTTCGCTCATGGCGGGCAGGACGGCCTTGGTGACCGCGAACGCCGCGTGCATCTCGGCGTCGATCTTGCCGCCCAGCTCCTCCCACGTCATGTCCTGGAACGACTTGACCGCATACGGGATGAGCGCGTTGTGCACGAGCACGTCGATGCCGCCCCACGCCGTCCGGACCTGTTCGATCATGCTCTCGACGGCCGCGGGCTCGCGCACGTCGGCCTGCACGGCCATGGCCTGCCCGCCCGCGGCCTCGATGCCGGACACGACCTCGTGGGCCGCCTCGGTGTTGCGCAGGTAGTTGACCACCACGCGCATCCCTCGCGCGGCAAGGAGACCCGCGGTGGCCGCGCCGATTCCGCTGCCGGCCCCTGTCACCAATGCCACCCGGCCGTCTGCCCCGGTCACGAGCCCACCTCCTGATCGTCGTCGCGGGCCGTCGGAACGACCGCCCGGAGTCCTGCGCCATCGGTGCCGGAGCCGGCTGAGCGGATCGGCCCGTAGCACGGTGTCGGCGGTCGCCCGCAGCAGATCTGCCGCGGGTCCCCTCCGGTTCGTGCCGCATCTGCGATTTGAACAGCCGCTTTGACGCACCGCGAGTGATCTCACCGAGCAGCTCAGGCGGCGGCGAAGCAGCCCCTGACGGTGCCCGTCCCGGAGCAGCTCGTCGAGCCGTCCGTGGACCAAAACGTCCACACGCTGCCCCACGTACTGGCGCAGCATCGCATCGCCCCGCCCTTTCGTGAGCTGAGCCGCGCCGATCCGCCCAGGTTTCGGGCCGGAACCGGAGAAGGCGGTCACCTTTGCCCGCGACATCACGCCGCCGGCCTTGAGTCCTTCGACGAGGGTGGCCAGCCCGGCACTCCGTGCACCGGAATCCGCAAGGAGCCGGCGGGCCTTCGCCGCTTCGGTGGATCAGCCGCGGTGAGCGCGGAGTTCCGCTTCGATCAGGTCGGCTGCTCGCCGGGTACCGCCCTCCTCCGCCGTCTCGGCCTGGATCCGCTTCAGCCGCCGGGCCACCTCGGGGTCGTCGACGAGGGCGAGTGCGGTCGCCCGCAGCGTCGCGGCGTCGGCCTTCTCCGTGTCCAGGCGCCGGGCCACGCCGAGCCCCTGGAGCATGTCGGCGTTGCCGAACTGGTCCACGGCCTGCGGTACGGCGATCATCGGCGTGGCCGTGGCCAGCCCCTCCTGGCTGCCGCCCGCCCCGGCGTGCGTGACGAACAGGTCGGCCTGCTTGAGGATCGCCAGTTGCGGAACCCAGGAGCGCAGCTCGACGTTCGCGGGTACGGCGCCCAGCTCGGCGGGGTCGACGTGCCGGCCGATCTGGAGCACCAGGTGCCAGCCGGGCAGCTCCCCGAACGCCGCGACGCACTCCCGGTAGAACGCGGGCTGCTTGGTGAACGCCGATCCGAGCGACACCAGCACGACCTTCTCGGCATCCGCCGGGCGCCGCCAGTCGCCTTCCGCGGCGCGGTCGCCCTGGCAGGCGCCGACGAAGCTGTGCACGCGCTCGTCGACCCGGTCGGCATGCGGCTGGAGCGCCTTGGGGATCAGGACGATGGAGCGCGACGGGCGGCCGGCGAAGGGATCGGGGTGCTGGGAGATCCCGTTCTCCCGGAGCCAGCCCTCGAAGCGTGCGTAGTAGGCCCGGCCGCGCTCGGTCTTCCCCGGTTCGGCCCACAGCGGCTCGGCCACCTCCTCCTCGTAGCCGTCCCAGGCGACCAGGTTCGGGGAGAGGGAGATGGCGGGCACGCCCCACCGGTGGGCGAGGAGGCGGGCCGGATAGGAGGCGATGTCGTGCAGCACGAGGTCCGGCACGCCGTGCCCGCCGTGCTCGTAGGACTCGATCAGCTGCGGGAGCGTCTGGATCGCGTCGTCCAGGAACGGCTCCACGTTGTCCAGCAGCGTGGTCCCCCAGGCTTCGGGGTCCGCGTCCGGGCCGGGCAGCGTGGAGGTGTAGGTCACGGGCACGGCCCCGGTCCCGGCCACCTTCTCGGCGAAGGCCGGCGGGATCCCGTACGTCACCCGGTGCCCCCGCGCGACGAGTTCCCGGATCACCTCCAGGCTGGGGTTCACATGGCCGTGGGCGGCGATGGAGAACATGGCGATGTGCGAGGGACTGGTCATGCCACCGACGCTAAACGAGACGATACGTCTCGTGCAATGAGGTTTTCGGGGGTCCGCCACGACCTGCCGGGTGCCGTGGCCCCACGGAGCCGGGCGTGTCCCCGGCCGAGCGGGTCCGGTCACAGGGCTGCCTCCGGCGCCCCGCGTGGAGGTCCCGCGCACGCCCGGCGACCTGTGCGGATGCGAGACTGACCGGCGGGCGGCGCGGGTCGGACGGCGCCGTGGGCACGGACACGGAGGCGGACGATGGACGAGGCACGCGCGCGGGACGTACTGGCCACGGCGGGGGTGCTGCCGGGGCCGGCCCGGGACGCGCGGCTGCTCGCGCTGGGCGAGAACGCGGTGTTCGCCGCCGGTGACCTGGTGGTCAAGGTGGGCCGCGACGCCGAACTGCTGGAACGGGCCCGGCGCGAACTGCGGATCGCCGGCTGGCTCGCCGAGGCGGGGGTCCCGGCGGTGCGGGCGGCCGAGCCCGAGGCCCGGCTGGTGGCGGGGCACCCGGTCACCGTGTGGCACCGGCTGCCCGCCGCCGTACGCCCGGCCGAGGCGCGGGACCTGGCCGAGTTGCTGCGGCTCGTGCATGCGCTGCCCTCCCCTCCGTTCGAACTGCCGCCCCGCGAGCTGCTGGGCGGTGTGGAGCGCTGGCTGCGGCTCGCGGGTGACGCGATCGACCCCGCGGACGCGGCCTATCTGCGCGAGCGACGCGACGGATTCGCGGCGGCCTCCGCCGCGCTGACGCCCGAGCTGCCGCCGGGCCCGATCCACGGCGACGCGCTGCCCCGCAATGTGCACATCGGCCCGGACGGACCGGTCCTGGTCGATCTGGAGACCTTCTCCGCCGACCTGCGCGAGCACGATCTGGTGGTCCTGGCCCTCTCCCGGGACCGCTACGGCCTGCCCGCCGAGGACTACGACGCCTTCACCGGGACGTACGGCTGGGACGTGCGTGCCTGGGCGGGCTGTTCGGTGCTGCGCGGCGCCCGGGAGACAGCCAGTTGCGCATGGGTCGCCCAGCACGCCCCGGCCAGTCCCGCGGCGCTGGAGGAGTTCCGGCGCCGGGTGGCCTCGCTGCGGGACGGGGACGAGACTGTGCGGTGGTACTCCTTCTGAACCGGGCCCGGCCGGTTCACACCCGTTCGTCCGCCGCCTCCCGCAGCGGCCAGGTGCCGTCGACCACCGCGCCTGCGTCGCCCTTGCGGCGCAGGAAGTCCTGGAAGTCCGCCGCCCAGGCCGCATACCACTCGATCTGACGGCGGTGCAGGTCCGCCGGGCCGAGTTCGGCGATCTTCGGGTGGCGGTCGGCTATCGCGCAGGCCAGCCGCGCCGCGGCCAGCGCGTCGGCCGAGGCGTCGTGGGCGGTGTCCAGCACGATGCCGTACTCCGCGCAGACCGCTTCGAGGTTGCGCTTGCCGCGGCGGTAGCGGTCGACCCAGCGGTCGATGGTGTAGGGGTCGACGACCGGGCCCGGCTGGGCGCCGCCGAGGCGGTCGGAGAGCGATGGCAGGCCGTGGCGCCGCAGTTCGGCGGTGAGCAGGGAGAGGTCGAAGGCCGCGTTGTAGGCGACGACCGGGACGCCCGCCGTCCAATGGGCGGTCAGGACACCGGCGATGGCGTCCGCCACCTGGTCGGCGGGGCGGCCCTCGCTCGTCGCGCGTTCCGTGCTGATCCCGTGCACCGCCACCGCGTCGGCGGGGATCTCCATGCCCGGGTCGGCCAGCCACTCCCGGCGCCCCACGGGTCGGCCGGCCCTGACCTCGATCACGGCGCCCGTGACGATGCGTGCCTCGCGTGGATCCGTGCCGGTCGTCTCCAGGTCGAAGCCGATCAGCAGCTCCTGGTGCCAGCCCATGGGCGGCCCCCCTTCTTGGTGGTGCTTTCCCCCAGTGGTCTCCACCATCGCACGCCCCACTGACAATCCGAGGACCGCATTCCGCTTGTGCCGAAGGGCGGGCCGGGCACGGTTCAGGACACGGGGCGCGAATCCGCCCAAGCCAGCTCGAACTCCTCGCGATAGGTCGGAAAGAGACCCGCCTCGACCACGTCGTCCGGCTTGACCAGACGGCTGCCGCCCCGCAGCACCAGCACCGGCGACTCCATCCCCCGCGCCCCGCGCAGATAGGACTGCACCACGGCGATGCCGTCCGTGCCGTCACCGTCCACGAGGTAGGCCGTGAAGCGCGGCGTGTCGTCGTACACCTGGATCTCGAAGGCGCCCGGGTCGCGCAGCCGGGAGCGGACCCGGCGCATGTGCAGGATGTTCATCTCGACCGACCTGCTCAGTTCGCCCCGCTTCATCCCGAGTTCGCGCTCCCGGCGCTTCACCGCGCTGGAGGCCGGGTTCAGGAACAGCAGGCGGACCCGGCCGCCGGACTCGGCCATGCGCACCAGGCGCCGCCCGGAGAAGTTCTGCACCAGCAGGTTGAGGCCGATGCCGATGGCGTCCAGGCGGCGGGCCCCGCCGAAGATGTCCTCGGCCGGGAACTGGCGCAGCAGCCGCACCCGGTCGGGGTGCACGGCGACCACGTCCGCGTACCGGTCGCCGACCAGGTCCTCCACCGCGTCGACCGGCAGCCGGCGCGCCGACGGCACGTCACCACCCGCGCCCAGGATGTCCAGGAGCCGGGCGGAGGCCCGCTCGGCCTGGTTCAGGACGGCCTCGGACAGGGCGCGGTTGCGCGAGACGACGTTGCGGGTGACCTCCAACTCGTCCAGGGCGAGTTCGACGTCCCGGCGCTCGTCGAAGTAGGGCTCGAAGCAGGGCCAGTGCTGCACCATCAGTTCGCGCAGCTGCGGCAGCGTGAGGAAGCTGAGCACGTTGTCGTCGGCCGGATCGAGCAGGTACCCCTTGCGGCGGCTGACTTCGCGTACGGCGACGGCGCGCTGCACCCACTCCTGTCCGGCGGGGCCCGCCGCGGCGACCACCCAGTCGTCGCCGTGGACGGGTTCGTAGACGGGCCGCAGGACCGCGGCCACGACCGCGCGCAGCCGCTGCTCGACGAGGTTCAGCCAGATGTAGGCCCGGCCGGCCCGCTGGGCCCGGGTGCGCACCTCCAGCCAGGCGTCCGTGTCCCAGTCCAGTTCCGGGCCGATGGATCCCACCGCGTCCATCGGCCGGGCCAGGGACACCGCGCCGGGCGGGACGTCTGTGGAGTTCCCCTCGTGACCCTCGTCACCAGGGGGCAGCTCCAGCCCTCCCGAGCCCACCCGTGCACCGCCTTCCGCTCCCCCGGGCATCCCCGTCCCAACGATCAAGGAAGGGTACTCCGGGAGCGGTCGGCGGTGCAGCCGGATGCACAGGGTCGTTGCTCAACTGCGCGGCTGCCAGTGTCCGTTCTGCCAGGAGAGCTGGTCGGGAGTGAGCGGATTCATGGCGGTGACGTCCCTGGGCGCGATGGAGAATCCCTGCCAGTGGACCGGCATGGGCTGCTGGTCCTCGTCCCTGGCGATGTGGTGGAAGCCGACGTTCACCCAGGCCACGGGGTGCGTGAGGGTCTGCCCGTTCACCCACTTGTCGACCGACTTGCCCGCCCCGGCGGGGCAGGCGCCGGTGTTGTTGCTGGCGAACTGCTCGCACTGGTTGTACTCGGTGAAGTACAGGTCGTGCTTGGTGAAGCTGCGCCCGGGGTACTTGGTGGTGGCGCCGGGCACGATCTCGTACGAACGGGCGTGCCCGTCCTTGTTCTTGCCGGTGGCGCTGACCACCCGCCACCAGCGGTACGCCCGGTAGTCCCCGGCCAGTTCCTTGGTGACCGTGGTGCGGGTGGTCTTCGCGGTGGGGGCCTCCTGGCCGTGGGCGGGCGCGGAGACGGCCGAGTCGTACTGCTCGACCTTCGTCCGGGACGAGCCGTCGAGGCCGAAGTCCAGCCGCCAGAAGACGTTGTGGCTGTGGCTGGTGGCATAGGCTTTGGCGCCCTTGCCGATGGGCCAGCCGCGGCCGTCGCCCGCGTCGTAGTCCTCGTAGGACAGGCTGCCGGTCGCGCCGACGTTCATGGTGATCGTGCCGTCGTCCTGGAAGCGCCACTCGGAGATGTACTCGTACCAGCCGACCTGGTTGACCGTGTACACCAGGAGATCCTGGCCCTGGGCCTGGTAGACCTTGGTCGCGCTGTCGCCCTGCATCCGGTAGGCGTGGCCGCGGGCGCGGGTGGTGGTGCACAGGCCCTTGACGTTCGGGTGCGCCGGGTCCCAGGCGCCGGGCACCTTGACGGTCCTGATGGTGCCGCCGGGGCACTCGCCCGGGGCCAGGTTCATCAGGCCCTGCGCGAAGCCGAAGCCCGTCAGGTCGTCGTACTCGACGCTGCCGTCGTCATAGGGGACGTGGATCTGGCCGAGCCGGGCGCTGTTGAGCACCTTGATCGGCTTGGTCTCGCCCTTGGGCTGGTAGGAGACGTCGTCCAGGACGAGCCCGGCCTTGCTGTCGTAGCGCCAGCACATCCGCCAGGTGGTGCCGCCGGCGAGTTTCTGCTCGACGCGGTAGGCGGCGCTGCACTCGGCGGCGGCCGGCGCCGCGGCCCGCGGCTGGGCGGCGGCCGGACCGGCGCCGGCCGTGGCGCCGGCGGTCAGCGCCGCCACGGACAGGCCGACGGCCGCCCGGGTGCGGGCACGGTTGATGGTGTTCACGGGCATGAGGAAGTGACTCCCTTGCAGGAGGTGCAGACGGCACCGGGATCGCGCGGTACCGGAGTTCGGTTCAGGGCGGGGTGAGCCGCGGTGACGGAACGGACGGCGGGTCAGCCGCGGTGCGGCGCCGCGACCTTGCGCGCGCTGAGATCGACGACCAGGTAGCGGGTGTCGATCCAGGGCCCGTTCACGACCTTCGGGAACAGCCGTACGCAGCGGTGCTCGCCGCACTTGTCCAGGGCCGCGGGCTGGGCGCCCGGCGCGGCCCGGTAGACCGCTCCGTTGAGCAGCAACTGGTCCGGGGAGGTCAGGTCCCGGCCGGTGGCGTCCCGGTAGTCGGCGCGCAGGCCCGCGCCCAGCCGGTCGTTGATCAGGAGCCGGGCCGCCTCGGTGTACTCGGCGCGGCTCAGCGGCGGCTGGACGCCGTGCTGGACGCCGGTCCGCACGACCTTCCCGGCGGCCAGGTCGACGGTCCTGGTGACGAGGGTGTCGTTGCGGTAGTCGTAGAAACTCACGTCCGCGCGGCGCGGCGCCGCCGGGTCGTCGACCTCGTCGGCGTCCGGCTCGGCGAGGTCGACGGTGAGCCGCTGCGGGCCGCGGCCGCCCTCGACGTCCTTGCTGGACTCCCGCAACCGCGGGTTGTCGGCGATCCTGGCCGCCCGGTCGGTCTCGTCGTCGGTGAGCGGGTCGGTTCCCGTGCCCCGCGCGCCTTCCTCGGGCGCCTGTTCGACCACGCCCGGTGCGGCCGCTGTGTCCCCTCCCGGCACCGCCTGCCCCGCGGCACTGCCGCCCGCCGCGCCGCCTCCCGTGTCGTCGGCCCCCGCCGTGCCCGGCAGGGTGATCGCGGCCATCACGGCGGTTCCCGCCACCGCGATGGCCGCACCGGCCACCACCTTGCCCAGATGGCGGTGCACTATGTCGCGCACATTTTCCCCCTACTCCCCCTGTGTCCCGGGAGTACGTGTCTGCCCCACTGGTTCGGCACACGGCGTCCCATGCGGCGCCGCATGCACTGGTCGCCCGGTAAGAGGGGAGTAAGTCGCGGGAGGTTCCGTCACTTTCCGGCGGGACTCGGGGCGGAGGCGCTCCCCGCGGCGCGGCACACCTGGAAGAGTCGTGTCCATGCAGGTCTGGCCTGGAGAGGCATATCCGCTCGGTGCCACCTATGACGGCGCCGGGACCAACTTCGCGGTCTTCACCGAGGCCGCGGACCGAGTGGAGCTGTGTCTGCTGCACGACGACGGCTCGGAGACGGCGGTGGAACTGCGCGAGAGCGACGCCTTCGTGCGGCACGCGTACCTGCCCGGTGTCATGCCGGGACAGCGGTACGGGTTCCGGGTGCACGGCCCGTACGATCCCGGGCGCGGACTGCGCTGCAATGCGGCGAAGCTGCTCCTCGACCCGTACGCCAAGGCGGTCAGCGGCTCGGTCGACTGGGGCGAGGAGGTCTACGGCTACCACTTCGGCGCGCCGGACAAGCGCAACGACCTGGACTCGGCGCCGCACACCATGACGTCCGTCGTGATCAACCCGTACTTCGACTGGGGCGACGACCGCAGGCCGCGCACCGAGTACCACCACACGGTGATCTACGAGGCCCATGTGAAGGGCCTGACCATGCGGCACCCCGGGCTGCCCGGGGAACTGCGCGGCACCTACGCGGGGCTGGCGCATCCGGCGGTGATCGAGCATCTGACGGGGCTCGGGGTGACGGCACTGGAGCTGATGCCGGTGCACCAGTTCGTGAACGACCACCGGCTGGCCGACCTGGGCCTGAGCAACTACTGGGGCTACAACACGATCGGCTTCTTCGCCCCGCACAACGCCTACGCCTCCTGGGGCGACCGGGGCCAGCAGGTCCTGGAGTTCAAGTCGGCGGTCCGGGCGCTGCACGAGGCCGGGATCGAGGTCGTCCTCGACGTGGTCTACAACCACACCGCCGAGGGCAACCACCTGGGTCCGACGCTGTCCTTCCGCGGCATCGACAATCCGGGCTACTACCGTCTCGCGGACGACCCGCGCCACTACACGGACACCACGGGCACCGGGAACTCGCTGCTCATGCGGTCCCCGCACGTCCTTCAGATGATCATGGACTCGCTGCGGTACTGGGTCCTGGACATGCATGTGGACGGCTTCCGCTTCGACCTCGCGGCCACGCTCGCGCGGCAGTTCCACGAGGTCGACCGGCTGTCGTCGTTCTTCGACCTGGTCCAGCAGGACCCGGTGGTCTCCCAGGTGAAGCTGATCGCCGAACCGTGGGACGTGGGCGAGGGCGGCTACCAGGTGGGCAACTTCCCGCCGCTGTGGACCGAGTGGAACGGCAAGTACCGCGACACCGTGCGGGACCTGTGGCGGGGCGAGCCGCGCGCGCTCGCCGAGTTCGCCTCCCGGCTGACCGGCTCGTCGGACCTCTACCAGGACGACGGGCGCCGCCCGCTGGCCTCGATCAACTTCGTCACCTGCCACGACGGGTTCACGCTGCACGACCTGGTGTCGTACGACGCCAAGCACAACGAGGCCAACGGCGAGGACAACCGGGACGGCGAGAGCCACAACCGGTCCTGGAACTGCGGGGTGGAGGGCGCCAGCGACGACCCGGCGGTCCTGGAGCTGCGCGCCCGCCAGATGCGGAACTTCGCCGCCACCCTGATGCTGTCCCAGGGCGTGCCGATGCTCAGCCACGGCGACGAGTTCGCACGCACCCAGCGCGGCAACAACAACGCCTACTGCCAGGACAACGAGCTGTCCTGGGTGCGGTGGCCGGAGGACCGCCACGAGTTGCTGGACTTCGTCCGGTCGATGGTGTGGCTGCGCAAGGACCACCCGGTCCTGCGCAGGCGGCGCTTCTTCCACGGCCGGCCGGTGGAGGGCACCCGTGACGAGCTGTCCGACATCGCCTGGTTCACTCCGGAGGGCCGGGAGATGACCCAGCGGGACTGGGAGACGGCGCGGGCCTCGGCCCTGACGGTGTTCCTCAACGGCAGCGCGATCTCCGAGCCGGGCCCGCGCGGCGAACGCGTCGTCGACGACTCCTTCCTGCTGATGTTCAACGCCTCACCGGGAACCCTGGACTTCGTCGTACCGGTCGGCCACGGGCGGCAGTGGCGGATCGCCGTGGACACCTCCCGCACGGAGGGCGTACCGCCGGACCCGGGCCCGCGGGTGGCGGCCGGCGACCGCCTGACCCTCCCGGACCGGAGCCTCGCGGTGCTGCAACGCCCCGCATAACCGGGATGTCCGGGGCCGCCGTCCGCCCCGCGCGCGTGGCCGTACGCGTCACGCGCGCGTGGGCACCTGCCCGGCCCGGTGACACGGAAGGCGGCGGGATGGGTACGTAGGTCTGCATGACAGCTGAGCGATCCGGTCCGGCGGTGCCCACGGCCACCTACCGGCTTCAGATGCAGCCCGGGTTCCCGTTCGCGGCGGCCGCGTCCGCCGTGCCCCATCTGGCCTCGCTCGGCGTGTCGCACCTGCATCTGTCCCCCGTCCTGGAGGCGGTGCCGGGCTCCCCGCACGGCTACGACGTCGTCGACCACGCGCGCGTACGGGACGAGCTGGGCGGCGAGCAGGGCCTGCGGGCGCTGGCGCGCACCGCGCGGGAGCACGGTCTCGGCCTCGTCGTGGACATCGTGCCCAACCACATGGCGATGGCCCCGCGCCACAACCGGGCCCTGTGGGAGGTCCTGCGGGAGGGTCCCACGTCGCCGTACGCGCGCTGGTTCGACATCGACTGGGAGGCGCAGGGCGGCCAACTGCTGCTGCCGGTCCTCGGGGGCCCGCTCGGCGCGGAGAGCGCGCACCTGGTGGTCGACGGCGACGTACTGCGCTACCACGACCACGCCTTCCCGCTGCGCGAGGGCACCGGGAAGCTGCCGCTGACCCGGCTGCTCGACGCGCAGTGGTACCGCCCGGTGTGGTGGCGGCTGGCCCGTACGGAACTCAACTACCGGCGCTTCTTCAGCATCTCCGAACTCATCGGCGTACGGGTGGAGGACCCGGAGGTGTTCGACGCCACGCACGCCAAGATCCTCCAGTTGCTGCGCGAGGGCGTGGTCGACGGGCTGCGCGTCGACCACCCCGACGGCCTGGCCGACCCCGGGGGCTATCTGCGGCGGCTGCACGAGGCGAGCGGCGGACGCTGGACCGTCGTCGAGAAGATCCTGGCCGACGGGGAGCGCCTGCCCGCCTCCTGGCCGGTGGCCGGCACCACCGGCTACGACGCCCTGCGGCACGTCGACGGGCTGTTCACGGACCCGGCCGGGGCCGGTGAACTGCTCGGTCACTACCGGCGGTTCGCGGCGCCGCAGACCGACCGGGGCGGCGACTGGGACGCGACGGTGCGGCGGGCCGCCTACAAGGTGCTCACGCACGAGCTGGCCGCCGAGACGGAGCGGCTGACCCGGGTGGTGGGCCGGCTGTGCGCCGCGTCGCCGGACCCCGCCCTGCGCGACCGCGCGCCCTGGGCGCTGCGCACCGCGCTGCGGGAGCTGCTGGTCCGGCTGCGGGTGTACCGGCCGTACGCGGCCGGGGACGCGGCGCGCGTGGTCACCGAGGAGGCCGCCGGCCAGGCCCGGCACGCCTTCGTGGTGCCCGAGGAGGGCGAGGCCGTCGATGTCGTGCGCGGCCTGCTGCTGGGGCCGGACGGCGACGGGGCGCCGGGCGCGGGGCCGGACGGCGCGGAGTTCCGGGCGCGGTTCGCGCAGACCGCGTCGGCGCTGCGCGCCAAGTCCGTGGAGGACACCGCGTTCTACCGGTACGTGCCGCTGCTGTCGGCCACCGAGGTCGGCGGCGACCCAAGCCGGCCGGCGGTGTCCCCGGCCGGCTTCCACGCGTACTGCGCGCGCGTGCAGCGCGACTGGCCGGCCACCGGGACCGTGGTCTCCACGCACGACACCAAGCGCAGCGCCGATGTCCGCGCGGCGCTGGCCGTGCTGACCGAGTGCCCGGGACGGTGGGCCGACGTCCTCGCCGAGGTGAGCCGCGACGGCGCGGCCGGTCCCGACGCGCAGCTCGCCTGGGCCGCCTGGCAGACGGTCTTCGGGCTCGGCCCGGCGGACCCGGAGCGGGTCGGGCAGGCCCTGCTGAAGCACGCGCGCGAGGCGGGCCTGTACACGAGTTGGACGGAGCGGGATCCGGTCTACGAGGAGGCGCTGGCGGCGTTCGTCGCGGCCGGTCCGTGCGGGCCGCCGGGCGGGCGGGTGGCCGCCTTCCGCGCCGCGCTCGCGGCGCACGTACGGGCCAATGTCCTGGGCACCGCCCTGGTCCATCTGACGATGCCCGGGGTGCCGGATCTGTACCAGGGCACGGAGGACGAGTACCGGGCGCTGGTGGACCCGGACAACCGGCGGCCGGTGCGGTTCCCGACCGGGGCGCACGGCGAGGCCGGGGAGGCCCTGGAGCCGGGGCGGTCCGGGGAGAAGACCGCCGTGACGGCGGCGGCGCTGCGGCTGCGCGCGCGCCGGCCCGAGGTCTTCGGGGACACGGCGACGTACGCGCCGCTGTCCGCGCGGGGTCCCGCCGCGGCGCACTGTGTGGCCTTCGCGCGTTCCGGCGCGGTCGTCACCGCGGTGACGCGGCTGTCGCTGCGGCTGGCGGAGGCGGGCGGCTGGCGGGACACGCGGCTCGTGCTTCCCCCGGGGCGCTGGGCGGACTTACTGGCCCCGGGGCGGGAGTTCGACGGCCACGCGCGCGTGGCCGACCTGTTCGAGCCGAGGCCGGTGGTTCTGCTGGAGCGGACCGCGGAAACCGGGTGAGCGGTGCGGCGGGGACCGGCTGAGGCGGGCACAGGGACCGGCTGAGGCAGCCACGGGGACCGGCTGAGCGGGCCGCGGGGCCGGGTGAGGAGAGGGCGCCGGTCGGGCGGCCACCCGGTGGCGGCGGGCCGAACGCAGCCCGCGCCGTCGGCCGCCCGCTGCCGCCCGGCGGCCGGTCTCCGTCTGCCGAGCCGGGTCGATTGCGTCTCCCCACGGCCGATCTCCGTCTCCCGACGGCCGATCTCCGTCTCCCGACGGCCGGCCGCTGTCTTCAGGCGGCCAGACAGACAGGCGGTCAGCAGGGCAGGCGGCCAGACAGTCAGGCAGACAGGCGGTCAAGGGGCAGGCGGTCAGCCGTCGGCCGGACGTCCTCGGCTCGCCCCCGCCTGCGCCCCCTCGCCACGTGGCGCACCCGGTGTCGGGGACCGCACCGGAAGGGGCGCGGCGGGCCGCGGGGGCGGCCAGGCCGTGCGCAGCAGGTCCGTGAAGGCCGCGGCGGCGCCGGTGAGCGGAAGGCGGGCGTGGACGGCCAGGGGCCGCCGCCAGGGCGGGTCGGGCGTGAGGACGACGCAGTCCTCGCCGACCGCTCCGTGCACGATGTGCGACGGCGCCGCGCACACCCCGACCCCGGCCGCGGCCATGCGTACGGCCGTGGACGTGTGCTCGGTCCACACGGCGGTGACCGGTCTGAACCCGGCGCTCGCGCACGCCCAGTCGAGGAAGCGCTCGCCGTGCACCACCGGTTCCATGGCGCAGCGGATCCAGGCGTGGTCGGCGAGTTCCGGCAGCGTCACCGTCGTACGGCCCGCGAGCCGGTCGTCGAACGGGACGACGAGGACGATCTCCTCCTCGCCGACCGGGACGACGGTCCCGTCGCGGCCGGCCGGAACGGGACCGACGGCGAGGTCCGCCACACCGCGCTCCACCGCGTCCTCCAGCGCCCCGGCGGTGGCGTACTCGTGGAGGTGCAGCAGCACCCGGGGATGGGCCGCGTACCAGCGGGCGAAGACCTCGGGCAGGGCGCCCACGGCGATGGAGTGGAGGGCGGCGACATGGAGTTCGCCGCCCTCGGCGCCGGCCGCCGCGCGGGCCGCGCGACCGGCCTGGGTGGCGCTGCGGACGGCGAGTTCGGCGTGCGGCCGGAAGGCACGGCCCATCGGGGTGAGGCGCGCTCCGCGCGGCAGACGCTCCAGGAGCGGGCCGCCCACCGCCCGCTCCAGGGCCTTGATCTGGTGCGAGAGCGCGGACTGGGTGACGTGCAGCGCCTCGGCCGCACGTGTGAAGGACGCCTCTTCGACGACCGTGAGGAAGTACTCCATCTGCCGCAGACTCATCGCGGGTTCATCCCCCGACCCTCCCATGAATATTCTGCATCGGATCCACAAGAGCATTGCCTTGGACTCATGGCAAGGGGTGGGCCGAGGGCGGATCGTGCCGCTGGAGGACACCGACGTGAGCCGCCATCTGACCCGCGGACTGCGGCGACGCGGCATCGACGTGCTGGCGGGAGCACGGTTGTCGGACGCGGAGGTGCTGGAGCGCGGCGTACGCGCGCGTGTCCGCACCGCGCGCGGCGAGACCCGCACCGTGGCGGCGGACCGGCTGCTGGTGGCGGTCGGCCGGGCCCCGGTCACCGACGGTCTGGACCTGGCTGCCGCGGGCCTGGTGCCGGACGAGCGCGGCTTCGTGGTACCGGCGGACTGGAAGCGGCTGGAGACGGCCGTGCCGGGTGTGCACGTCGTGGGTGACCTGCTGCCGCCGCCGTCCCTGGGGCTCGCCCACGCGTCGTTCGCGGAGGGGCTGCTGGTGGCGGAGACCCTGGCGGGGCTGCCGCCGGTGCCCGTCGACTACGCGGCCGTACCCCGGGTGACGTACTCGTCCCCGCAGACCGCGTCCGTGGGGCTGGCCGAGGCCGAGGCACGCGCGCGTGGGCATGACGTCGTGGTCGGCACGATGCCGCTGACGGCCGTCGCCAAGGGCATGGTGCACGGCCGGGGCGGTCTGGTGAAGGTGGTCGCCGAGGCGGACGGCGGACGGGTGCTGGGCGTGCACCTGGTGGGTCCGCACGTGTCCGAGATGATCGCCGAGGGCCAGCTCGTGGTCGGTTGGGACGCCCAGCCGTCCGACGTGGCCCGGCATGTGCACCCGCACCCGACCCTCTCGGAGGCGGTCGGCGAGGTGTTCCTGACGCTCGCCGGGCGCGCCCTGCACCAGCACCGGTGACCGGCGGCCCCACCGACCACACCACCCCGTCCCCCACACCTCGCCCCCCCACCGTTCCCCGCGCCCGGCCCCCGCCCTTCCCCGCGCTCGGGCCACCACCGGTTCCCGCGCCCGGTCGGTATCGGCCCGCGTGCCGTTCGGCCGTGAGTGGGTCCGGGCGCCCCCTGGCGCCTCCCCCGTGTCATCCTTGACAGTTCCCCCCTGCCGTGCGGCACTGGGGGTGGCGAAGTCAGGCGGACAAGTCGGGGGTGAGTCTGCTGCCGGAGCTGCATTACCCAAGCGTTCCCGAACTCATCGCGGCCGCGACGGTGTTGGCGAGGGAGCGCCCAAGCCTGTGCGGACTGCGTCAAGTGGGTGTGTCCAGCGCGGGCAGACCTCTGCACCTGCTCTCGGTGGGACGTGCCCGGCAGGCCGTCCTGGTGGTGGCGGGCGCCCACGCGAACGAGCCGACCGGCGGGTCCACGCTCCTCGCCGTGGCCGAACGGGTCCTGCACGAACGGGAGTTGAGGTCCGGAGTGGCCTGGCACTTCCTGCTGTGCGCGGACCCGGACGGGGCGAGCCTGCATGTGACTCCGGCGCCGCGCAGCCTGCTCGACTACCACCTCGGCTTCTACCGCCCGGCCGGGCCGGAGCAGCCGGAGTGGTCGCCGTCCGTGCTGCCGCCGGACCGGCTGCCGCCCGAGACGCTGGCCCTGACCGGTGTGATCGACGAACTGCGGCCCTACCTCCAGGTGACGCTGCACGGAACCGATCTGGGCGGCAGCTGGGTGCAGTTGACCAAGGACGTGCCGGGACTCGCCGAGCCGTTCGCCAAGTCCGCGGCCGAGTTGCACATCCCGGTGGAGACCGGCGCGTCGGACGCCGCCGGATGGCCCACCTCCGGACCCGGGGTCCGGGTGATGCCGGGGCCGGATTCCGGTGTCGCCTACCCGAGCATGCCGGACGACGCGCGGCGCAGTACCTGGTACCACGCGCACCGGTACGGCGGTCTGACGGCCGTGGTCGAGGTGCCGATGTGGGCGAGCGACCTGGTGGACGATCCGGCGCCGCATCCCGCTCCGGCGGCCGCGATGCGCCGGCTGGCCCACCGGTTGCGGCGGGACGCGGCGCAGGTGGAGCAGGTGCTGGCGGAGGCGCTGCCCCGGCTGGAGGGCACCGAGGATCCGCTGCTGCGGGCCGCAGGCTGGGCGCTGGAGCTGATCCCGGGGCTGGCCGCGGACTGGATCCACACGCCGCCCGTCGACACGACGATGGCGTACGTCGGCAGCGTGGACGCGTTCGGACGGCGGCTTCCGCTGCGGGCGGCGGCGATGCTGCTGCGGGTGCTCCGGGCCACCGACGACCGTGCCGCGCCCGCGCTCGAACGGCTCGTGGCCGGGTGGTGCGAAGCCTTCGCGAAACGTTTCCGCGCGCGGTGGGTCCCCCTGGAGCACCAGGTCGAACACCAGGCGCGCACGGTGCTGGCGGCGGCACTGCACGCACGCGAGACGACCATGTGAGCCGACCGCGTGAGCGCGCCGGCCGCCGTGGCGTCCCCGCACGGCGCCCGGCGCTCCCGGCGCACGGGCAGGACAACCGGAACCAGAACCGAAATCGGCACGGTCACGGGCATGGGCACGGTCACTGGCACACGCACCAGACACCCAGGCACCCAGGCACCCAGGCACCCAGGCACCAGGCACGGATAGGGGTACGGCCAGGATCCCGCTCGCCCTCACGCCGCCGCGAGCCGGAAGGCCACCCGGCCGAAGGCGACCTGGTCGCCCGCGCGGACGACGGCGGCGCCGATCACCCGGCGCCCGTTCACGACCGTGCCGTTGGTCGAACCGAGGTCCCTGAGGACCCACATGCCGCCCTGCCGGGTGAGTTCGGCGTGCACACGGGAGACCGTCTCGTGGGTCAGCCGCAGGCCGTTGGCGGGGTCGCGGCCGATGCGCAGCGGGTGGACGGCCGCCGGGTGCGGCAGTTGCAGCTTGGGCAGCCGTTCGGCCTGCCAGGCCCTGCGCAGCCGTACGGTGAACCCGGAGACCGCTTCCACCGCGCGCAGGACGGTGCGCGCGAGGCTGCCCTCCCCCGGCAGGTCGGCGGTGAGCGCGGCGAGTTCGTCGGGCCGGCGGGCCGCGAGCACGAGTTCCATGCGGTGCACGAACGTGTCGTGCGACAGCCGGCCCAGGGCGACGCCGTCGCGGAGCACCTTCAGCGCCTTCTCGCGCTCGGCGTCGGACAACCGCGCGGGATGAGTGTGGTGCTCGAAGGACGACGTCACGCTGGTGATTGTCGGCCAGCGCGACCGGGGGTGTCCAGCAGGCCCCGACGGCGCGGAAACGCCCGCCATGCGCGCGTACTTCCGGCGACATGCCGGGAAGCCGGCATTCGAAAGCGGATCGATGCCGCTCACGGCACGATGGACGGACTACATCACGGTGAGCAGACGAAGGGGAACCGTCCGTGCAGTTCGAGGTGTGGGCACCGCAGGCAGGCCGGGTGACGCTCCACTGCGAGGGCGCCACGCGCGCGTTGGAACGCGATCCGGAGCGGGCGGGTTGGTGGTCGGGGCAGGCGGAGGCGGGTGACGGCGCACGGTACGGGTTCGCGCTGGACGACGGCCCGGTGCTGCCCGATCCCCGGTCGCGCCGCCAGCCGGACGGACCGGACGGGCCGAGCGCCGTCGTCGACCACGGGCGGTACGCGTGGCGTGCGCGGTGGGCGGGGCGCCCGCTGCCGGGCGCCGTGCTGTACGAGCTGCACGTGGGCACGTACACCCCCGAGGGCACGCTGGACGCGGCGGCCGAGCGGCTGGACCACCTGGCGCAACTTGGCATCACGCACGTGGAGTTGATGCCGCTGTGCCCGTTCCCGGGGCGGCACGGCTGGGGTTACGAGGGCGTGTCGCTGTGGGCGGTGCACGAACCGTACGGCGGTCCGGAGGCGCTGAAGCGGTTCGTCGACCGGGCGCACGGACTCGGGCTCGGCGTGGTCCTGGACGTGGTGCACAACCATCTGGGCCCCTCCGGCAACCATCTGCCCGCGTTCGGCCCGTACTTCACCGAGACCCATCACACCCCTTGGGGCGCGGCCGTGAACCTGGACGCGCCCGGCTCCGACGAGGTGCGCGCGTATCTGGTGGGCAGCGCGCTGGCCTGGCTGCGCGACTACCGGATCGACGGGCTGCGGCTGGACGCGGTGCACGCGCTGCGGGACACGCGCGCGGTGCACTTCCTGGAGGAGTTGTCCGCGGCCGTGGACGGTCTCGGCGCCGAACTCGGCCGACCGGTATTCCTGATCGCCGAGTCCGACCTCAACGACCCGCGGATCATCACCTCGCGCGCGGAAGGCGGCCTCGGGGTGCACGCGCAGTGGAACGACGACTTCCACCACGCCCTGCACACCGCGCTGACCGGCGAGTCCCAGGGTTACTACGCCGATTTCGCGCGGGCTCCGCTCGCCGCCGTCGCCAAGACGCTGACCGGGGGTTTCTTCCACGACGGCACGTATTCGAGCTTCCGGGGCCGGCGGCACGGCCGGCCGCTGGACCGCGCCCGCGTCGCCGGGCACCGGCTGCTCGGCTACGCCCAGACCCACGACCAGATCGGCAACCGGGCCCTGGGCGACCGGCTGGCCGCCACGCTCTCCCCGGGCCTGCTGGCCTGCGCGGCGACGCTCACGCTGACCGCGCCGTTCACGCCGATGCTGTTCATGGGCGAGGAGTGGGCGGCGGGCACGCCGTGGCAGTTCTTCACCGACCACACCGACCCGGAGCTGGCACAGGCCGTACGGCGGGGCAGGCGGCGGGAGTTCGC
Organism: Streptomyces sp. NPDC056161; assembly: GCF_042268025.1. Lineage (NCBI taxonomy): Bacteria > Bacillati > Actinomycetota > Actinomycetes > Kitasatosporales > Streptomycetaceae > Streptomyces > Streptomyces sp. NPDC056161. The sequence continues at coordinate 80,632 of NZ_JBHJUV010000002.1, forward strand.
GGCGCACGGCTGGGCCGAGGAGGACGTGCCGGACCCGCAGGACCCGGCGACCCGCGACCGTTCCTGTCTGGACTGGTCGGAGCCGGAGCGCGAGCCCCACGCGCGCGTACTGGCCTGGTACCGCCGGCTCGTCGCGCTGCGCCGGGAGCAGCCGGACCTCACCGATCCCGACCTCGCCGACACCAAGGTGGCCCACGACGAGGAGGCACGCTGGCTGGCCTTCCGCCGCGGGGACGTCCGGGTCGCCGTGAACCTCGGACCCGAGCCCGCGGCGATTGCGCTGGGCACCGGCCGGGCCGAGGTCCTCGCCGCGTGGGAACCGGTCGAGACGCCGGGCCCGGACGGAGTGCTGCACCTTCCCGGGGAGTCGTGCGTGGTCCTGCATCAGGGCTGACGCGCGCGGGCCGACCGGCGCGAGCGGACGCACCGGCCGCCGGGTCCGCTCGCTGTCCCGTCCGCCTGCCGCCGGAGCCGACCGCCGCCGCTTCCGCCCACCGCCGGATCCGTCCGCCGTCGTTTCCGCCCACCGTCGGATCCGCCCACGGTGGGCTCGGCTCTGCTCGGCTCCGGGATCCGCCCGTCGTACGTCGGCAGCGGGACATGAGGCGGCCCCGGTCGGCTACTCCGTGTCGTCCGGCGCGCCGTCCGGCGGGTCGTCCGGCGGGTCGCCCTGCGCGTCGCCCTGCGGGTCGTCCGGCGCGTCGTCCCTGAGTTCGGTCACCCGCTCCAGCAGGATCGCCTCCCAGGCCCGGCGCAGTTGGCTCCGCAGGAGCGGCAGCGGACCGACGTCATGGCCCGCGAGGCGGTCCGCGAGCCGCAGGACGGTGTCGCAGCGGGCGAGCCACAGGCCGCGCAGACAGGGCCGGGGACCGTAGTCGGCGAGGGTGGCGGCGCGCACGGCCGCGCCGGAGCCGACGGCGAGCGCGAGCCCGGCGATGTCCTCGGCGGGATCGCCGACGGCCGCGTCGGTCCAGTCGAGGACACCGCGCACCCGCCCGTCGGGGCTGACCATCAGGTGCTCGCCCTTGAGATCGTGGTGGACCAGGACGGCGATGCCGGTTTGCGCGGTGAGCTGCGCCGCGCCGGTCCGGGTGAGCTGCCGCAGCAGGACGGGGTCGAACTCGTCGGCGGCACCGAGGCGTTCGGCGGCGGGCACCGCCATCCGGCGCAGCGCCTCCAGGGAGCGCGGGGCGGCCCGCGGCACACCCAGGCTGCCCGCCTGCCGTACGGGCACCTCGCGCAGGCCCGTGAGCAGCCCGGCCAGGTCGGCCTCACCGACGGCGGACACGTCGTTCTCCTCCCCCGAGCCGCCGGGCAACCTGGTGTCGAGGGTGTAGGACAGCCCCGGCGCCCACTCGCCGTGCGCGACGCTGACCGGGACGCCCACCGGCAGCTGCGGGCGTACGAGGTCGCGCAGGCGCAGCTCGCGCCGCTGGCGGACGGTGCTGTCCCGGTCGAGGGCGAGGCGCAGCACGTAGGTGCCGCCGACCCACCACGTGGCGTGCTCGCCGCCCTCCGCGACGGGCCGCACGTCGGGTCCGGAGGCGCCGTACGCGTTCTCCTTGACGATGGCACGGATCAGCCGGCGGACGGTGTCCGTGGAAGGGGGCGGTGCCTGGGTCATGGTCGGGCCGTTGTCGTCCGGGGTGTCGTCGAGTGGGTGTCTCCTGCTCGGGGGGCGGCCGCGGGCGGCGCCCTCACTCCACTATGACCATCTCCCGGGTGGTGTCGTTGAGCCGGCGACCGCCGTCCTCGGTCACGGTCACGATGTCCTCGATGCGCACCCCGAACCGGCCGGGCAGGTAGATGCCGGGCTCCACGGAGAAGCACATGCCGGGCACGAGGGGCCGCTCCTCGCCCTCGATCATGTACGGCGGCTCGTGCGTGGTGACGCCGATGCCGTGACCGGTGCGGTGGATGAAGTACTCGCCGTACCCGGCGTCCTCGATCACCGCGCGGGCCGCACGGTCCACCTCCTGGCAGGCGACCCCGGGCCGGACCGCGCGGAAGCCCGCCTCCTGGGCGGCGCGCACGACGTCGTGGACCCTGCGCTCCTCGTCGGTGGGCTCGCCCACGTGGACCGTGCGGGTGGTGTCGGAGCCGTAGCCGTCCTTCAGGCCGCCGAAGTCCAGGACGACCATGTCGCCGCGGCGGATGACGCGGTCGCCGACCTCGTGGTGCGGGTTGGCGCCGTTCGGCCCGGAGCCGACGATGGTGAAGTCGACCTGCGAGTGCCCGAACCGTCGCAGCAGGCCGGCCAGGTCGCGGCCCAGGTCCGTCTCGCGGCGCCCGGCGAAGACGGCCTTCCGGATCTCCTCGAACGCCGCGTCGGCGGCGGCCCCCGCGGCGGCCAGCAGCTCCAGTTCGGCGGCGTCCTTGACCGCGCGGAGCATCGGCAGGGCGTCGGTGAGGGAGGCGTAGGAGGTGTCGGGCAGTGCCTTCTGGAGGCCGAGCAGGTGCATCGCCCAGGCGTTGTCGCTGATGCCGAACCGGCCGTCCGGGGCGAGCAGGGGCCGGGTCACCGTGTAGGGGTCCGTGCCGTCGGTCCAGTCGCGCAGTGTCAGGGCGGGTGCGCCGGCCGCCTTCTCCGCGTCCGGGGCCTCCAGGGTGGGCACGACGAGCACCGGGTCCTGGCCGGGGGCCAGCACCAGCAGGGTGAGCCGCTCGGTGGCGGCGGTGGGTGCGTAGCCGGTGAGCCAGACCAGGTCGGGTCCCGGGGCGACCAGCAACCCCGCGAGCCCCGCGTCGGCGGCGGAGCGCGCCGCGCGCTCCATACGGGCCCGGTAGTCGTCGGCGGTGAACTGAGCGGGGGCGCTACCGGACATCCGGGCCTCCTGGGACGCGTACGGGGGCAGGGCGGGGAACCACGGAAGCATCCTGCCCGGACGCGGGGGACGACGCGAGCCGGTTACGGACTCGCGCCCGGCCGGGCGGGTCGTCGCGGAGCCGGACCGACGCCTTCACCGGCCCCTCGCTCCGGCCGGGACGGCCACCGAGGTACGTCGGTGCGCCCCTGGGACACGGCCGGAACGCCATCCTCCGCACCCCCTCGAAGCACACCTCCCCGAATCGCCCCCCGAATCGAACCCCCTCGAATCGCACCCCCTCGAAGCGCACCCCCTCACCACGCGCTCCCCACACCGGAGCCGTCGGCCGTCCGTTCCCCGGTGCTCTCAGGTGACGACGCCGGGGACGACGGTCAACTGCTGGTAGCCGCCGCTGGAGTGGCGCAGGGTGAGGGTGACCGGTGCGCCCGGTCGGGCCCGGGAGACGGCCCGTAGGAGATCGGCGGCCGTGTCGACGCGGCTCGGCCCGAACTGGAGGAGTACGTCGCCGCGGACCAGGCCCGACGTGTAGCCGGGGCCGGGCACATGGACGCCGATGACCAGTGCCCCCGCCTTCTCGGCGTCCACGGCCTCGACGCCGAGCGTCAGGCCGGCCGGTGCCGCCGCGGGGTTCGGGGCCGCCGCGTGCGTGACCGGGGCCGACGGGCTCGGCGGCGGCTGCCGCTCGGCGTCGGCGAGTTTGCCCATGCCGATCACGGTGGCGCCGACGGTGCCGAGTCCGACGCCGGACAGGACCAGCACCGCGCCGGCGAACAGGCCGAACAGCACGGCCCTGATCCGCCGGCCGCGCCGACGGGCGGCGTGCGGGCGCCGGGTGGGGCCCGGCGGCGTGCCGTCGGTCGGCCGTTCCTGAGCGGGCATCGGCTGGGGACGCAACGCTGTCTGTTCCATGGATCGCCTCCGGCAGGTGTCTACCCGGGGGGTGCGGGCACGACGAGCCACGAACGAGTGAGACTGGCCCCGGACCGGCGGCGGGAAGCCATCGGGATCGGGGGTCCGGCGACCGCCGCCGGGGCCGGGCGGCGGCGGGGCCGTCGCCCGGCCCCGAAACGGCGGCCCGAAACGGCGCCCCGGAGCGACGGGCGGGTGCGGCAGCACGAGTGCCATGGCGCGGGGGGCGGCAGCGGCGCGGGGACGGCTCACGCCCGTACCCGGTGGGTGTGCGGGCGTCGGCGCGAGTCGCGTGCGAGCCGGTGGTCGCGGCCCCGCGGTGGCCTGCCTCAGCTGACGGGCAGCGCGGGGGCGGGCGGCCGATCCGGCAGGAATCCGTGGAATCGGCGGGCCAGGTACGCGGACTTGTAGCGGTCGACCCGGCGGTGCCAGTGCAGGATTCCGGCGAGCCAGTTCCGCAGGTCGGCCACGTATCCGTCGAGCGCCCGGCCCGCCTCGTCCGAGAGGTCGAAGTCCTGCCGCAGGACCGGGAGTTCGTTCGCCACCACGTGCTGGAACTGCTCCATGCGCTGGGTCATCAGGTCGTGTACGACGCCCAGTGCCGTCGGGTAGTCGACGCCGAAGAAGTTCTGCACGACGAGGACGGAGTTGTGGATCTCCCCTTCGTACTCGATCTCCTTCTGGTAGGAGAAGACGTCATTGAGCAGGCACGCGTAGTCGACCGCGGCGTTCTCCATCGAGCGCACCGGCCCGCTGCGGTACACCTCGGGCGGGACCGACGGGCCCTGGCCCATCCGGCACAGGCTGAGGGTGAGGTCGGCGCCGAAGGTGGCACGCCGCATCTCCAGGTAGTCGACCGGGTCGGGGATTCGATTCTGCAGTTGGTTGGTCAGCTCCCACAGCCAGCTCTCGGTCATCGTGTCGACGGACGCCTTCATGGAGCGCCGCTGCTCATCGGTCATCCCGGCCGTCGTGCGGGCCCACAGGTCGATCAGACCGCGCTCCAGGCCGTTGCCGGGCGCGGGGACCGGCTCGCCTTCCAGAGGCATGCACGCCGAGAGCCGTGCCGTGGCGGTCCGGGCGGCTGCCAGGTCCCGGCGGTGGCCGAACAGCAGCGGGTAGTAGTCGTCGCCGTAGGTCCCCCAGGAGAGCCATGCGGAGCTGAGGTCGAGGGCCTCGGGCGTGGCGTCCGGATCCAGGCCGGCGGCGCACAGCGCGAGGTCGTAGGCGGTGAGCCGGTCCTCGTCCCAGATGCCCTCCGCCAGCATGCCCATGCGGTGCATCCAGCCGGTGAGCCGCCCTCGGGCGGCGTCCAGGTGGGGGCACAGTTCCACCTGGTAGGGCATGGGGAAGTCAGGCAGCAGGGACGGGCCGACCTTCTGGAACGGCAGGTGGGAATAGGCGCGCAACCGCTCGGCCGCGGCGGCGGAGAGCAGGGCGCCGATGTCCGCCGCCGAGGTGCCCGGACCGGTCAGTCCGTGCCACGGGGAGGCCGAGACGGCGCCCTCGTTCATGTACCGGCTGGAGCGGAGGTGCCATTCGTGACCGCCGGACTGCCAGTCCTGGAGCCCCTTGGTGTACGCCGCCACCGCCGCCACCTGGTCGGGGGTGAGGCCCTTGTCCAGGGCGAGCGCGGGCACCTCGGTGAGCGCGGTGTGCTCGAACTGGTGCAGGCGTGAGGTGAGGATGTCGTTGACCGTGTCGGCGGCCTCCTGGGTGCCGCAGCCGAAGAAGGTCTCCAGGACGAGCACCCCGTTGCTGTTCTCGCCCTCGTCCTCCACCTCCCGCTGGTAGGAGAACAGGTCGTTGCGCAGGTGCACGGCGTCGGAGAAGGTCTCCATGAGCACCCGCAGCGGGCGCGTGCCGGCGGCGACGGCGGGCACCTCGGCGGTCGCGTACTCGACGAGCCCCGCCGACCACGGGGCGCCCCCCACCTTGCGGCGCATCTCGATGTACTCGACGGGGTTGGCGATCCGTCCCTCGTTGATGTTGGACAGTTCCCACAGCGACTCGTTGAGCAGGTGCTCGGTGGCGACGGCGAACCGTGCGCGCCAGTCGGCGGACATCGCCGGCACCGTGCGTGCCCAGAGGTCGGCGAGGCCCGCCTCGACGGGGTTCTCCGGCTCCGGCACGGGGGCCGTCAGGTCGAGCGGCATGAACTGCGGCAACCGGTCGAGGTGGGCCTTGCCCGCGGCGCGGTCCTGGCTGCGCTTGTACTTCTCCAGGAAGTGGTCGTCGAAGAAGAACACCCACACGTACCAGTCGGTGATCAGCGAGAGGGCGGGGCCGTCGCAGTCGGGATGCGTGTACGCGCACAGCAGACCGTAGTCGTGCGCCTCCAGGTCGGCCTGGTCCCAGATCCCGGAGCCCTCCAGCATGCCCATCTCGCGCGCCCACGCGGTCGAGTGGGCACGCGCCTCGTCGACATGCGGGTTGAGCCGCGCGGGATACGGCATGTAGAAGTGCGGGAGAACGAAGGGCTGCGTCATGGCGGGGGCCCTACCCTGGCCCCTCAACCCCCATCCGCACCCCAGCACATGATCACACCATCGCGTGAACCCCGGCCGAACAACCCCCTTTTCCGCGGGGCGAGCGCCTAGCCGCCCCGCAGGTCGCGCCGTGCCGTACCGTCAACCGCCCGCGGCGCCGCTCCGGCCGATCGCACCGTTCTCCGCCCCCCTCGGGGGCCGCCTCTGCCGCGTCGTCCGGGCGGTGCGGGGTTGTTGACGGGGCGAGTCGGGGGCACGGTGGAGAGGTGGCGTCCAAGTCGTTCCAGCAGCCGGTTCCCGATGTCTTCGATCCCCGTCGGTACGCCCTGGGTGTGCCGTACGACGACTACCGGCTGCTGCGCGATCACCACCCGGTGGTCTGGCAGGACGAGCCCGAGGTGCTCGGCTGGCCGGCCGGGCCCGGGTTCTGGGCGGTGACGCGGCACGCGGACGTGGTGCGCGTGCTCAAGGACTCCGCGGCCTTCTCGTCGTACGCGGGAGCGACCCAGATCCGCGATCCCGACCCCGCCGACCTGCCCTTCATCCGGCGCATGATGCTCAACCAGGATCCGCCGCACCATGGCCGGCTGCGCCGCCTGGTCAGCCGGGCCTTCACACCGGCGCGAGTGGACCGGTTCGCGGCGCTGGCCCGGGAGCGGGCCCGTGTCCTTCTCGCCGGCGCGCTGGCCACGGCCCGGGACGGGGACGGCACGGTCGACGTGGTCGGCGCCGTCACCGACGAGTACGCGCTGCTCAACCTGGCCGACCTGCTGGGTGTCCCGCCGGGCGACCGAGGACTGCTGCTGCGCTGGACGCAGCGGGTCATCGGCTACCAGGATCCGGACGAGGCGGGCGAGCAGGCGCGGGACTCGGCGGGCCGGCCGGTCGACCCGCGCTCCCCGGCCCAGCTGCGGGACATGTTCGGGTACGCGCGGCAGTTGGCCGACCACAAGCGGCGTCACCCGGCCGACGACGTGCTGACCACGCTCGCGCTGGACGGCGAACTCGCCGCGGGCGAACTGGAGATGTTCTTCTTCCTGCTCACCGTCGCGGGCAACGACACCGTGCGCGGCGCCGCCCCGGGCGGTCTGCTGGCGCTGGCCGAGCACCCGGGGGCGTACCGGCTGCTGCGCGAGGGGAAGGTCCGGCTCGCCCCGGCCGTCGACGAGCTGCTGCGCTGGCATCCGCCCGTGCTGACCTTCCGCCGGACCGCCGTACGGGACACCGAGCTGGCCGGGCGGGCGCTGCGCGCGGGCGACAAGGTGGTCGTCTTCCACGCGTCGGCCAACCGTGACGGGCGGGTGTTCACCGATCCCGACCGCCTGGACCTCGCCCGTACGCCCAATCCGCACGTCTCCTTCGGGGACGGACCGCACGTCTGTCTGGGCGCCCACTTCGCCCGGCTCCAGCTGCGGCTGCTGTACGAGGAGGTGCTGCGGGCGCTGCCCGGACCGCCGTGCCTCGCCGGACCTCCCGAGCGGCTGGTGTCGAACTTCATCAACGGCATCAAGTCGCTGCCGCTGCAACCGGCCTGACGCCCGGACACCGCCGTACGGCGCCGGGCCGTTTCGTCCCGGCGCCCGGCGGTTTCGTCCCGGCGCCACTCGGTTCCGCTCCGGCATGCGGCGCCTTCCGGGGGCGCCGCCCGAGGGACCGTGTGGTTCAGGCGGTTCGGATCTCCCGCTCCAGTTGGGTGGCGAGCGTCAGGTAGCGGGCCCGGCGGGGCACCGGCACCAGGCCGCGGATCAGCAGGTACCACATCTCGGCGATCCGCCGGGGCAGCCGTCCGACGGGTTCGAGGGAGCGGCCGGCGACACGGGTGCCGACGAAGAAGCTGACCAGGGAGTGGGCGACGGCCTCCACGTCGACGTCCGGGTGCAGGTCCGACTCCTTGACGGCACCCAGGATTCTTCGGGTGGCCAGCTCCAGCCACTCGGTGAAGGGGTGTCTGAGCGGTGCCCGCACGGCGATGTCCGCGGTGGCCAGGCGGAGTCCGGCCCGGGGGATGGGGCCCTCCACGGCGAGCCGGGCGATGCCGAACGTGGTCCGCATCAGGGACTCCAGCGAGGAGCAGCCGCGGCGGTCGACCTCGGCCGCCAACTGCCGCACGGTTCTGGACTGGAGTTCCATGATGGCGTGCGCCAGGTCCTCCTTGGCGGCGAAGTGGAAGTACAGCGCCCCCTTGGTGACCCGGGCGTGCTCGACGATGTCGCTCAGGCTGGTCGACTCGTAGCCGCGACGGTCGAACAGGTCGGCCGCGGCCGTGAGGATCGTGGCGCGGGTCTGCTCGGCGCGTAACTGCCTCGCCATCTGCTGGACACTCCTTGACGGACCGGAAAAGAACGGGACGTGCCGTTTGTTTTTTACCCCCCGCACACGATAACTCACCGTGCGACAGCGGTCGGTCGGCGTACGGACCGGGTGACCGGCCCGGACGGCGGTCCGGTTGCCGGCGGCCCCGACCGCCCTCCTGCCTCCGCAAACGGACGATGTCGAGGCACGGCTCCCCCTCGGGTCCCGTCCGGCTTCCGGAGGCTCCGGCGGACAGTGGTGCGCCACACCGGAGATCGCCACGATAGAAGGCGGACGGTCGGTTCTCAATGGGAAGTCGGCCGCTCCGGTAATCGGACGGGTGGTCGGTGCGCCCGCGCATCGACGGCCGCCCTGAGCCGTGGTGGCCGGCCGCTCACGGTCATCACCGCCGCAGCGACCCGGACGGCCGCCGGACCGCGGGTGACTTCGCCCCCACCGCCGTGCGCCGGTTCCGCAAACCGGCACCCTGATTCATACCGGTCGACCGGTATGAGCGACGGCGTCGACGGGTACACCTGACCGGGTCGGTGCCGCGGACCGGCCGGTCACTCGGCGCCGGGCGTGGAACTCAATCGGGCTCCCATGAGTTTCTACGGTGCTGTAGACGTGATCGAGTGCGCATACGAGGAGTTCGCATGGCTCTGTGGGACCGCATCAAGGAGTCGGCATCGACGATGCAGACCCAGCTGGTGGCGAAGAAGAACGACCTGAAAAGCGGCGCGTTCCGGGACGCGAGCATGGCGATGTGCGCGCTCGTCGCCGCCGCCGACGGGACCATCGACCCGAGCGAGCGGCAGCGGGTCGCCCAGCTGATCGCCACCAACGAGGTGCTGCAGAACTTCCCGGCGGACGACCTGCGGCGCCGTTTCGAGGAGAACCTGAACAAGCTGACGGCCGACTTCGACTTCGGCAAGGTCAGCGTGCTCCAGGAGATCGCCAAGGCGAAGAAGAAGCCCGCCGAGGCCCGCGCCGTGATCCAGATCGGCATCGTCATCGGCGGCGCCGACGGCGACTTCGACAAGACCGAGCAGGCCGTGGTGCGGGAGGCGTGCTTCACGCTGGACCTCCCGCCGCACGAGTTCGACCTCTGACGACCCGTATCCGGCGCTGTGGCCGCGGCAGGCGCCGGGTCGATGCCGACATCGGCGCCGGTGCCGGTGCCGTCGGCGGAGCTTCGCCGCCGGCACCGGTCCGCGGCCTCGGCCGACCCGCGCGTCGAGCAGTCACCGCCTCCGCGGTGGTGCGTCCGCCTGTTGCGGTCGGTGCCCGAGCCGGCGCACGGTCGCACCGGCACCGGCACCGGTTCGCTCGCGGTCGGGATGTCGGTCGTCGCCCATGTCCCCGGTCAGGGGGCGGCCTCGGTCAGGGGGCGGCCTCGGTCAGGGGGCGGCCTCGGTCAGGGGGCGGCCTCGGTCAGGGGGCGGCCTCGGTCAGGGGGCGGCCTCGGCGTCAAGCTGGAGCACGGCCGGGGCCAGTGCCTCCGGGGGACGGCGGGCTCGGTGGCCGCGTCGGCCAGCCGCACGTTCCTGGTGCGCCCGGCGGCGCTCCATGCGCCGCCGGGGTGCCGGTGCGTGTCCAGGCCGCGCCCGTCCCGTGTGACGCGGATCTCCCCGGGGTCGGCCGACCCGCCCCAGGGGCCGGGAAGCAGCCCCCGAGACCGGCGGCCGTAGCCCCGGTCCCCCGAGACCGGCGGCCGTAGCCCCGGGGCCCGGGGACAGGACGGACTCCGGCGGCCCGAACCCCGGGGTCGGAGGAGACGACCCCGGGGTTCGGGAACACGCGTGTCGCGCCGTCCGGACTCGATTCCGGGGCGGGGTCTCAGCCGAGGCCGACGGACTTCAGCCAGGTCCTGGCGACGTCCAGCGGGTCCTTGTTGTCCGACTGCACCTGGGTGTCGAGGTCCAGCAGGGTCGCCGTGTCGAGCTTGGCGGAGACCGCGTTGAGCGCGTCGACGCCGTCCTTGGAGAGCGCGCTCTTGTAGACCAGCGGCTGGACGTTGGCGAACCCGAAGAGGTTCTCCGTGTCCTGGAGGACGACGAACTTCTCCTTGGTGATGGTCGGGTCCGTGGTGAAGATGTCGGCGGCCTGCACGGTGTCCTTCGTCAGCGCCGCCTGGGTGAGCGGGCCGCCCGCGTCGAGCGCCTTGAAGGACTTGAACTCGATGCCGTACACCGACTTCAGTCCCTCAAGGCCCTGGTGCCGGGTCTGGAATTCCGGCGAACCGCCGATGACCAGGTCCTTCGCGACGCTCTTGAGGTCGGCGATGGAGGATTTGCCGGTCAGGCCGTACTTCTTCGCGGTGGCCGCGTTGACGGTGACCGAGTCCTTGTCCTGGGCCGGGGCCGGCTCCAGGAGCGTCAGCTTGGGATCGAGTTTGGCCTCGATGGCCGACGTGGTCTCCTCGGTGCTCTTCGGCGTGGCCTTCGAATCGAGGTAGGCGAGCAGGGCACCGTTGTACTCGGGCAGGACCGAGATCGAACCGTTCTTGAGCAGGCCGTACGTAGTTTCACGGCTGCCGATGTTCGGTTTGTAGGTGACCTTGATTCCTTTGGCCTTCAGAGCTTCGCCGTAGACGTCGGCTATCAGGATGCTCTCGGCAAAGTTGTTGGAGCCGACGACGACCGAGTCGCCGCTCGCCTTCGCACCGCCCTTGAGCGGGTCGCCGGACGTGTCATCGGAGGAGGAACAGCCCGCCAGCAGGGCCGTTGCAGCGGCGAGTGCGACGGCCGCCGCACCTCGGTGTTTCCGGGTGATCCTGCTGGTGTGGGTGTGGGAAGTCACGATTCCTGTTCCGGACTCAAGTGGTGGGATTGATGGGTGGACAACTTCATGGGACAACTCCACACGATCCAATCCAGACGGTTCTCGCCCAGTCAAGTGCCACCGGATCACCGATTGGATTCGATCTGCGTTCGGCTGTGCGCGGAGAGCGGTCCGTTTGTAATGGATTCTTGATGAAGGGCAACTGATCAGCGCTTCAAGGAGCCTGTAGTCTCACCGCAGTTGACAGAGGGCACAGCGGTGCACGGACTCCGCTTGGGCGTCGTTGCGCGACATGTCCGGGGCGGGAAGCCCCGCACCGGGGCGATGAGGCCCCGTTCACCGGGGTGAGGACGCCCCGCGGAGACATCCCCCACGAAGGAGGACCGGTGTCCACGTACGAGGTGGACGCGCCCGCCCGGCACGCCCCGCCGCCGCGGAACGGGATCAGAGGCTTCGCCGACCGCTGGTCCTTCCGGCGCAAACTCAACCTGCTCGTCGGGGTACCGCTCGCCGTGGTCGCCGTACTCCTGTCGTACCTGATCACCGACCTGGTCCAGCAGTCGAACACGGCGCGCTCCGCGGCGCGGCTGGTGCGGGACAGCGCGCAGGTCGCCCGGCTGGTGGACCGGGTGGAGGCCGAGCACCAGCAGGCGATCCTGCTGTCGGTGCGCTACGAGTCCGGGGACAGCAGTCCCTCCACCGCCGCCTACCTCGCCGCCCAGCAGGCCGTGGACGGCCAGGTGCGGACGGTGCTCGACGCCTTCGGCGACCGGCTGCCGCAGAGCGAGGCGCAGGCGCTGCGTGAGGTGCAGGGCCTGTCCAGCCTGCGGGACTCGGTCGAGACGGCCTATCTGCCGGCCGACAACATCGACCCGGCCTACACCAACGCGGCCGAGGGCCTCATCGACGGCCTCGGTCTGGACCGCGACACCTCCCTCTCCGCCACCTTCACCGGCAACCTGCTGGACTCCCTGCTGCGCGCGGACGCCGCCCACGCCGCCTTCGAGACCAGTGTGTTCTCGGCCACCACCGGAGACACCAACGCGCAGATCGAGTTCACCAACGCGGTCGGCTCCTACGAGCAGTACCGGCAGCAGGCCGACCGGTTCGGCCGGTTCGCCACCGAGGCGCAGGCGGCGGAACTGGCCGGGATGGAACACACCTCGGCGCAGCGTGCCATCGCCGAGTCGTTCGCCGAGTTGCAGATCGACGTCGGCAGGCTGCAATCGGACAGCCGGCAGGAACTCCGGCGAGCGGTCCACGACGCGCTGGCCGACTATTCCCACTACCCGGACCAGGCCGCCGCCCGGCTGAAGATCGCCACCTCGCTGATCGGCCAGATCGCCGAGCGGGCCGACGACGCCTCCGGTACGGCCCAGTGGCGCGCCATCGTGCTGCTGGGCGGCACCGCGATCGGCTTCGCCCTCTGGTTCACCCTCTCCGTACTGGTCCGCCGCTCGGTGATCCGCCCGGTGCAGGCGCTGACCGAGGCGGCGCAGGAGGTCGCCGAGGTCGCCGGCCGGGAACTCGCCCGGGTGGCCGACGACGACACCGAAGACGACGGTCCGCCCCGGCTGCGGGACATGCCCGTCACCGCCCGCGACGAGATCGGTGACCTGGCCGGGGCCTTCAACCACGTACAGACGACCGCCGCGGCGCTGCTGGAGCGACAGGTGCTCAGCCGCCGCAACACCGCCGAGATGTTCGGCAACGTCGGCCGCCGCGTCAGCAATCTGACCACCCGCCAGTTGGCGCTGATCGACGCGGTGGAGCGCGGCGAGACCGACCCGGCCGTGCTGGAACGCCTCTACTCCATCGACCACATCGCGGTGCGCCTGCGCCGCAACGCCGACAGCCTGATGCTGCTGGCCGGTATCCGGGAGACGGTGCTGGACTCGGGTCCCACGCCGCTGACCAACGTGGTGCGGGCCGCGCTCGGCCAGATCGAGGCGTATCAGCGGGTACGGCTGTACACCGCCTCGGACGCCATGGTCGAGCCGGACATCATCGGCGACCTCACCCTCATGGTGGCCGAACTCCTGGAGAACGCGGTGTCCTTCTCGCCGGAGGGCAGCCCCGTAGAGGTGACCGTGCGCCGCGGCCCGGAGGGCGCGCACGTCGTCGTCACCGACCACGGCCTCGGCATGAGCGCGGAGCGGCTCGCCGAGGAGAACGCGCGGCTGGTCCGCCGCGAGCGCCTCGACCTCGTGCCGACCAAGGTGCTGGGCCTGTTCGTGGTCGGCACGCTGGCCCGGCGCTGGGAGATCGGGGTCGAGCTGACCCGTACGCCGGGCGGCGGTGTGACGGCCGAGGTGTCGCTGCCGAGCACGCTGCTGCTCAGCATGAGCCCGGTGTCGCCCGACGCCTCGGCGGCGGGCGGCGGCGCGGCAGCGGGCGGCAGCGCGGCCCGCCCGCCGGCTTCCGACGGGGTGGCCGCCCGTCCCGCCGAGCCCGGTGGCCGGGGCGACCGGGGGGCCGGCGCCGTACCGGGCGGGCCCGCGAGCGCCGGTCCGCGCCCGGCCGTGGTCGCCACCGGAGCACGGCGGCCACCCGCCGCCGGATCGCCGCATCCATCCGCCACCGGATCGTCCGCGTCGTCATCGTCCGCGTCGTCATCGTCCGCGTCGTCACGTCCGCGCGCAGAGGGCAGCGCCGCCTCCGGGCCGACGCCCGCGCATCCGGGCGGCGGGGACGGCGCGCACACCTCCGCCGGCCCCGGCGAACCGCACGGTCCGCTCCCCCGCCGGCTGCCCCGGCGCGAACCACCGCGGGGCGCCGACCGCGCCGCCGGGGCGAGCACGGAGAATACGGCCGTGACCCCCGGCACCTGGGCCGCGGCCCCCGAGCAGCGCCCGCTGATCCCCCGTGCCCGCACCGAGATGCCGCCGACCGCCGCCCGTCCCCAGGACGGCTCCACCGCCACCCGCCCGCTGCGCCGGCGGGTCCGCGGGGCCACCCTCGGCACCACCGCGGGTGCCGGGCAGGCCGTACCGCAGGCGGTGCGCCCCCGGGACGCGGCGGCCGAGCGGGAGGCCCTTGAGGAGTTCGAGGCGGCGGTGGCGCGTGCCCGGCTCGACAGCGACACCGGCAGCCTTGAGCGCCCCGGCACGGATGCCGGGCGCGCGGATCCGCCGCACGACCAGAACCACCATCCGGAAGGAGCCGAGCAGTGAGCACGCCGACCGGTGACGCCCCGACGGGCGGCACCACGCCGACCGACCTGCGGGCCGCCGCAGCCGACTTCACCTGGCTGCTGAACCGTTTCGCTACCGAGACCGCGGGGGTGGTCGACGCGATCGCCGTCTCCTCCGACGGCCTGCTCATCGCCGTGTCGGAGCTGCGTGAGCGCGCGCAATGCGAACGGCTGGCCGCGATCGTCTCCGGCATCACCAGCCTGGCCGCCGGCGCCTCCGGCAACTACGGCCTGGGCGATCTCAACAAGGTCATCATCGATCTGGAGGGCGGTCATGTGATCGTCTCCGCGATCGGCAGCGGCGCCGTGCTCGGCGTGGTCACCGACAAGGAGGCCAAGCTGGGCAACGTCGCCTACGAGATGACGCTGTTCGCCAACCGGGCCGGGGCCGCGCTCAGCCCCCAGCTGGTGCTCGAACTGAAGAACAGCGTCGGCGCCGCGCCGGCCGGCTGACCGGCCGCCCGCGAAGACCGACAGAGAGGGCGTGGGAACCCATGGCGGACGGCGCCTCGTCTTCGGGGTACCCGGGGCCCGAGCCGGTCGGCCCGGCGCCCGCCGTACGGCCGTTCCTGGTCACCGCCGGCCGGGTGGCGGACACCGCCTCCGGCCGGACGATGCCCGTCGAGACCCAGGTGGTGGCCACCGCCGCGGGCCTGGACGCGCTCGACCGGCTCTCCTTCGAGCAGCACGACATCGTCGCCGCCTGCCGGCTGCCGCAGTCGCTGGCGGAGCTGGCGGCCCGGCTGCACCTCCACCTCAACGTGGTCCGGGTGCTGGCCGAGGACCTGCGCGACGCCGGCCGGCTGACGGTGTACGTGCCCGACTTCGAAAGCACTCATGACGCATCCGTCCTGCGCAGGGTTATCGATGGCCTGCGGGCCATCCCCGACTCCCGAGGGGTACTCCGTGACACCGACTGAACCACTGGTCCACGGCTCTGCCGCGCACGCGGCCGTCCGACCGCCCCTGCCGGTGAAGATGGTCGTCGCGGGTGGTTTCGGCGTGGGCAAGACGACGGCCGTCGGCGCCATCTCCGAGATCGAGCCGCTGACCACCGAGGCCGCGATCACCGAGGTGGCGGCGGGCGTCGACGACCTCACGCACACCCCGGGCAAGACGACGACCACGGTGGCGATGGACTTCGGCTGCGTCACCATCGACCCGACGCTCAAGCTGTACCTGTTCGGCACGCCCGGACAGGACCGGTTCGGGTTCATGTGGGACGACATCGTGGAGGGCGCGGTCGGCGGGCTGGTCATCGTCGACACCCGGCGCCTGGACGACTGCTACGCGGCCGTCGACTACTTCGAGCACAAGGGCATCCCGTTCGCCGTGGCGGTCAACGCCTTCGACGGCCGGGTGGAGCACACCCTGGACGAGGTCCGCTGGGCGCTGGACGTCACCGAGGGCGTTCCGCTGGTGGTCTTCGACGCCCGGGAGCGCGGCTCGGTGCGGGACGCGCTGCTCGTCGTGCTTGAGCTGGCGCTGGCCCGCACCGGAGGCTGACCCCGGCCGCGCCCGCCCTCAGCCGCGTCTGCGCACGCCGGGCGACACCGTGATCCGGGCCACCGCCCAGAACACCGCGAGTGTCGCCAGCGCCATGACGGCCACCAGTGTGGCGCCGCCCACGACCTTCTCGTAGTTGTACTGGTAGAGGCCGTCGATGATGTAGCGGCCGACGCCGCCGAAGCTGACGTAGGCGGCGATGGTGGCGGTGGAGACGATCTGGATGGCCGCCGAGCGCAGACCGCTGAGGATCAGCGGGAGCGCGACGGGCACCTCGACCTGGAACAGGATCCGCGACTCCGGCATGCCCATGCCCCGGGCGGCGTCCACCGGGGACGGGTCGACGGAGCGCACCGCCTCGTACGTCGTCACCAGGATCGGCGGGATGGCGAGCACGACCAGCGGGATCATCACCGGGAGCAGGCCGAAGCCGAGCAGCACGAACATCAGCACCAGCAGGCCGAAGCTGGGCAGCGCGCGGGCGGCGGTGGCGATGGACGCGAGGATGTTGCCGCCGCGTCCGGTGTGTCCGGTGAGCAGGCCGAGCGGCAGGCCGATGGCGGCGGCGACGGCGAGGGCCAGCAGCGAGTACTGGATGTGCTGGAACACCCGGGTGGGGATGCCGTCGTAGCCGTGCCAGTGGGCGCCGTCGCTGAAGAAGGCGTTGATGAAGTGGATTACGTTCACCGGACTGCGTCCTCCAGGGCGACCGCGGTCGCGTCGGGCCGGGTCTTGGTGGCGGCCTCGGCGGCGCGGGCCTTGCGGGTGCCGCGCGGCATCCACGGCGTCAGGAGCAGACGTACGCCGATCAGCACCGCGTCCGCGAGGACGGCGAGCACGGCCGTGCCGACGACGGACATCCACACCAGGCGGGGTTCGTGGTAGATCATGCCGTCGTTGAGCAGGTTGCCGAGTCCGCCCTGGTTGCCGATCAGCATGCCGACGCTGACCAGGGAGATGCTGGACACCGTGGCCACCCGCAGCCCGGCCATGATCGCGGGCACCGCGATCGGCAACTGGACCTGGAAGTACCGGCGCACCGGCCCGAGGCCCATGGCGGTGGCCGCGTCGAGGGTCTCCTGCGGCACCGAGCGGACCCCGTCCACGATCGCCGGGACGAACACCACCAGGCTGTAGACGGCCAGCGGGATCATCACGGTGATCTCGCTCTGGCCCGTGTAGTCGATGAGGACGACGAAGAAGGCGAGCGACGGGATCGCGTACAGCACGGTGGTCACGCCCAGCACCGGCGGGTAGAGCCGTCGGAAGCGTACGCACAGCTGGGCGATCGGCAGCGCGATGAGCAGCCCGGCCACGACCGGCAGCAGCGCCTCGCGCAGATGCAGCCCGACCAGGCCGAAGTAGCTGTGCTGGAGGTCACTGGGGATGTCGAAGAAGCCGCTCATCCGCCGACCCTCACCTCACTGCGTCCGCTCCTGTGCGCGGCGCGGATCGCCTCGCTGACGACCTGCTGCGACACGACACCGACGACGCGTCCGTCGGCGTCCACGCCCGTGGCCCAGCCGGTCGGCGACAGCACGGCGCCGTCGAGGGCGGCGCGCAGCGAGTCGGTGCCGGGCACGAACGGCCGCCCGTACGCCAGCAGCCGCTCCCGGTCGATCTGCCCCGGGGTGAGGTCACCGGGCGCGCTCCAGCCGAGCGGCTTGCCGTCGAGGTCCGTGACCAGCAGGTACGGCACGTCGTCGGCGGCGCGGGCGGCGATCAGCGCGGCGTCGGCGTCGATCGCGACGACCGGCGAGGTACGCAGTTCCAGGTCGCCGGAGGAGAAGAACGAGAGCCTGCGGATGCCCCGGTCGGCGCCGAGGAAGTCCTCGACGAAGGCGTCCGCGGGCGCGCTGAGCAGTTCGGCGGGCGGGGCGAACTGGGCCAGTCTGCCGCCGGTGCGCATCACGGCGACCATCGTGCCCAGCTTGATGGCCTCGTCGATGTCGTGGGTGACGAAGACGATCGTCTTGCCCAGCTCCTCCTGGATGCGCAGCAGCTCGTCCTGGAGCCCCTTGCGCACCACGGGGTCGACGGCCGAGAACGGCTCGTCCATCAGCAGCACCGGCGGGTCGGCGGCGAGGGCGCGGGCGACGCCGACGCGCTGCTGCTGGCCGCCGGACAGCTGGTAGGGGTACCGCTTGGCGAGCGAGGCGTCGAGCCCCACGCGTGCCATCAGCTCCGCGGCCCGCGTCCGGGCCTTCTGCTTGCTCCAGCCGAGCAGCCGGGGCACCGTCGCGATGTTGTCGACGATGGTGCGGTGCTGGAAGAGGCCCGCGTTCTGGATGACGTACCCCATCGACCGACGCAGTGTGGTGACCGGCTGCTCCTGGATGTCGACGTCGTCAAGGAGGATGCGTCCCTCGGAGGGGTCCACCATGCGGTTGATCATCCGCAGGGTGGTCGTCTTGCCGCAGCCGGAGGGCCCGACGAACACGGTGATCGAGCGGTCCGGTATCTCCAGCGACAGCCGGTCGACCGCCACGGTGCCATCGGGGTATCGCTTGGTGACTGAATCTATCCGTATCAAAGCGCCGAATACCCTTCGGGTTTGGCAGAAACTGGCCATTTTCGGCCACGGTCGTCGGTGCGCAGCCCGTTGCGTGGAGAGTTTAGACTGCGACTGTTTCAGTACTTTGGCGGGCGACGGCCCGGCACCAGGTCGTGACCGGACCGTGCCCGCAGGTCCGGGCCGTGGCCGGAAGCGAGCGTTCGACGCCCCGCCCGTGCGATGCCCGGCCCTTCCGGCGCCACCGGGCACTTCATCGACCACACCGTCTCTCGACCACGACCGCCGCGGGACGACATCTTGACGCAACCTACTCTTGACGCAACCTACCAGGTAGGTCACCTTCATCGATTGACCACGGAGATCGCGTCAGGCCGCCGCCCCACGGCGACCCGCGGGTCCGGCATCGCGGCACCCTCGGCGGCTCCCTGCCGTACGCCGACCCCGCCGCCGATCCGCCGGTGGCCCTGCGCTCCGGCGCCCCGCCCGCCGAGGCGGCCGCGCACGCCGCGGAGGGTACGTCGGCGGGCAGCGACTTCCTCGCGGACCGGGAGTACCGCGAGCACCTGGCCCGGATCCGGACGCGCCGCGCCCCGGAGGGCCGCACGGACCGAGCCTTGCCGGTCGCCGCCACGACGCGGGGGCGAGCGAGGTTGCGGCGGCGCCCCCGGGGCGGGTGTCATGTTTCGGCGTGCCGGAACCGGTCCAGTGTTCCCGAAAGGAGCCAGGACACGTGACACCCAGGGAAACCTCCCCCGAAGCGTTCTTCGCGGTCGCCCGCACCCGCGCCGACCGCCCCGCGCCGAACCGGCCCGGGAGGACGCCGCCGCCCGCATCCGCCCGCGGCCGAGGCACCGTTCATCGTGCCGGACGGCGGCGCACAGGCGCTTCTTCGACCCTGCCGACCCGGCCGACGTGGATCGGACCGCTCGTCGCGCACCGCCACGCCGCCGACTGCGCGACGGTCACGGACGGCGGACTCCCATGAGAATCCGGGCGGCGGTCCTGCGCGACCCGGCCGAGCCCTTCGCCGTCGAGGACGTCGACCTGCACGAACCCGGACCCGGTGAGGCGCTGGTCCGGGTGGTCGGGGCCGGCATGTGCCACACCGACGTCACCGTGCGCCGGAGGCCGCACCTGCCGATGCCGATGATCTTCGGCCATGAGGGCTCCGGCGTGGTCGAGGCGGTCGGCCCCGGGGTGACCCGGGTCAGGCTGGGCGATCACGTGGTCATGAGCTTCGACTCGTGCGGCTGGTGCGCCCAGTGCCACACCGGCGCACCGGCGTACTGCGCTCAGTTCATGGCCCGCAACGTGTCCGGTGCGCGGGTGGACGGTTCCAGCGGGGCCACCGACCTGACCGGGGCGCCGGTCGCCGCCCGCTGGTTCGGACAGTCCTCCTTCGCCACGCACGCCGTGGCCACCGAACGCAACCTGGTCGTGGTCGACCCCGCGCTCCCGCTCGACCTGCTCGGCCCGCTCGGCTGCGGCCTGCAGACCGGTGCGGGCGCCGTCCTCAACTCCCTGTCCGTACGGCCCGGTGACCGCGTCGCCGTGTTCGGCACCGGAGCCGTGGGCCTCGCGGCGGTGATGGCCGCCAAGGTCGCGGGGGCCGCCGACATCGTCGCGGTGGACCTGCATCCCGGCCGCCGCGCACTCGCCGCGGAACTCGGCGCCACCCGCGTACTGGACGGCGCCGACCCGGAGCTGGCCGGCGCGGTCGGACCGGTCGACCACTCCTTCGACACCACCGCGGTGGCCTCCGTGATGACCACGGCCGTGGCCGTCCTGCGACCGGGCGGATGCTGCGCCCTGGTCGGCGCGGGCGGCGACGAACTCACCCTGCGGCCGTCGGCCCTGGCGGGCCGCAGCCTCCGGTTCGTGATCGAGGGCGACGCGGTGCCGCAGCGGTTCGTGCCCCGGCTGATCGACCTGTGGCGGCAGGGCCGCTTCCCGTTCGAGCGGCTGATCCGCACCTACCCGCTCGACGACATCGCCACGGCCGAACGCGAATCCGCCGACGGCACCACCGTCAAACCCGTCCTCCTGCCGCACCATCCGTGAGGGAAGAAAGCCATGCACCAGATGACCATCGGCGGCAAACCGGTACCCGTCGCGGGCACGTTCGACGTGACCGACCCCGCCACCGGCGAACCCTTCGCCCAGGCCCCCGACTGCACACCCGACCAGCTCGATCACGCCATGAACACGGCCGCCGAGGCGTTCCGGACCTGGCGGCGCGACGACCGCACCCGCCGCGAGGCGCTGCGCGGGGCCGCCGACGCGCTGGAGGCCGCCATCGGCCGGCTCGCTCCCCTCCTCACCGCCGAACAGGGCAAACCCCTCAAGGACGCCCGCTCCGAGATCGCGGGCGCCGTCGTCTGGCTGCGCTACTACGCGGACCTCGAACTGCCCCGTGAAATCGTCCAGGACGACGCCCGTGGCCACGCCGAGATCGTCCGGCGCCCGCTCGGTGTCGTGGCCGCCATCACGCCGTGGAACTTCCCCGTCACCCTGGCCATGTGGAAGATCGCGCCCGCGCTGCGGGCGGGCAACACCGTGGTGGTCAAGCCCTCCCCCTACACGCCGCTGACCACACTCGCCCTCGGGGAACTCCTCCAGGAGGTGCTGCCGCCCGGCGTACTGAACGTGATCAGTGGACGCGACCCGCTCGGCGCCCTGATGACCACTCATCCGGTGCCCCGGAAGATCAGCTTCACCGGCTCGACCGCGACCGGCCGCCGCGTCGCCGCCGCTGCCGCCGACGACCTCAAGCGCGTCACCCTGGAACTCGGCGGCAACGACCCGGCCATCGTCCTCGACGACGCCGACCCGGAGCAGATCGCCGACCGCCTGTTCTGGGCGGCGTTCCGCAACAACGGCCAGGTCTGCCTGGCCGTCAAACGGGTCTACGCACCCGAACACCTCCACGCCGACCTGGTCGAGGCACTCGCCGCACGGGCCAGGTCCGTCCGGGTGGACGCGGGCACCGCCGAAGGCGCCCAGCTCGGCCCGCTCAACAACCGCCCCCAGTTCGACCGGGTGACCGACCTGGTGGCCGACGCCCTGCGCCAGGGCGCGCTGGCCGCCGCCGGCGGCGCACCCCTCGACCGGCCCGGCTACTTCTACCAGCCCACCGTCCTCACCGGCCTCACCGACGGGACACGCATCGTGGACGAGGAACAGTTCGGTCCCGCGCTGCCCGTGATCGCCTACCGGGACCTGGCCGACGCCGTGGAACGGGCCAACGCCTCCCCCTACGGACTGACCGCGTCCGTCTGGTCACCCGACCTGGACCGCGCCGGCCAGGTCGCGGCCGAACTGGAGGCGGGCCAGGTCTCGGTCAACGTCCACGGCCTCGGCGTCCGCCCCGACCTGCCCTTCGGCGGCCACAAATGGAGCGGCCTCGGCGTCGAGAACGGCCCCTGGGGCCTCTACGGCTTCACCGACCTCCAGGTCCTCACCCGCCCCGCGCAGCCCTGAGCGCCCCCGCACAACTCCGCATTCGGCTGCGGTCGTTCAGGGGGCCGTCAGGTCGCACGTGAGTCATGTCACGACCGGGGCGAAGGCCGCTGCCGATCCGCGCCCAGGGATGATGGTGTCGGGGAATTCCGATCACGGAGGACTTGATGAGCGTCACAGACGCCTACCTCGGCGCGGCGGAACAGGCGGTACTACTGCTGGAGGCCCCGGAAGTGGCCGCGTCGTGGGCGCGGCCCAGCGCACTGGCCGAGCTGACGGTCGGCGGCCTGGCCGGTCACCTCGCCTATCAGCTCCTCAGTGTCGGCTCCGCCCTGCAAGGCTGGGCCGACTCCGCCCCGCAGGAGTCTTCGCCGCAAGAGGCGCCGATCGACCTGCTCGACCATTACGGCCGAGCCGCCTGGCTCGACGCACCGCTCGACGGCGAGGTCAACGCGGGAATTCGGGCCAAGGGTGAAGACCTCGCGGCCCAGGGGGCGTCGTCTCTGACGGGGCTCGCCCGCACCTCGTTGGCAAAGCAGCGGACCAGCCTCGCGGCATGTCCGGGCGACCGGGCCGTGTTCATGCCGCAGACGGGGTGGTCCTTGCGTCTCGACGATTTCCTGGTCACCCGGATGATGGAGATCGCCGTCCACAGGGACGATCTCGCCGTCAGCGTGGGACGGACCGTCCCGCCGCTCCCGGACGCCGCCTTCGACCCGGTGCTGGTGCTGCTGGCCCGGCTCGCCGCCCGACGGCACGGCCAGGCCGCGTTGCTGAGGGCGTTGACCCGGGCGGAACGAGCGCCCGCGGCGATCAACGCGATCTGACGGGGCGCGGACGGGGAGGGACGGCCCGGCCGAGGGATGGCTCGTGACGGGCCGCTGCCCCGTCCCGGCCGCACGCTCACCCCCGAGAACGTGCTGCGCGGCCTTCGCCACCACCGGGCGGTCCGGGGGTCCGAAGCGGAGGGCGATGTCGGGCGAGGTGCGGTGTGGTGCGGTCGGGTGGCCGCCGTTCCCGTGTTCGGCCGGTCACCGGTGCCCGGATTCAAGTGCCGCCTCGTAGACCCTCTCGTACCTCTCCGCCATCAGGTCACTGCTGAAGGCGTCGGTGGCTGCCTTTCGGCAGTGGTCGGCGTCCAGTTGTGCGGCGAGACGAATGGCGTTCGGCAGGTCCGCGGCCGCGTCGCGGACGATGCCCGTCAGTCCGTCGGTGACGACCTCCCTCACCGAGCCCCGGTCGAGGGCCACCACGGGCGTGCCCGAGGCCATGGCCTCGATCATCACCATGCCGAACGGTTCGTCCCAGGCGATCGGGAACAGCAGGCAGGACGCGTCGGCCAGCAGCGCCTTCTTCCGCTCGCCGCCCACCTCGCCCAGCCACTCCACGTCCTTGTCCAGCCGCGGCCGGATCTCCGACTCGAAGTACTCGATCTCGGCGGGTTCGCCGCACTTGGCCGCGATCCGGATGGCCACGCCGGCCGCGCGCGCGGCGTCGATCGCCGTGTGCATTCCTTTGTGCGGCATGCACTGCCCGAGGAAGAGGACCCAGTCCGCCTTGCGCCGCTGGAAGCGGAAGCCGGCCGGATCGACGCCGTTGTGCACCGTCGCGCACCAGTTCAACTCCGGGGCGCTGGCGCGCTGCGCCTCGGAAATGGCCACCAGCCGCACTGTGTCGCCGAGCAGACGGAAGTACTCCCCGTAGTCCCCCGTCACGGGCTCGTGCAAGGTCACGACCGTGGGCACGGCCCGGCCGGCCGCGAGCAGCGGCCCCACCAGGCTGTGGTCATGGACGACGTCGACGTCCAGGGAATCGAGAATCCGCCGGACCGAGGCCGCATGACGGACTTCCGGCATCGGCTCACCGAGCCGCCGCCACTGCGGAGTGTCGTACGTGCGGACGTGGTGCGCCTTGGTGCCGTTCTCACCGCTCGACACCAGGGTGACGTGATGGCCCCGGTCGACGAGCGAGTCCACGAGATACGAGCACATGTACTCGATCCCGCCGTATCCCCTGGGCGGAAGCTCGAACCACGGCGGGGCGATCATCGCGATGCGAAGACGTCGGGACACTGCACTCCCCATATCCGGTATCCGGTCGATCCGTTGTCCGAGCAGGACTCGGTGCCCTGCGGTGACTCGTCGCGTACGGCCATGGCCACCGTGCGGAGCCGCCTACGTGAGCGCGTCCAGGACGGCATCCGCCGCGGCGTCGATCTCCGGGACGACCGCCCGCAGCGACTCGATGATCTTTTTCGGCCAGCTCTCTTCGTTCAGTACGCGTTCCGCCCCGCGCCGTCGTACGGATCTCTGTTCGCTTTCGGTCAGCCCGAGCACTCGGTCAATCACCCGGGCGAGATCCGAAGGATCGTCCGGGACGTGCAGGAAGCCGTCGACGCCCTGGTCGATCTGCTCGGTGAAACCGCCGGAATCCGCCGCGATCAGAAGGGCTCCGGTCTCCCTGGCGAGGAGCCTCGCCTCCATGGGGATCATCCCCCATGGTTCGTCCCGCGCCGACAGGGTGAGGGCTCTGGTTCGCTCCCATTGCAGGAGAGCCGCCATCAGTTCGCGGTCGAAGGAGGTGATGAGAGTGGCGTCGACCTGGAGGCGCTCCGCCAGGTGCCGCAGCTCAGGCAGGTCAGGATCGCTCATGACGACCGGATGCGCCGAGCCGCGGATCTCGGCGGCGGCTCGGATCAGCATGTCGTGACGCTTGTAGGGCACGCCGCGGCCGAAGGTCACGAGCAGGTCCCGGTCGACCGGGACACCATGCCGGGTGAGCAGCCCGGTCAGTTCGGCACGCGACCGCTGCCGGTACCAGTGATCGGTGGTGTCGACGCCGTTTCCGGTGGGCACGAAGGTTTCCGCGCGCGCACCGTACTCCCTGATCAGGTGGTCGGACATGTGTCTGCTGATGGCGCCGAGCCGTACGCGCGGCGTCACCTTCGCCCAGTGCACCGGCAGCGACTCCGCCATCAGACGGTCGGGATTCGGCAGCGGCATCTCATGCGCGTAGGCCGTCGCGTGGGACACGTAGACCGCGGTGAGATCGACCCCGGCGGCCTCGCACTGGAGCGAGGCGTGGAGGGGTGCGAAAGCGAAGACGGGCTCATGGCAGTAGGCGACCAACTGGTCGTGTCGGGCGGCGAGGTCGATCAGCCGGCCGGCCAGGGCCGCCGACGCGATCTGCCAGTTCCGCGGTTCGCCGAGTCCCGCGTCTCCCCAGATCGAATCGGCGGCCAGTCCCGTGGTCCCGCTGGGCACGACGGAGAACGTCCCTCCGGTCTCCGCGACCAGTTCCCGGTGGCGCGCGAACGACTTCTCGTCATAGTGCGGATGCGTCGGCAGATACGCGATCTCGATGAAGTGCGGGACGAGGTCCACTCCGTGGTGGCGGAGTTCCCGCTGCACCCTCGGCAGGGCCGCCACCTGCCCGCGTATCGCGGTCCCGACGCCGCCGACGAAGATCTGCATGCCCTCGAACGCGGCGTGGACGACTCCCACCCTCAGCCGTCCGCGCGGGTCTTTCGATTCTGTCCGCCGCGGCCCCGCATGCCCTGAAAAGCTCACCGCTCCCCCCCCAGAAGTATTGGCTCTCGAAGTCGTCAGTGCCTGGGACAAAAGGCACTCATTCCATGAGCAGCGCGGCGAGCCGCCTGGACAGGGCCAGCGTCGTCATCGAAGGGTTGGCAGCCCCCTGCCGCGGAATGGTGGCCGGGCCCACCGCGAACAGACCTGTCAGCCCGATGAACTCCTGCCGCTCGTCGAGTACGTCACCGATCGCGAGCGTCCCGCCTTCGTGCTCCTCGGTCCCCAGCGGGCTCGACCACGTCACCGGCCGGCCTTCAGCGGCGTCCCACCCTCCGTTGCGCAGCGCGTCGCGCACCGACCGCAGGGTGCGGCTGGGGTCGAGGAAGTCGGAGTCGAACTCCAACGGGCCGGGCTTCAGCCCGAATTCGGCACACCAGTCCGACCAGAACTGCTGGAGTTCGTCCCGCTGCGCTTCGACGGTCAGGATGTCCCTCGTGTCGAGCCCGGTCGATATCGTCACCGGCCAGGGCCAGGTGTCGCCCGCGGTGCAGGAGACCACTCCTTGAGCGGAGCGGATCTGTTCCCCGGTGACCCATGCCTCAAGCCGTAGGTCTCCCTCCGTGGTGGGATCGAGCTGGATGAACAGGTTGGAGCGGGACGGGCCGCTTCCCGGCGCGAACGCGAACACACTCCTGTGGGCTCGCCGGCGCAGCCATTGCGGCACGCTGTCGGCGGGGAGGGTGACGTTGAACCCCTGCACGATGTGGTCGACCAGTCCGGTCAGGCGGCTCTGCGGCAGCCTGCCGGCCTGGTGGAGCGCCTGGACGGCCAGGCGGGTGCTCTCCACGGTCCCCGCGGCGAGCACCACCTTCCGCGCCGTGATCCTCTTCTGCTCGCCGCTGACCCGGTGCCGCACGGCAACACCTTGGGCCGTCCCCCCGGAGACCAGTACGGCCATGATCTCCACGTCCGTGGCGATACGGACCGAACCGGCGCTCGCCGCTGCCGCGCTCTCTCCACCTACGGTCTCCAGCCAGTGCGACAGGGGCGAGTACGCCTCCCAGCGCGCGCCTTCGGCATCCGCCTGGCGGACCGCCCGGGGCGGTTCGACCAGGCGGAAGCGTCCTACCTCCACGCTCTCGCCCACCGGAGTCCGCCACCGTGCCCGCTCGCTCCATGCCGTCAGGTCCGCTCGCACGCGCGCGTAGAGCGAGGGGCCGTGCTGCCAGGAGTCGGTGAGTTCCTTCACCACTGACTCCGGCCAGGCGGGATCCGCCAGGGCCCACTCCTCCACCGGCAGCAGCACACCGTGCCAATACAGGGAGCGTCCCCCGAGCCGGCGCCGGATCCCGGAGCCCCGGGAGAAATGGGGCTCGGTGACCGAATTCCACAACTGGACGAAGTATTCGTCGGCGGTCTCATCGGTCCAGATGGTGTCGGCGGAAGCGGCGTCGTTCGCGGCGTACACATGGTCGAGATCACCGTGCGCGCCCGCCTCGGCGACCAGTACGTCCTCGGCGCCGGAAAGCTCCAGGTGCTTCGCCAGTTCGAGACCCGCGAGACCGCCTCCGACAATGAGCACGTCCACATGGTCGGGCAATTCGTCCCAGGTACGGATCCGGTCCGAACCCAGGGGCGCTTTCTGCGGCATGTCGTAACCTTCCGTCGAAGAATCGTGGAGCGTCCACGTCGGCCTGTCCGTCCGAACGGAGTGAGCCGTCTGCCGTCCTTTCGCCGTCAGTGCGCTACGGCGGCCTCCGGTATCGGTTCCTGGAAGTGGCTGCTCACTCCGCCCTCCCCCGCGGAACCGGCGGCTGCGCCGTAGGTCCCTCCCGTCTCAAGTCGTCCTGGCCGACAGATCGCGGTGCCCTTCGATACGGCGCTCTCCTTCGGCGATTTCGGCGATTTCGGTGACTTCGGCGACTCCGGCGACTCCGGTGATTTCCCTCAAAAGCTCCTTCCACGGCTGCGGGTCGAACGAGCGCAGCACCTGTTCCCTGTCCCGCCGCAGAATCTCCCGCACCGCGGGATCGCCCTCGGAATTGCGGACCATCAGACTCACCAACCGCTCCGCGGGAACAACCAGTTCCACGGTTTCCGTGATTTTGACGCAGCCGCTCTGGACGCCGTAGATGTCCTCGAAGCACGCGTACTCGGTGACGGCGCAGGGTACTTCCGCGATGGCCGCGAGGGCCGGTCCGAGACCGACGCTCTCGACGTCCGCGGTGTTCGGCGTGAAGAGCACCGCTCCGCCGCCGGCCCGGCACAGCCGGAGCAGATCGACCTCGTCGAGGTGCCAGCGGAGCGCGGTGTCCTGATGGCTCGACAGCGGCACCCCGTCCAGAAACACGACGTCGTCCCGCACGTTCAGGTCCCGGGCGAGGGAGACGACTTGGGCGGCGTAAGGCGGATCCTCGTCGAGACTGCCGAACACCAACAGATAGGGAGCGGGAAGATTCCGTGCCGCACAGGTCCTTTTGATCTCCGCGAACATTCGGACGGATATCTCGACACCCTTGACCTGGAAGACACGCACCGGTACGAGCAGCAGCGGCCGGTCCGGGGACAGTCCGTGCTGCTCACGGAAGGCGTCGTGGCGTTTTTCCAGTTCCCCCGAGCCCAGGGCCGGAAGCACATTGGGCACCGTCGTGGCGCTGAGCCCCGTGGGGTATTCGGCGGCCTCCGCGGCCAGGCCCGGGGACACCACCGCCCATCGGTGGCAGGGGTGGGATCCGGGCAGCGGCGTGAACTGGTTCGGCTTCGACGGGTAGACCCGGGCGCCCTCTTCGTAGACCGAATAGCTCCCGAACAGGTCGTGATCCCAGAAGAGCACCCCACCGGAGGCGTCGGCCGGCCACCGTCGGGCCGCCGCCCGGTGCAGGGCGAGCGTCACCGGAACGGCGTCGGAGAGAGTCATGTTGACCGCACAGACCCAGTCGACGTCATGCTCCTCGAACCACTTGGCGAAGTAGTCCTCGTAGGGTTCGGCGATGGACTGCACGAGGCGCCGGAGTTCGGTCCTCTCCCGGTCGTCCAGGCTGTCCGCGCGAGCGACGGCACCCCGGATGGAAGTGAGCGCGTGCTCCAGTTCGTCCCGGGCCGTACCGAGGGGAACCGCGGTGCTGACGTCCATCCATGACGGATAGCCGGCGTCCTCGCGTCCCCGAGGGAAGAAGTTCCTCTTGTCCGGCCGCCAGGAGAAGCCCAGATCGGCGACGACCGGAAGGTCCAGGGTGTCGTTCGGAAGCTCTGCCTCCACCACGTTCCTGAAGATCGTGAGCAGACCGCTCACCGGCAGCCCGTCCCCTGAGATCAGAGCCAACTTCATGAGAAACCCTCATTCCTGTCACAGTCGACGGCACGGAGCAGGACGCGTGGGAGCGGCCCGGACAAGGGCGCGTCGACAGACGCGATCGGACGGTCTCAGAGTTTTCGTGGGAGCAGAATCGATATGCGGTGCGCGCGCCACTCAGTCAACGGAGAATTTCCCGGACAACCATGGACAGACGACGGACGAGTCAAGTACACGTAATATCGGGTGTACCGCTGCGGCTGGAACAGGAACGGCGAAGTCACAACCGGGTCGTGAGTGCTCAAAAGCTACGGCGGTGATTCGGAGAGTGTCAAGAGAGCCACAATCATGACTCATTTCGAGCCAGGGCGCCTGTCTCAAACGAGACACCTCGTGTGAGAACTTCACGTAAATAAGGTGAAATCCGCACCGCATCGCTGTTCGTCGCACGGATCGCGGAACCGCACCCGGAACCGTAAGTGCCGAGTCGAACTGGTGGAGGCGGGCCCGCCCACGGCGGCACGTCGATCGGCTCTCGCCGGGTTAACGTGGACTCAGCTCGGTACGGGGGGTTTCCGGCCGTCTTCCGTAGCCGGGAAAGTCTCGGACGGCAAGCACTGCCAGCGGCGCTACGAGGAATGCCAGGGCGCCCAGCAGCCCGACCGACTCGATGCCGATGAGGTGCACCGCGGGAATCGCCAGGGCCATGCCGACCGGTTCCAGGGCACCCGTGACCGACTCGTCGGCCGAACTGACCCGGCCGAGCATGGCGTTCGGGAAATTTCTGCTGAGCGCCGCGTACCACCAGATGCCATGGAAACTGATCCCGACCCCCGCGATGAAGACGCAGACCACGAATACCGGTAGCGGGACCGAGAATCCGATGCACAATTCCACGGACGCATAGCTCACGAAGCCCAGATTGGCGACGAAACCCGGCATCCGCGGCACCCATCGAGCCGCGATGAGCGTCCCGACGAGCCCAGCGCCACCTGAGGCGGAAAGGATGATGCCCAGCCCGCCGGAGTGGTATCTCTCCTCCGCGACAATTCTGATCAGCACACTTCCCGGCGCGAAGCCGAGGAGGATCTGAACGGCTGCCTGCGCCATGCCATAGGTGACCCAGGGGACCTTGACGATCGCCCGGACGGACTCCCGGAGACCGCCGGCCCTCGAACCCTTCGGCGCCACGGCACCGGACGACGGCCGAGCCGGCGCCGGCAAGGACAGCATGGCCAGTACGTAGCAGCAGGCGTCGAGGACGAGCACGACCTGCGCATCGACGTACGCCACGGCGGCGCCGCCGATGGCCGGCCCGACGAGGGCGAACAGGCCGTCCGTCGCGGTGAGCCTGCCTTTCGCCCGCTCCAAGAGGTCCAGCGGTACCAGTTCGGGCAGCAGCGCGCGGATCGCGGGCGAGAACAGCGCGTACCCCGCGCCCTGGAGTGAGGCGGCGACGAGGATGACCCCCATGCCCCGGTGCGGAATCAGGACGATCAACGACGTGCCCAGCGCGGACAGGCCGTACCCGGTGCGGATGACGCCGACCCGCGACCGCTTGTCGGCCAGCACTCCGCCCCAGGGCAGCAGGATCAGGCGGGCGAACGCGAGCACGGCCATGAAGGAACCCACGGCCCATGCGCCGAACTCGTCGAGGAGGTAGACCGAGAAGGCCACCATGGAGACGCCCGTACCTGCCGTGGAGAGCGTGAAAGAGAACCACAGACGCCGAAAATCCCGGGTCGTGATGCCGGGCCTCACAGCTCGTCCTGCCCGGATTCGTCCTGCCCGGATTCGCCCTGCCCGGGTGTGCGCGAGGCGTGACCGCACGTGCTGTGACCGGCCCTCATGCCCTGGTCGGCCCGGTCGGCCCGGTCGCCCTGGCGAGCGACCGGAAGAGATCCTCGTACTGATCCGCCATCACTTCAGCGGAGAACATGCGCTCGACGCGTTCCCGGCACGCGGCGGGGGAGATCTCCTTGAGGCGCGGCACCGCGTCGACCATCTCGTCGAGCGACTCGACGACGAAACCGGTGACCCCGTCCGCGACGACCTCGCCCGCGGATCCCCGGGCGAGGGCGATCACCGGTGTTCCGCACGCCATGGCCTCCGCCATCACCAGGCCGAAGGGCTCGTCCCACTGGATGGGGAAGAGCAGGCCGGCCGCCCGGCCGAGGACATCCACCTTCTGCTCGTGCGACGGGGTGTCGATCACTTCCTCGTCGCCGCGCAGCACCGGCGCGACGAACCGCTCCCAGTGCTCGACCTCTGCGGGTTCATCACGTTTGATGAGCATCTTCAGGTGCCGACCGGCCCGCTTGGCGACCTCGACGGCCTGTTCGGGCCCCTTCTCGTCGGCCGTACGTCCGAGGAAGACGAGGTAGTCCTCCTTGTCGGCGCGGTACGGATGGTGCTCCAGGTCGATGCCGTTGTGGATGGTGCGGGCGTAACGGACGTCCGGGTTGCTCCCGCGCTGGTGATCACTGATGGCGACCCGGTGGACGCGGTCCCCGATCAGCTGATGGGGCCTTCGGACGTCGGGCACCCAGGGCCCGTGCAGCGTGGTCACCACCGGTGTCGTCGAGGAGACGAGGGCCCCGAGGTAGAGACCGAACCAGCTGTGGTCACTGATGACGTCGAACTCCGCGGCCCGCAGGTACGCGGCGGCTTCGTGGTACATCTCCTCGGCGGGGATGTCGGCCGCGTCCCACCCCGTGGCGGTGTCCCGCACTGCCGAGAGGGCCGCCTTCGTCCGTGAGTCGCCGCTGGCGAACAGCGTCACGTCATGACCGCGGCCCACCAGTCCTTCCGTCAGCGACCATGCCACGCGTTCGATTCCGCCGTATCCCGAAGGAGGCACGGCAAGGACGACGGGTGCGACGACGGCGATCTTCAACGGGGTGCTGGGAAGCGAAGTGCTGATGGTTCTGCCCTCCGAGTTGGAATGAACACGGCGGGCTGGTCGAAGCCCGCCGTACGAGGCCGTCGGATCTGGCGGAAGCCGGGCCCGGCGCAAGGGGGGCGTTCCGGAGTGCGGGCTCGGCCCCGGGCCTCGCCGGTCAGTTCGACGCGCTCTGCGACGCGCTTTCCCGGACGATCAGCTCCGGTTTCAGAAGGATGTGTTCCGGGTCCCGCTGCGGTTCCCGGATCCGGTCCAGGAGCAGGTGCACGCAGGAGCGTCCGACCTCCCGGAGGGGCTGCCGGAGACTGCTCAGGTGGGGCGAGAGCAGCCCGGCGGCGGCGGAGTCGTCGAAACCGATGACGGCGACGTCGCGACCGGGTGTCCGGCCGCTCTCCCGCAGCGCCCGGTAGCAGCCGAGGGCCAGTGTGTCGCTCGCCGCGACCACCGCGGTGACACCCGCCGGGAAGAGTCCTTCGACCGCGTCCCGTGCTGCTTCGACGTCGTCCACCGCGCTCACCCGTAGACCGCGCACGGAGAGTTGATGCCGCCGCATCGCCTCGCGCCAGCCCAGCGCCCGGTCGTCGCCCACACCGGAACCCCGGGGCCAGCCGAGGAAGGCGATCTTCCGGTGTCCGAGGCCGACCAGGTGGTCGACGGCCGCCGCCGTCCCGTGCGCGCCGTCCACGTCGATCCAGTCCTCCGTGTCCCGGGCCGACCAGCGGCCGAAGGGGACGAACGGAATGCCTCGCTTGCGCAGCCAGCCCGGACGGCGGTCACCCCGGTGGGTGTTGGTCAGGATGAAGGCGTCCACGGACCGCTCGCGTAACAGCTCCGCATAGCGCTCTGTTTCGTCGTCGCCACCGGCGGACGCCGTGAAGAGGAGGATGCCGTATCCGGCCTCGCTCGCCGACTCGGACACCGAATGGAGGAAGTGCTCCGACACGGGCCCGAAGACGCCGTAGGCGGACAGTTGGACTTCGAATCCGATGAGTCGGCTGGACTTGGTCCGCAGTGAACGCGCGGCCTGATGCGGCCGGTAGCCCAGCTTGTCGATGGATCTGCGGACCCGCGCCAGGGTCTCCGGTGCAAGCAGGTCCGGGGAATTCAACGCGTTCGACACCGTCTGGGGTGAGACCCCCGAATGCTGTGCGACCAATGCCAAAGTGGCAGGCTTTCCGGCGCGCCGCGCACTCGAATTGGACTTGTGCGCCACCATTCCCCCTACTTACGATGCCGGACACAAAACAAGTGGATTTGCCTCATCGCCGGAACACCCAGATCATTTCTCATGATCCCAATGCCGTCGATCTCCGTCAACCCGGCCGACCGCAACGGGAGTTCGACGGCGCCGCACGCATACGACCGTCCCCGTACGACCGTATCCATTCGACCATGCCCGTACGACGGCATCCATACGGCCATGCCCGTACGATCACACCCGTACGACCGCGTGCATACGACCGCGCCCATACGTCCGGCGTGATAGCGCAGGGCGTTCGGGAGTCCCTGCCCGCCACCGCCCTCTTGGTGAGGAGAGCCCAGATCGTCGGTCCGGCGGTGAAGTGCGCGCATCGCACGCCAACCTGGCATCCACGACAAACCCTCCGCAGCCCCGCTCACAGGCCCTCTTGCGGGGACGACCGTTGATCCGGTTGTATGCGGTCACTGCCACGATTCAGATGGTCCCCATGGATGGGAGACAGCGAAAGAATGCGTGCGTCGCACCGGTTACGGATTGCGGTGGTGGCCCCCGTCGTGTTGCCCGTGCCCCCCAAAGGTTACGGCGGGATCGAACGAGTTGTCTCGCTGCTGTCGGAAGGGCTGGTGGAGCGCGGCCACGACGTCACCCTGTTCGCCAGCGGAGATTCCGAGACGTCGGCGAGCCTCGAATACGTACTCGCCGAGGCGCCGGGCTGGGACGGGAAACGTCTCGTCGCGGACGAGATGTATCACGAGACGGCTGCTTTTCTGCGCAGCGGCGAGTTCGACGTCATGAGCGATCACAGCTGGTTCGGCCCGTATTTCGGAGCATTCAGCTCGGGGACCCCGATCGTGACGACCATGCATCTGCCCTGGGGCACGGGGAACCGCAGGCTGCACACCCTCGTCGGCGACCGGCTGCACCGCATCGCGATCAGTGCGCGGCAGCAGCGCGTCAACCCCGATGTGTCCTGGGCCGCGACCATCCACAACGGCATCGACATGGACATCCATCCGTTCCGGTCCGAGAAGGAGGACTTCCTCGTCTTTCTCGGACGTGCGGCCGGTGAGAAGGGGCCCGAGCAGGCCGTCGAGGTCGCCCGGCGTGCGGGGCGGCGGCTGAAGATGCTGATCAAGTGCGAGGAGCCCCAGGAACGGGACCACTGGGAGCGGAACGTCGTCCCGGTACTGGGGGGTGACGAGGAAGTCATCGAGAATCCCTCACACGCCCAGAAGACAGACGTCCTCGGGCGGGCCGCGGGCCTGCTCTTCCCCGTCCAGTGGGAGGAGCCGTTCGGACTGGTGATGGTGGAGGCCATGGCGTGCGGCACACCCGTCCTGGGCCTCTCTAAGGGGGCCGTTCCCGAAGTGGTCGAGGACGGTGTCACCGGGTTCGTGGTCGACTCGCTGAGCGAGATGGTGGAAGCGGTGCCCCGACTGAAGGAGTTGTCGCCGGCGGCGTGCCGGCAGCGAGCCGACCGGTTGTTCTCCGCGACGACCATGGTCGAGCGGTACGAGCGGACGTTCCAGGCGCTGGCTCACACCCGGCCGGCCTGACCACGGGCGGCCGACATGAGCGACCGAGGTCACCGGATGCCGAGCCTGTCACTGGTCATCGACGCCCGAGGCCGGACGAGCGGGCCGTTCTCTTCCCGGCTCGCCCGCGCCGGGATCGCGGCGCGGCGGGTACTGCTCCTGCTCGGCGCCGACGACCTCGGCGCCGCCGACCCGCTCGGCGAGGAGGACCGAGCGGCGGCCCCGGCCGGTTACGACGGAGTCGTACGCCTGCCGCCGAGGACGGACCTGGTGGAATTCCTCGGCCGTGCGGTGCCGGGTACCGACTGGGTGCTGGTTCTTCGTGCGGACGAAGTCCTCGGTCACGCCCTGCTCGCGGACCTCGAAGGGCTGCTGCGCACCGAGGACGTCGACCGGTGGCTCCTGAACTGCCGGACGGTCCACCCGGACGGTGAGCGATGGCTCACCGGGGAGACCTGGTCCCGGGCCGCAGAGCCCCGCCTGTGGCGCACACGTGTCTCCAGGAATCCCGTGGAACGCACCGCCGACCACGTGGTGTGCCGTCTCGGCCTCGTGCTCACCTCGTGGGTGGACCGTTGGCGGCGCGCGCTGCGGGAGGACGTGCTCCGCACCGCCGACCGCGACCGGGAGTGGGGCGGATTCCCCTATTGGCTCCCCGAGCGCACCGCGGAGCCCGCGACCGAGCCGCTTGCCCGGCCCGACAGGGAACACGTGTCGCGCCTCGTGGCCCAAGTGCTCCGAGCACCTGCCCCGTCCGGCGACCCCGCCGCCGTTCCCGCCCGCCGGCGGGATCCCCGGGACGAACTGCGGGCGCTCACCATGCCGGGCCTGCCGGCTTCCCGACGCCGGCAGGAGACGACGGTGGAGGATCGTCTCGGCCGTCGTCCGCAGCCGCACGTCATCCCGCGGATCCTGCACCAGGTCTGGCTCGGAGGACGGCCTGTGCCCGAGGACTTCCGGCGGTACGCCGGGACCTGGCGCAACCACCACCCGGGTTGGGTGTACCGGCTGTGGACCGAGCACAACCTGCCGCCGTTGCGAAGCGCACCGGTGCTCCACCGTGCGCGGTACTTCGCCGAGCAGGCGGACGTGGTGCGGCTCGAACTGCTCACGCTGTTCGGAGGCGTCTACGTGGACATGGACTTCGAGTGTCTCTCCCCTCTCGATCCGCTGCTGGACGGCGTGGCGGCCTTCGCGGGACTTGAGCGGCCCGGCTGGGTGGGCAACGCCATCCTGGGCGCGGCGAAGGGCCACCCCGCCTACCGGTTCGCGTGGGAACAGGCGCGCGATCTGGTCGGGCTCGGCAAGAATCCCGTGGAGGCGACCGGTCCCTTCATGCTCAGCCGGGTCCTGGCCGAGTTCCCGTCCGTCCGTCTCTTCGAGCCGGCGGTCCTCTACCCGGTGGCCTGGAACGACCGGAGCCCCCGCCCGGAGGTCGGTGAGTCAGCCGTGGCCGTCCACCACTGGGCCTTGAGCCACCTGGAACCACGAGGCACCGACGACGTGCTCGCGGTCGCCGGAAGACTGCGCGACAGTCGGACCGACCCACGGCCGGGAAGCTGAGGTGTGGCATGGTGAAGCGCGTTGCCGACGGGATCGACAGGCTGCTCGACGGACTGTCCGCCAGGCTCTTCGACTTCGTCTTCCGCTGGCGCAGAGGCCAGATCGGGGAACAGACCGATCCCGGCAGGTGCGCGATCTTCGGGAACGCGCGGGTCAGTATGGGCCGGCACAGTTACGCGAACGGGCTGCGCGTGTACGGCTGGGCGCGTCAGAGCGTCACCATCGGGAGTTTCTGCTCGATCGCGGACGACACCGCCATCGTCGTCGGCGGCAGCCATCCCACGGGCAATGTGACGACCTCCTCGTACCTGGACCTGCTGTCCGGCGGGCCCAAGGACCACTCGCGCGGCCCTGTGACCATAGGCAACGACGTGTGGATCGGCCACGGGGCGACGATCCTGTCGGGTGTCACCATCGGGGACGGCGCGGTGGTCGCCGCGGGGGCCGTGGTCCACGAGGACGTCCCGGCGTACGGCATGGTCGGCGGTGTGCCCGCGCGCCGGATCAGGTACCGCTTCGACGAGGCGACCTGCGAGGGGCTCGCGGCCATCAAGTGGTGGGACTGGCCGGACGAGCTGATCCGGAGCCGTGCCCATGACTTCTACGACGTGGGGTCATTCATCGCCAAGTACGGCGGTGACCGCGAGGGCGGTCCGGGGAAGTGACGTCAACTGCTGACACCCTGATAGCCGCGGAGGGCCGCGGTCCAGAGCAGCCGGGTGACGAGCAGGCCGGCACCGGCGACACCGATGGCCACGGCCACGGTCCGCCATCCCTGTTGTCCCATCAGGGCCTGTGCGGGCACGGTCGTGAAGAAGGCGACGGGCACCACGGTGGTGAAGACAAAACTCACCAACGGCCCGTACAGGGGTATCGGGAACCGCGCGATGTCGATGACTCCGGCGACGATGTCGCTGAGTTCGCGAGAATTGGCGGTCCAGAGGGTGAGGGTCTGCAAACCGAAACTGAGGCAGTACAGCAGAACCACGGCGGTGCCCAGGAGGAGTACGCCCCGCACGAGATCGGCGGCGGAGGGGGCCGGGTCGCGGCCGACGAGGCAGTAGACGGCGAGGGCACCGCCCCATGTGCAGTCGATCCAGGCCACCGGGTTGACGTACCGGAAACTGACCAGGAACTGGGTGCTGATGGGCTTGGTGAGGAAAAGGTCCAGGGTGCCTTTCTCGATGTATTCGGTCATGCGCAGCATGCTCGGCTGAAACAATGCCTGCCGCAGGCCGTTGACGCTGAAGAACAAGGAAAGCACCAGGAGCGCGTCCTGATATCTCCAGCCGTGCAACACGGCGACGTGATCGTAGAAGACGCGCAGGGTGATCATGGCCCAGACGAGCCAGAAAAGGCTCAGGACGATTCCGGCGACCAGATTGCTTCGATAGGTCAGTTCGGCCGCTGCCGAGTCCCGGTGGAAGGCCCGCATCGCCCGCGCGTAGTCACCGATTCTTCCTGTTCGGATTCTGCCTCCCCGTCCGCCGGTCAGCCGAACGCCGCGCATGCTCTCGGTGTCCTCCCTTCCCGGCCGCCGCCTTGGCCCGGTGGTCCTCAGGCAGAGGCTGCCACTCTCCGGCCGGCCGTAATCGTCCTCTCGTCCAGCAGTCGTCACTCAGGGAGCGGGATTGACCTCCGGACAGCACATGCGGGACCACGGCGAGCACTGCGTCAGCGCGGAGGACCTCGTCGTGCGTTACCGGGTCCGTACCCGTGAGGAGGTCCCGGGCCGCCGACGCCCCCGCACCACCACGAAGGACGTCCACGCCGTCTCGGGTGTCACCTTCCACATCGCCGCCGGGGAGATCGTCGGCTTCCTCGGCCCCAACGGTGCGGGCAAGACGTCCGTGATGAAGTGCCTCTCCGGTCTTCTCCGTCCCACGGCGGGCCACGTGCGGGTTCTCGGTCAGACCCCCCACAAACGGGCGTCCGGCCTCCTCAAACGCATCACCATGGTCATGGGCCAGCGCAACCAGTTGCTCTGGGATCTGCCCGCCATGGACACCTTCCTCGCGAACAAGGCCATCTACGGCATTCCTCCCGCGCGGTTCGAGAGGATCCTCGGCGAACTCACGGACGTGCTCCGACTGTCGGACCTCGTCGGAAAACCGGTGCGGCAACTCAGCCTCGGTGAACGCGGACGCTGCGAACTGGCCGCCGCTCTGCTGCACGAGCCCGCGGTCCTCTTCCTGGACGAGCCGACACTCGGTCTGGACGTGGAAGGGCAGCAGGCGGTGCGCCGGTTCCTGAACCACTACCGGGAACGGCACCGGGCAACGGTGCTGCTGACCAGCCACGACATGACCGACATCGTGGAAGTCGCGGACCGCGTCATGCTGATCGACGGCGGGCGCGTCCGGTACCAGGGAAATCTCCGGCAGTTGGTGGAAGAACTGGCCCCGGAAGTGGTGATCAGATTCCGTGCCGCCGACGAACCACCGGCCTCGTTCTTCCAGGGCACCCCCGCGACCTGGCGGGACGGCGACCAGACGTGTGTCCGTGTTCCTCGTCCGCTGGTCACGGCGGTGGTCACCCGGCTGCTGAGCGAATGGAACATAGCCGACCTGGTCGTCGAGCCCCCCGCGGTCGAGGAGGTGCTCAGAAAACTGATCACGGAGGGCCGGGCGCCGGACGGCCCCGCGCGCGGCGCGTCGAGCGGCAGCCCCCGTGCGTGACCTCACCCGTCTCTACGGCGGTCTGCTCCCGGTGTACTGGCGCATGGCCGTCGCACGGCGGGCCCGTGTCTGGCTCAACCTCGTAAGCCTGACGTTCCCGCTGCTCCTGATGTGGGTGTGGCTCCAGGTCACGCGTCAGCGCGGCGGGACGGTCGCCGGACTCGACGCCACCTACTTCATCACCTATTACTTCGCCGCGGCCGTCGTGAGCCAGGTCACCACGGTCTCCGTGACGGGCGCGTGGGACCAGTCGATCCGCCTGGGGAACCTCTCCGCGCAGCTGTTGCGACCGCGGGACCCCGGCCACTACCTGTACTGCTCGGAGCTGTGCCGGCGCGGGCTCGCCGGACTCTTCGGACTGCCGCTCCTGGCCGTCGTGGTGTTCCTCACGGCCGACGACGGCCGTCGAACGGTCACGCTCCTCATGGCACCGGTGTCCATCCTGATCGGTTTCACCTTGAGTTTCCTCATGGCGAGCGCGGTCGGAATGCTGGCTTTCTGGATGACGCAGGTGCACCGTGTCGCCCAACTCTGGGTGGGAGCCGGTTACATCCTGGCGGGCGCCGTGGCGCCGCTGAGAATGATGCCGGACTGGGTGCGCACCGCGGCGTCGGTACTTCCCTTCGAGGCCACTTTCGGAACGCCGGTGGAGATCCTGGCCGGGCATGCCACCGTTTCGGAGGGACTTGCGGGTATGGCCACGGGAGTCGTGTGGTCGGTGATCGCCTTCATGGTTTACCGCCTGCTGTGGTTCCGGGGCCTACGGCGGTATTCCTCGGACGGGGCGTGATCCGACGTCTTGGCAAGCCGGAGCGCACCGCCCACACTGGGCCCGCGGGACCTTGGGCGGGACGACCAGGAGGAGCCGGAGAGTGGCACTGCCGAATCCGACATTCGACGACGTCGTGCGCGAGCATCTGACCGACCTCCGACGAGCCGCCGAATTGGCCCGGGACGCCGCGCGCCGGGGAGGGAGCCTGGTCCTGTGCGGCGCCGTCGCCGCCAGTTCCCCCATCCGGCTCCTGCTCTCGGAGAGCGGGCCGCGCTCACGAGCACCGCGAGTACGTGTGTACGGCGGGGACATGGATCCGCTCGGCGAGCACGACGTACTGGTGGGGCTCGCCGACGACGACGCCCATGACTCCGTGTCCCCGGCTTTTCGGCGCGCCGCCGCGACCGGTACGGCGTGTGTCCTGCTGTCCGCGGCGGGCGGCCCGGCGGAACCGCGGGCGCGGGCCGCGGTCACCGTTCTGGTCGTGACGGACGGCCGTTCCGCCAGGGGGGCGA
Organism: Streptomyces sp. NPDC056161; assembly: GCF_042268025.1. Classification (NCBI taxonomy): domain Bacteria; kingdom Bacillati; phylum Actinomycetota; class Actinomycetes; order Kitasatosporales; family Streptomycetaceae; genus Streptomyces; species Streptomyces sp. NPDC056161. The sequence goes on from NZ_JBHJUV010000002.1 coordinate 120,595, forward strand.
CCCACCGAACGGTCCTGGAGGCCCTGTTGCAGCGCGCCTGCCTCGTTCCCGGACAGCTCGCGGCGGGCACGACGGCGCGCCTCGCCGACCTCGTGGACCAGCGCGGCGAGTGGCGGGCCCGCGGGCGGACGGTCGTGTGGACGAACGGCTGCTTCGACCTCCTGCACGCCGGGCACATCGGTTTTCTGGACATGGCGCGCGCGTCGGGTGACGTGCTGATCGTCGGCGTCAACACGGACGCCTGGGTACGCCGTCTCAAAGGGCCCGACCGGCCGTTCGTCCCCTTCGCGAGCAGGACGGCCGTCCTGCACGGGCTCCGCGCCGTCGACCATGTGGTGGCGATGGCACAGGACACCCCCCTGCCGGAGATCGAGGCGCTCCGTCCCGACGTCTGCGTCAAGGACGACTCCTACGCCTACCTTCCGATGCCGGAGCGAGAGTTGGTGGAGTCGTACGGCGGGCGGGTTCGGCTGCTGCCCCGCATTCCTGAGGTGTCGACGTCGCTGCTCGCCGAGCAGATCCGGACGACCCGTGCCTGACCTCCGCTCGGCGCTGCGCGCCGTCGCGGGCAGGCGTCTGGTCGTCGTGGGAGATCTCATCCTCGACGCGTTCACTCACGGCACCGTCGAACGGATGTCCCCCGAGGCGCCGGTACCCGTCCTGCGTCAGGAGCGGACCAGGCAGCGGGCCAGTGGCGCCGCCGCCGCGGCACAGGCGGCGGCCGCGCTCGGAGCGCGGGTCGAGGTGCTCGGCGCGGTGGGCGAGGACGAGGAGGGCCGGCTGATCGGCGAGCTGCTCGGCCGGGCGGGGATCCGCACGGGGCTGATCCGCACACCGGACCGGCCCACGACCCTCAAGACGCGCATGGTCGGGAACGGACAGCACCTGCTGAGGGTCGACCGTGAGACCACGACGGCGCTGCCCCCGCCGTACGCCCGGCGTCTTCGGGAACTGCTGCGTGCGGCGCTGGACACCGCCGACGCCGTGCTCATCTCGGACTACGCCAAGGGCGTCTGCGCGCCCGACCTGATCAGGTCGGTCATCGACGCGGCCCGTGCGAGGTCGGCTCCCGTGGTGGTCGACCCCAAGAGCCCCGATCCCCGTGTCTACGCCGGGGCGACGGCCGTCACACCCAACCAGCGGGAATTCGCGGCCTTCTGCGCGTCCCTCGGCTGTTCCGCGGACACCCCCCACCGGTCCGGCAGGCGACTGTGCGCGGCGGCCGGATTCTCTGCACTGCTGATCACCAGGGCGGCGGACGGCATGACCGTCGTGGCCGGAGAACACGTCGAAGACCTCCCCGCGCTCAATCAGGAGCCGGTCGATGTCGCCGGTGCCGGGGACGTGGCCGCGGCGGTCCTCGCGCTGTCCCTCGCGGCCGGGCTCACCCCGTCGGACGGGGCCCGCCTCGCCTCCGTCGCCTGCGGCCTCGTGGTGGGCCGGTGGGAATACGCCGTCACCCCCGCCGACATGTGCGAGGGCGCGCGCCGTTTCGGTGTGCCGCTGTGACGGGCCGGCGGGTGGCGTGGGACGTGGCCGGCACCCTGTGGGACTCCGCGACCGCGGTGGCCGCCGTCCACGCCGACAGCGTCGAGGCGCTGACCCGGACCGGGCCCACCCGGCGGGCCTCGGTCAGAGCGGCTGCCGGGGTACCGTCGCGGCCCGGGGGGGGCTTTGCTACGACGGGACGGCGCCGGCCCGAGTGACGCTCCACCGTCCGCAGGACGCCCCGCGCCTGCCGCCGGCGCTCAGGCGCGCTCGCCCGGCAGCAGGTCCAGAACACTGATCACGTCCTGTGCCCCGATGTCCAGCAGTCCCGGATCGACGTGGTCCGCGTAGGCGTCACCGGTCCGTCCCTTCCAGAGGGTGACGTGCAGGGGTGAGGGCGTGGCGGGCCCCCACCACTGGGGCGGCGTGGGGCCGAACAGGGTGACCGACGGACGCCGGAGCGCCGTGGCGATCTGGCTGATGCCGGTGTCGGTGCAGACCAGGAGTCTCGCCGTGCCCACCAGCGCGGCGAGTTCGAGCGCGTCGGTGGTCCCGGCCAGGTCACGCTCGGGGGGCAGGTCCGCCAGCGTACGCAGGGCCGCGATGTCGGCTGATTCCGCTCGGCTCCCCGTCAGGAGGACGTGGTGTCCCCTGCTGTGGAGGTGGCGGATCACCACCGCCCACCGTTCCAGCGGCCACCGCCGCGCGGGGCTGCCCGCACCGATGTGAACCAGGGTGTGTCCGGAGCCGGTCCGCCGGCCCACGGGCGGGTCGAAGTGGAGGTCCTGGTCGTCGGCGACGATTCCGAAGGCGGCCAGCATCCGCCTCCACCGAAGCAGGATGTGGTCCTCGAAGGTGAACTCGGGGAAGCCGTCCGTGCGTCGCACCCCGGAGTGCCGGTAGGCGACGAGCCGCCTCGGAGCGTACTCCGTCAGGACGTCCCAGAACGGGCGCTGGGGCACCCGCAGCGCGACGACGACGTCGGCCGCCGACAGGTCTCCGGCGAGCCGCGACAGGATCGGCCCGTCGAGCGTCTCGTGCTCCCTGGGGTCGTACTCCGTGTCCGCGGTCTCGGTCAGGTAGTCGTCGGCGAGCCCCAAGTGGTCGGCCAGGGGCAGCAGGCTGCTCGGGCAGGTGATGACCAGCCGGTGGTCCGGGTAGTGACGTCGCAGCCCGAGGAGGGCCGGACGGGCGACGATCAGGTCGCCCAGCGCGTTGTGCCGGACCACCAGGACCGTCTTCCGTGTGCGGGGCATGGGCCTCCTCTTTCGACGCCGTGGACGGGCGCGGGACCTCGGGGCGGAGCCAGTGGGCGGGCAGGGGCGAGGTGTCGTTCACATGTCGCGCAGCCTGGCGACGACGGGGGCGAAGTCATACATCGCCGGGCTTTTCACCACCCAGTAGGAGATGCCGAGGGTTTCGCGGCACTGCTGGATCTTGTCGCACAGCTCCGGAACACTTCCTATCAGCGTCAGCGGGGACGCCAGCACCTCGTCCGCCGGTATCCCGAACCCGTCCGCGACGCCGCGCGCCGCAGCCCAGGCGTCGCCGGTGACGTGGGTCTCGTAGGCCAGGCACTGCAGGCGCGGCCACCGGCGGAGTTCGTGTGCCGTCCGCGCGAGGTGCGCCACCCGGTCCGCGAAGGCCCGGTGGGTCGCCTCCGGTCCGAGCGGGGCGTTCCGCAGCCCGGTCGTCATCGGAGCACCGATGTTGACGATGTCCGCGCGGCGCACCGCCAGGTCCAGCATGCGGCGGCCGCCGCCGCCCAGCACGATCACCGGCTTCCAGCCGGCCGCCGCGGGCTGGACGTCCGCGGCGGGGAAACGGTGGTGGGGTCCCTCGTAGCCTCTTCCGGCGCACCGGGACAGGAACGCGTCGACGAAGGCCGACAGCCTCGCGATGCGCGCGCCGGGCGGATCCATGGTCTGTCCGAGGCGTTCGTAGTCGCGGCGCATCCATCCGGCGCCGAGACCTGCTTCCAGCCGTCCGCCGATCAGGGCGGCGAGCGTCATGAACTCCTCTGCGAGGAGTACCGGGTGGTGGAAGTCGGCCGAGAGGACGAGTGAGCCGACCGACAGCGATGTCGTCACCGCGCCCGCGGCCGCCATGCCCACGAGCGGTCCGCCGCTGCCGACGTGCTCGGGGACGAGCAGCGCCCGGTAGCCGAGGTCCTCCGCGTCCCGGGCGAGGCGCGTCCAGGAGCCGGCCTGCCGGGAGGGGGCCGCCTGGACGGCGAACGTGAGGGTGTCCCCCGGATACGACGTGCTCATGCGCCCACGGTCCCGTCGACGGGAGGCGGCGCTTGACGACGGTGGGTCGTCCGTGGACGCGGCAGGGGAGCGAGGAGCGCCTGTCTGATCACCCTGGCGACCTGGCCGGCGCCGCCCGTGCCGAGTTCCTCGATGTCGAGCGGAGGGCGGTGGTCCGGGCCCAGTGCGACGGACCTGTCGATCGCGTCGTGCAGTTCCCGCCCCGCGGACTCCGATTTCTCCGCCGCCACGATGGATTCGTAGACGTATTCGAGGACCGCGTCCTCTCCTGATGGCCGCAGCTTCTCGACGGTTTCCAGATCGAGCACGCCGGACGGCCAGTGCAGCACGCTGCGCGACGGCGTCAGGTAGATGCGGGGATGCAGGATCTGGCTGAGATTCTGCGGCGGGAGGAGGACCGTCGGGACACCGACGGCTGCCGCCTGGAGCATCGTGGTGCTGCCCGGCGACGTGAAGAGGATTTCGGAACGGCTCAGGATCTCCTCGAAGCGGCGCCCGCTGTGGACTCCGATCGTCGTCGCGGAGGGAACCAGTGCGGATATGCGCGCGCACGCCCAGTCCGGCAGGTTCCCGCACACGGCCGACACCGTGTGCCCGCCGTCCACCAGGCGCTCGACCAGCGGAATCACGACCAGTCGCAGATAGGCGTCCGACGCGCCCCCGACCAGGTGGCTGTGCATTCCCCCCACATTGACGACACACCCCTCGCCCCGGCCGCCGCGCCGGCGGGCCGGCGGAACGATGGGCTCGATCCACCGCAGGTCCTGCCGCCCGTGCAGCGGGCTTCCCGCGGGGAGTTCGGCGAGCGGGCTGCGCTGCGCGCAGTGCAGGGCAGCCCGCCGGGGTATCTCGGACGGCAGGGTCCACAGGTAGGGGAGGCTGTCCACGTACACCACGGGTACGCCGATGTCGCTGATCTCGTCGGCGGCCCTCGGGTCGTTGATGACGAGCGCGACCGCCGCGTCACGCCGCTCCCGGTGCCCCGCGACCCGGTGCCGGGCTCCGAGGAGTTCACCGGAATTCGCCCAGGAGGCCGTCGCCTCGTCCAGCGCGATGTCCACACCGCCCAGTCGATCCAGTATCAGGCGCAGTTTGCCGATGCTGCCCCAACCGAAGTCGCTGACCGCGGCCAGTACCATTCCCGCCATAGCCGACGAACTCCTCAGTCCGTGAACGAGTTCCACACCCGATGCACCGCGTGCACGGATTTGGCCGCCTCGTGCGCAGGCAGATTCGGACCGGTCTCGACCTCGATCAGCCGTGCGTGGGCGGCCTGTGCGACCGGCCACATACCGTCTCCGGGGTACACCCCGTGCTCCTTGGTGTAGTCACGCAGCCATGGAATGGAATACAACGGGCGATGCGGAATGCGGCAACTCACATTCTCCGCGTTGATGCCGTCCACCACGGCCTGGCGGCGCTCCGCGCCTTCCTCCGGAAGCAGAATCGGCAGTTTGAAGTAGACGCAGCGTCCCCACCGGGGCTCGGCCACCGGTGTGAGGTCCGTCGACTTCAGTCCTTCTCGGTAGAGCTCGGCGGCATAGCGGCGGGCGGCGATCTCGTCGTCCAGCCTTTCGAGGCCGCGCCTGGCCACGATGGCGGAGAATTCGACCATCCGGTAGTTGTAGCCGAGGGTCAGGTAGTCGTCCCATCCCGGCCCCTTCCCCGAGTTGCAGAGGCTGCGGATCCGGTCCGCCTGGCTCGCGGTCCTGGCCAGCACCACTCCGCCCTCGCCGCACGCCACGTGCTTGCGCACGCCCAGGCTGTACGTGGCGAACTCGCCGAACGTTCCGACCTTCCGGTCTCCCACGGTGGCGCCCGGGGCCTGCGCGGCGTCCTCCACGAGCGCGAGGCCGTGCCGTTCGCACACCTCGCGCAGCGTGACCAGGTCGGCGGGATAGCCCCAGAAATGGACGGGGAGGATCGCCCTGGTCCTGCTGGAGACCAAGGCTTCGGCGCGTGCGGTGTCAAGGGTGAGACTGTCCGGCTCGACGTCGCAGATGACCGGAATCCCGCCCAGTTGGACCACGGCTGCCGCGGCCGCCACGTAGCACAGCGCGGGCACGATCACCTCGGTCCCCGGTCCGACGCCGGCTGCGGCCAGCGAGAGGTGCAGGGCGCTGGTACCGGAGTTCACGGCGACCGCGTGGGTGCCGGGGCCGTGGTAGGCCGCGAACGCCTCCTCGAACCGGTGGGATTGCGGCCCCCCGTACCAGTCCGACAGGAGGCCGTTCGCCATCAACTCCTCGACCTCGGCGCGTACGACGTCGTCGGCCGGCACCGTGCAGGCGACGGGTTCGGGCCGCACCGGACGGCCACCGCTGCAAGCGGGGGTCGAGTCGGCCGTAACGGAGTTCATGCTGTCCATCCCAGGAGCCCTCCGATCCATGACAGCGGCCCGGCCCACCGTGCGTCGCCGCCGTGCTGCGTCCTTACCGATGCTGCTCAGTCGTTCCCCACCGATGCTGCTCAGTAGTTCCACTCCGGCACTCGGCCGAGCCGGGCCACGTCGTCGCTGTAACCGGCCGCGGTGGTGGAGCAGCCCTGACAGCTGACCGGCCCCTGGCCGCGGAACTGCTCCGCGTGTGCCCGGAACGCGGGAGTGTCCAGCCACCACCTGCCCTCGCGGCGGGCCGCGGCGCCGCCGACACCGCCCCGGTGAGGCAGACAACTGCACGCGTACCCGACCCCCTGCTTGGCGTCGAGATAGACGACGTCGTCGACGACGTGGCAGGCGGGCCGGCCGGCCCGAGGAGGCACCGACTGCTCGAAGTACTGCGCCCGTTCCTCGGCGGTGTCGCCGTAGAACCGCTTGCCCAGCGGGACGAGGAGACCGGCGTCGTCCGGCTCGTACACCGGGTCGCACAGCGCGACCACGTCGTCGGGGGACGGATAGACCATCGAACGGTCCAGCTTGAGCGCCGAGAGTTCCCATTGGCCCACGCCGAGGTCCGACAGCACCCGCTGGAGTGCGGGCATCTCGGTGTAGTTGTGCGGGCCCACGACGGTGTTGACCCTGGTCCGGATGGACAGGTCACGGCAACGGCGAAGTCCCTCGACCGCCCTGTCGAAGATCCCCGGGGTCCTGCGGTACAGATCGTGGGTGTCCGCGGAGCTTCCGTCGATGCTGACGATCACCTGCGCGAGGCCCGCGTCGGCAAGGGATTCGGCCATCCTCGGCAGTTGAAATCCATTGGTGATCACGGACATCTTCATCTGCTGCCGGGCGCCCAGACGTATCAGCTCTGCTATGTCCTGGTGCATGAGGGGCTCACCGCCGGTGAACCGGACGTAGCGCACGGATGCTTCCCATGCCCGCGGCAGGAGTTCGCGGAACTCCGCCGTGGTGAACCGGTACGAGTCCCGGGACAATGCATACTCACACATGAAACAGTCGGCATTGCACGCTTCAAGTACACGAATGAAGAGGTACCTGTCGCGACCGTGCCCGGCATTTTCCAAGTCGCCGTTCGCGTCTCCCATTTCGCGCGTAACCACAGGAACACCGACCCTTTCCGACGCCGATTCACGAGAAGCGCTCCAGGCCACGAACCATCGTCCACACCTTCCCTTCGCCGAGTTACTTGAAACAACCCCGCCCCGTACGTCCATTTTTGACGCACTTTGAGGGAGCGGGGTCCGCTCCTTACCCGACGACGGCCCACGCATCTCGCCGAGTTGGTTGCCGGGACCACGGCGCTGTGTTTTCCTCATCTTCGACTCAGTGGAGGTGAACGCACCATGGCCGATAAGTCGCCCCTGTACACCCACCGAGAAAACGCAGTCCCGGGATCGAAATCCCCTGCTCGACCGCGTGTCTTCCTGGCAGCCCCGTACACGCAATTGATGAACCGCCGGACCGGTCTGGTCGACATCGTGTGGCAGCGCAGACTGGAGTCGCTGCGACGGGCCTTCATCGAATCCGGCGCCACGGTCTTCAACGCGCATCACAGTGAGGCATGGGGTGCCGAGTGGCGGGCCGCTTCGGTCTGCACCCCGATCGATTTCTCGGCCATGGCCCACTCCGACGTCGTCTGCGCGATCGTGGGCAGCCCCCAGTCCGGCGGGGTCGCCGTCGAGCTCGGCTGGGCCTCGGCCCTGCGCAAACCCATCCTCCTGGTCCTGCCCTCCGCATCGGGACACAGCCAGTTGATCGACGGGTTGGGCAGCATCACCAGTGTGTCGAGCGTCCAGGAACCGACGATCTGGAGCCGGTCGGACATCGACGATCTCGTCCGGCGCGCCATGGGCCTTGCGACGGCCGTCGGTCATTTCCAAGGGTCCGCGCACACCCCACCGGGAAGCAGGCGTCAGGACCAGACGCTCACCGGAGAACTGGAATTCTGCTCGGCGGAGGAATGCCGTCACGAGGCATCGCCCGCCGCCACCACCGGAGCCTGAGAAATGAGGGTGCTCCAGGTGAGCCCGTCCATGGGCGCCCACTGCGGTATCGCCGTTTTCGCCGATGACATCGCCAAGGGGCTGACGGCCGAAGGATGTCACGTCGAAACCGTCACCGGAGTGGATCCGGTGGAGACCGACACCGCTGACGTCGTCCTGCTGCAACATCACGAAGAGCTGATGTCCGATGCCGATGTCCTGCGTATTCTGCACGGCACACGGCGTCCGGTCGTGGTGTTCAAGCATTCCGCGGGCGTCGATGTGCCCGCAGCGGAAGTGACCGGTTTCGTGGCGATGAGCAGAGGACTCCTGCCCGCCCCCGGCGGTGTTCCCACCCTGTGTTTTCCCCACCCCGCCACCACGCCTTCCCACCTGTCGGACCGCACATCGCTGCGCCGGCGTTTTTCCCTTCCGGTGGAGGCACGGATCGTGGGGACGAGCGGTTTTCTCAAGTTCGACCGGGAGTCGGTTCCGCTCCTGCGGGAACTCCTGCCTCGCGCCGAGCGACTCGACTGGGTGGTGCACCTCCTCACCAGCCCGTGGCGGCTTCCCTCTCCGGGCCTGCTTGAGCAGCTCGCCGAGCTGGGGGAACGCCATCCCGGTCGACTGATCCACGTACACGAGCACCTGGACGCGGAGGAGTTGAACCTTCGTCTTCAGGCGTGCGATCTGCTGTGGTGCTGGACCAGGGCGCCTTCGGCCCATTACGCCAGCGGCGTCGTCTCACGGCACTACGCGAGCGGATCCCGGATGGTGGTGGCACGGAAACACCAGCACGGCCATGTGCTCGGCCTGCCCAACGTCGTACCGGCCGCCGCCACGCTACCCGGCTTCGTCGACGACCTGGCGGCCGAGATGGCCCGCCGCCCGACGTCCCGGCACGATCCCCGGCCCGTTTCCTGGGAGCCGCACATGGCGTCGCTCGCCCGTTTCCTGCGCTCCGTCACGGCCGCGCGTGCGACCGGGCCCGGCGACGGACCGACGGCCGGCAAAAGCTCACATCAGCGCCTCGACGATACGGCCACAGCGCACGGGGTCCTCGGTGAACCCGGCCTTGAGGCCCCATAGCCAGTACTCGATCGTCCGGAGCAGCGCCCACCTGTGGGCACGGTCGCGGTCCAGCTCCGCCGCGTCCGCCAAGGCGTCCACGCACCACCGGACTCCGCCGGAGCCGAGCTCGTCGAACCTGGTCCACACCAGGGGCGCCGTCTGGAACTCCAGGACGCCGCTGACGATCAGCGGATCGATGACGCTCCAGCTCCCGTCCGCCCTGCGGAGCACCTGCTCGTAATGGAGGTCGTTGTTGACCAGGAGTGAGTAGTCGTCGGTGGAGAGCTCCTCGGCCAGCTCAAGACCTCTGTCGAGCACCCGGCGCGGCATGGGCCGGCCGAGTTCCTCCCAGTGCGACGGCAGTTCCCGTCGGTGCCGGGCGGCGATACCGCCCGTGGTCCGCAGTCCTACCGGCGGCTCGACGGCCAGGCTTCGCAGCAATCGCCCGATCGTCGGCACCGCCTCGTCGAGCGGACGCATCCGCAGGTTCTGCGTGCTGTCGAGCCGCTCCATGAGCAGCAGTCCCGCGACCACGTCCGCGTCGACGAGCCGGACCGCCCCACGACCGTGCCACAGGCGCAGGGCGAGGACCTGTTCGGCGACTTGTTCGTCGGGCCAGGTGGCCTTCACCACCAGCAACTCGTCCCCGCGGCGTACCGGAACGGCGAGGCTGTTGTAGCCGTGCATCGGGGGCCCGTCCACCACCAGGCCCCAGCGGTCGCAGGATGCCGAGATGACACGCGGCAGGTCCTCAAGCCACTTACGGCCCTCCTCGCCGTGCTGCTGCCAGCGGCCGAACCGGCGCATGGACTCGGGCACTTCGACCTGCCCGTGGTGCGTGGATCCTGCATCGGCAGTCACAGCCGCTTTCTCCATCTGTCCTGGTTCGTTCAGGCTTCGTAGTCCTTCCATTCTTCACCGATCGGGGAAGAATGGGACTTCATTCGGTTGAGCGGATAGAATATCTTGCGCACCGGATACCCTTCGCGGTCCTCGCAGGACGCACACAGCGCGATCTCACCAAATTTACCGTCCCGGTGCATTTTTCGCATCCGGGTAAGGTTCTCCCCGCGCCAGATCTCGTGGAGCGAGGACTCGTTGAGGTTTCCGAGGGTCAAAAGACCGTCGTAGTCGAAACAGCAGGGGACGACCCTGCCGTCCCAGAGCACCGTGACCGAGGTCCATGGCCGCATGCACACCACGGAGGACGGCGGCCTGGTGTCCAGTTGCAGCTCCCGTATCTTCTCCTCGTCACCGTTCCAGGTACTGTACGACTTCACGCGTACGCGATCGATTCCGTCCTTCGCCCGCCACTTCCTGAGCCAGTCACCCACCTCATGCGCATTCTGCCGTTGCCGCACGAACTGCAAGGTGATGAACGGCTTTCCGGTGCCCGCCCCGGCCCGGTAGGCGAGGAGTTCGTCTATCCGCTGTTCGGCGAGTTCGACATTCCGCGCCGCCCGGCCCCGTACTTTCTCCGAGGTCTGCGCGGTCACGCCGTCGAGGGACAGCACCAGCCGGTCGAGCCGGCTGTCCACGAGCGCCGCGACACGATCCGCCGTGAGCAGCACCGGATTCGCGGACAGGTAGGTTTTTATGCGTCGCTTCCTGGCATGGGCGATGAATCTGCCGATGTCCGGATGCATGAGCGAGTCACCGAAGTGATGCAGAAAGAGCTTCGACGTGGAAGCGGCTACCTCGTCGATGAGGCGTTCGTACACCGGGAAGGACATGTTTCCGAGCGAGCGCGTCATGGCGTGGGTCCGCGGACACATCTGGCAGGTCATCGGGCACTTGTTCGTCAGTTCCACCTGGAAGACGACCGGCTTGCCGACCGATCGCACCCACTGCCGGTTGTACGAGAACTGAAGTAATTCCCAGTTGAGCCCGCGCTGTATTTCCCGAAGAAAGTCGATCGCATCACCACCGAACGCTCGGGGATGACTGCAACGGTAATCCGAACGCATGGGACCCCTACCTCCGCTGTGCGGTGATTTCGAGATCGGATAGCCTGCGGGCCGGCCGAGTCGACGGTTCTCCGCCAGGCCCCTCTCCCCCAGGGCATCCCGAATAAGTACCCGAAATACCCACCGTCATTCCGGCCTGCGGAAGAAGTGGCCTGATCACCTCCTACCGGAGTGCACCACGGAGGCCGACACCAGGTCGTTTTACGGTTATACGCGAAGAATAGGATGAACCTTGGCCATCCAGTTCGGGGACGCTCCACTCGACACGCCTCTTGTTTTCGGCCAGGAAGACGGGTGATCAGTCGATTCCGCCTCCCCGTTGATGCCCCACATCGTCGGGCACCGCACGGGTCCGCATCACCCACCAAACTCAAGTACCGGTATTGACAGACCGCAGGTGGGGCCTTGAGGATTGAAAGAGTCATCGACTCCAGAAGGATTCCTCATGCTTTTTCTGGATAGCTCGGACATCGAAGCCGTCCGCACCTGGCATTCAACCGGCACAATTGACGGAGTCACCACGAATCCCAGCATTCTGCGGAAGCAAGGTGTAACAAACGTCGAAAAGCAGATATCGATCATCGCGGAATTGATAGCGCCTCGGCCGGTGGCGGTGGAGATCACCTCCGCCGACGCGAGCGATGTCCTCGCCGCATGCCGCCGCCTGCACGCCATCGGGCCGAACGTGGTGGTCAAGATCCCGATCGTCGACGCGAACGGCAGCCCGGCACTGTCGCTGCTGCACCGCCTGCACTCCGAGAACATCCCGACGAACGCCACCACGTGCTTCACCGTCGGGCAGGCGTTTCTGGCAGCGAAGGCCGGAGCCGACTACGTGACCATCTTCTGGAGCCGGATCCTGGAGGAGGGCGGCGACGCCGCCGCGATCGTGGCCTCCACCCGCCGACTCCTCAACGAGCATGCCCTGCCCACCCGGATCCTGGTGGGCAGCCTGCGCCGGGCCGACGACCTGACGCAGTCCCTCCTCGCCGGCGCGCATGTCGTGACGGCACCGCCCGAACTTCTCGGGCGTTGGGCGGATCACCATTACGCACGGGAGACAGCCGCCCAGTTCGACGCGGACGAGCGTCGACGCGCGGGACTGCCCGACTGACGTTCATGATCGTGCTGCCGCACGGCGACGTGCCCCGGCGCTCCGGTCCTGCCGTCCTGCTCGACCGCGACGGCACCCTGATCGAGGACGTTCAGGGGTACGTCCGTCATCCCGCCGACATCAGACTGCTGCCCGCCGCGGCGACCGCCGCGGATTCCTTCGCCCGGCTCGGGGCGTCGATCGCCATCGTCTCCAACCAGGCGGGCATCGGTCGTGGCGTTCTGTCCGAGTCCGCCGCCGTGGACCTGCACACCCGCGTCGTCGCGCTCCTGGTCGCGGTCGGGCTGAGGGTGTCGTACTCGATTCTGTGCCCCCACCGGGAGGGGGAAGGGTGCCCCTGCCGCAAGCCCGCTGCCGGAATGGTGCTGGCGGCAACGGGATTGCTGGGGGCGCCCGTCGGCCGTGCCTTCCTGGTCGGCGACGCGGCGCGCGACGTACGCGCGGCCTGGGCCGCGGGGGCACACCCGCTGCTGGTGCAGACAGGACAGGGCCCCCAGGCCCGCGAGGCGCTGCGGACGGAACGGGAGCGACCGTACGACATCGTCGGCGACGTGGCGGCCGCGGCCGATCTCATAGGACAGCGGGTGCGGGAGCGGTAGCAGGGTCCGAGGTCGGCAGTGGCTTTCCCCCATACGGACGCGAGAAGAGAGCGCGGATGAGAACTGACGAAACTCGTGCGGTGATCAACGCGGGCCGGGAGGTGGTGCGCCGAGAGGCCGCTGCCCTCACCGCGCTCGCCACGCGCATCGACGACTCCTTCGCACATGCCGTCAGGAGGGTGGAGAGCTGCCGGGGTCGAGTGGTCACCTCAGGAATCGGAAAGTCCGGCCTGGTCGCCGCACGGCACGCCTCCCTTCTCTCGACCATCGGAATCCCGGCGTTCCACGTGCACGCCGGTGACGCCCTGCACGGTGACGCCGGGGCGATCACGTCGGACGACGTGCTGATGGCGTTCTCGTACTCGGGGGAGACGACCGAAGTCTGCAACCTGGCCGGCCTCGTTCAGGCACGTGGTGTGCCCGTGATCGCCATCACCGGTGCCCCGCTGTCCGAGTTGGCCGCGAAAGCGGACATCGTGCTCGAACTGCCGGCGTGTACGGAGGCGGACTCCCTCGGGCTCGTACCGTCCTGCTCCTCCGCTTCGGCCACGGGGATCGCTGACGCGCTGGCCATCGTGCTGATGAGCCGACGGGGCATGAAATCCCGTGAATTCGGGGTCAATCACCCCAATGGGAAGCTGGGTCGCACGGCCCGGGGTGTCTGAGACCGCGGTCTCCAGGAGATCGCGGCGGCGGCCGCGCCGAGTCGGCGGGTACGGCGACCGGGTCGGGCCCTGGGCCGGACGCCGTCCGGCCTCCCCCTCCTCCGTGATCCCGCGGACCGGCGTCCGGCGGGCCCGCCAACCGGGCCGACCGGTCATGCCGACGGGCCGGTGCATGGCACCGGCCCGTCGGGTCGTTCGGAGGGTTCTGGGTGTCAGCGGTGCCTGGCGAGGCGCTTACGGCCTACGAAGGCGATTGCCGCACCCGCACCGAGCAGCAGCACGACCAGCAGGAGCATGTCCCTCACGCCGGACGCACCGGTGTGCGCGAGCGAACCCGATGGGGAGCCGGCCGGCGCCGGAGTGTTGGGCGTCCCGTGCGTCGGCGGCACCGAGGCCGGCGGCGTGGATGCCGGCGGCGTGGGTGTCGGCGATGCCTTCTTCGGGATGTACACGCCGGCGTCGATCGTGTGGTCAACCCCTCCTGGCCTCGTCGGTGCTGTGACGGGGGCGTACCCGTTGCACAGCCGGCCCGTGGTCGGCGGGGTCACATTGGAGTCATGTGCCCGGTTGTCACCGGCCCGCGGGAGTGTGAACCGCAGTTTGGTGGCCGCCGGCTGACCTGGCACGTTGCTGGTGTCCGCGGTGCACACGTCGAACTGCACCGTGTACTTCGCGCCCGGTGTGAGCTCGTACTCGGCGCCGACACCACCGAAGTAGTACTCACCGGCGGCATCGGTCTTGGTCGTGGCGACCTGCTTGCCGTCGGCGTCCAGCAGGTTGATCGTGGCGTCCGGCAGCAGCACCTGACCGGGGTCCTGGATGCCGTTGTGGTCGCCGTCGTACCAGACCACGTTGCCGATCTGGATCGGTGCGTTCGCCGCGGCGTACGCGATGTCGCCCAGGCCGCCGGCCTTGCCGAACCCGTTCTGGTTCGCACCGATGAACTGGTACGCGTTCTTTTTCGGGTCGTTGCCGGGTCCGGCGCCGGTGGTGATGTCGTAGTACCCGGTTCCGTCGGTGATGACGTTGCCGGTCGGGTCCATCTGCGTGCTGACGACCCATTGCTGTTGCGGAATGTAGGCGACCGAGCCCAGCGAGGACTCCTGGTGCGGTCCGGGATTGCCCGGGAAGAAGTCACCCGGGAAGTACTCGACGACGCCGGCGGGCTGGGCGCCGTCGTTGGCGGGGTTCGCGTGGTTGGGGCAGCTTCCGGTGCCTTCCCACTCGTACCCGCCGGTGGGCGTGGCGCAGGCCATGTTGATGTCGCCGCCGGACATGCCGTTCTGCGGCGTGTCCTTGCCCGGCCTCGGGTCGAGGCCGCCCCAGCTCACGACGTCCATGAACCTGTCACGGAAGCCGAGGATCATCGAGCCGTCGCGGGCGAAGGCCAGGCTGGCCACCTCCGGCTGCGGATCGATCATCGTGTTGTTCACACTGAGCTTGTCCCACGTCTGCAGGTCGTTGTTCCACGGGTTCCAGTGGGTGACCTGGTCGTAGCCGGACAAGCCGGTGAGCACGGCCCCGCGCTCGGCGGTCAGCGGCTGGCTCAGCACGGTGGTGAACTTCTTGCCGTCGAAGGTGGCGACGACGGCCTTCAGGTCGTCGCGCTTCTGTGTGCTCTCCGCGCTGCACACCCCGCCCACGTACAGGGTGTTGTTGTGGGTGGCCACACTGAACGGCCGCCAGTCGCCGGACGACGTGCAGCCCGGGTCGGGGATCGGGACCGTCGCCTCGGGCGCCGAGGCGGTGGCCCCGGTCGCGTCGAAGCTGACCAGAGAGCGGTTGCGCAGGTTCACCGCGTACAGCGTCGAACCGTCTTCCGACAGGGCGATGCCGCCGATGCTCTCCTTGCCCGGTACGTCGGTGAACCCGCCGTCCTTGATCAGGTTGGCGGTGTCGTGCTGCGTCACCGCGGCGCCCGGCACCTTCGCGAACAGCTTCGGTGCGCTGCCGCCGTCGGTCGGCACGGTGTAGATGGCGTCACCGCCGTCCGGCCCGTACAGGGTGTACCGACGGGCGAACTCCGCCTGGAACAGCCTGCTCCGGTACTTGTCGTAGGCGAGCCCGAAGGTCGTGCCCACCTGCTCCTGGGTGTTGAGCACGGTCGGGCACGCCTGGGCGGTGGGGCAGTCACCCCGGGCGCCCGTCCCGAACGCCACCAGTGCCCGGGTGTCCGTGCCGCCGGCGCCGTTCTGGATCGGGACGTAGTAGTTGGAGTCCGGAAGCGCGTAGTCGGCCGCGTCCCAGACCCCGGTGATCACCGAGTCGTCCTTGCCTCCCGAGACGTCCACGAACGAGGTGAAGCTGTCGAAGTGGTTCTCCGCGGTCGAAGCGGGGGCCGCCCGCAGATAGTCGCTGTACGGGGCCGGGACGGTGACGTCGACGCGGTACCGGCCGCCGGTCAACTCGCTCGACGGCGGCACGATGACCTTGCCGGTGGCATCCGTCACGCCGGTGACGTGATGGCCCGCAAGGTCGGCGACGTCGACCTTCATCCCCCGCTGCGGCACGTCCATGGTCGTGTTGATCACGCCAGTGCCGAAGAAGTCCCGCAGCACCTCGACGGTCAGGGTGCCGTCCGAGGTAGCGGCGCCGGCTTGCCCGGCGCCTGTCACGATCGTGCCTGTGGCGCCGCCCATCAGTATCAGACTGGACAGCCCCACCCACACCAGCCTACGTAATGGCATGGCATTCCTTTATCTCGTCCTACACTAACGCCAATTGTGCAAACTCACTGATGAGCCTACAAGTTGACGGAGCGTCATGCGTGCGAAACAGGGAGTTTCGAGGGGTCGGAGTTCGGGCCTGTTAGCATCCCGGCGCGTGCAGAGCATCAGGATCAAGCGAGGTCTCCCGCGACCTGCGGCGGACCGGCGCCGCCGGTGGCCGCGGTTACGCTGGGTGGCAGTCGGCATCATAGCCGTCGCGGCCGTCACGACCACCGCGTTCGTACTCGCCGGCAGCGGCGACGACCCCACCGGTAGGCGTGCGTTGACCTCGGACGAGGTGAACCGCCTGGCGATCACGCGGTTCCGCAATTACCAGGCGGGAGGCCGCGCGGTGACGATCACGGTGCCGACCACCGCCGGCGGGCTGGTCGTCACCGGCTCCGTCGACTACCGCGCCAAGAGCGGTTACGGGGTGGTGCGCGGGACCGGGCGCGACACGTCCAGCGACGGGCTGATCGAATGGACGGCCACCACCGTCCGCGTCCACCCCATGCCGAACCCCCCGGCCACCGCACCGGCGTCGCCGCCCGCGTCCGGCTGGTACAACCGTTCGTTGCAGACGTCCGGCATCTCCCTGGACAGTTCGCTGGGCATCGCGCTCGGCCTGGGCAGCGACCGACCGGACAACGCCGAACTGCTCCCGCAGAACGGCGCCGTCTGGATCGGACGCGACCAGGTGCGGGGCCATCGGACGGACGTCATGGTCGGGCCCGACGCCCGTACCAAGGCAGGTACGTCGGGGACCGTGCGCTACTGGATCGGCTCGGACGGCACCATGTACCGGGTGCAGGCCGAGGTGGCCTCCGAGGCGCAGCCGGTGGTCATCGATTTCGACACCCAGAAGTACGCGCCCGTCCAGACGGTGCCCGGAGCCACACCGGATCGGTAGCCGCCGCTCACGAGGTCCGCACCCGCGCGCCGGCGGCGAGCAGTGACGGCGACGGCAGCGGGACGCCCGCGGTGTCCGGCAGTTCCGGAACGGCCGGCACGGCGGTGGCGCCGGTGGTGGTGGCCTGCGGGAACTGCGGCTGCGGGCCGGGCGCGGCCACGTCGGTGAACGGGATGCCCGCGGGCGCCGCCGGGCTCGACCAGGTGCCGGAGGGGGTGGCCGACGTACCGGGAACCGGGCAGGCCGCGGTCGTCGTGAGCCGTGCGGGCACGGTCGTGCGCAGCGCGTTGCCCTGGAGGCAGTTGCCCTGTCCGTGGGTGGCGGTGGGGAACGTCCAGCCGACGTCGACGCCGTTGGCGGTGAAGGTGTTGTCCGTGATCCGGTTGCCGTTCGCCGGGATGTCGGCGGTCGCGGTGATCACGAGTCCGGCGTTGGTGTTTCCGGTGATCCGGTTGCGGAGGAACCGGTTGTCGCTGCCGCCGTCGACGCCGACGCCGATGCCCCAGCCCCCGTCGGCCTGTTCGGGGGTCTGCTTCTGCTGGTTGTCCGCGATCAGGTTGCCGGCGATGACGGCGTCGCGCTGCGGGAGCAGTTTCTCCTGGTGGTCGGAGTTGGTGGTCAGTCCGACGCGGTTGCCGACGAACCGGTTGCCGACCACGTACATGTCGCCGCTGGCGTTGGTGCCTTCGTAGCCGACCGCGTTGAGTTCGGAGACGTTGTCCCGCACGACGACGCGGCACGGCTTGCACTGTCCGACGTAGATCCCCGAGTCGGCGCCGCCCGACGTGTAGGAGTGCTCGATGACACCGTTCTGCGCGGAGAACGCGTAGATGCCGTACAGGCCGTTGCGGGTCGCGGTCACGTACGAGACCAGGAACGACTTCAGGAGGGTGACGGGCTCGTCGCCGGTGTCGTAGCCGCCGCTGTGCCCCGGCAGCCCGGCGACCGCCGCCGCCGAACCGGTGACCAGCACCCCGTTCTGCGTGTTGTTGCGCACGGTCAGGTTCTGCACGGCCACCCCGGGCGCCGCGACGACGACACCGTTCGGCTGCTGCAACCGCCCGTCGATGACGACCTTGTCCCGGGACGCGCCACGAAGAGTGACGCCGGCCGTCTCGATCTTCACCGACTCGTGGTACACGCCCGGGGCGACCAGCACCAGGTCACCGGAGTGGGCCAGGGACACCGCGGCCGAGATCGTCGGGGCGTCGGCAGGCACGCGGATCGTCACATGCGCCCCGGCCGGCCGCCGGCCCTTGTCCGATCCGCCGTCGCCGCCGCCCCCGCCGCAGCCGACCACGAGGGTCAGTGTGCCCAGTACCGCCGCCATCACGCGAAGAGCTGATCGAGACATGATCCCAGTCTGGCACGGCGGCGAACTCCGTGCCGAAATCAGGGGGTTGGGCGTCGGCCCCGATCCGGGTGTGGCACTCTGCACACCATGCACCGAGCCGATCAGCACCCCTCACGCCGCGCGTTACTCGATGTCACCGGCGTCCTGGTGGCCGCCGGTCTCACCGCCGGGTGCACATCGGACTCCGCCGGGCCGGGCCGGGCCGCCCCCGCCGCGGCGGACACGCCGACGCGGATTCCGGCGACGGGCCGGCACCAGGCGGGCATCACGCTCCCCCAGCCGGCCCAGGGCAACCTGCTGGCCGTGGTGGCCGACCTCGACGAGGCCGTGGCGCCCGGCCCGCTGCTGGCCGAACTCGGCCGGGCCATCAGCACCCTCACCGCGGGGACCGACCCGCGGCTGCTGGGCCTGCCGCCGGGCGACCTGACCGTGACCGTCGGCGTGGGGCCGCGGCTGGTGCGCGCGGCCGGTGCCTCGCTGCCCGGCTCGGCCGACCTCCCCCGGTTCTCCCGCGAGCGGATCACCCCGCAGGCACGCGGCGGTGACCTGCTGATACAGATCTGCGCCAGCGACGCGCTGCTCGTACCGATCGTCGCCGCCGCGCTCCTGGACCAGACCGGTGACCGCGTCCGCGAACGCTGGCGGCAGTCCGGGCACCGCGGTACGAACGTGCCCATCGGCGAGGGCCGCACCGCGCCGCGGAACCTGCTCGGTTTCATCGACGGCATCGTGGGCCCGCACACGAGCGCCGAACAGCAACGCGACCTGTGGCTGGCCGGGCCCCCCGCGGTCGCCGGCGGCACCCTTGCCGTACTGCGGCGCATGGAACTCGACCTGCCGCGGTTCGCCGCCCTGTCCGTCGCCGAGCAGGAGGCGGTCTTCGGGCGGCGCCGGGCCAGCGGTGCACCCCTCTCCGGCGGCACCGTCTCCTCGGGCCCGGAACTCGGCGCCAAGACGCCCGACGGGCGGTACCTCGTCCCGGTGGACGCCCATGTGCGCAGGGCGCACTCGGCCGTGGTCGGCACCGGCCTCATGCTCCGCCGCTCCTACAGCATCGACGAGCCCGCGCCCGGCCTGCTCTTCATCAGCTTCCAGAACGACCTGCGGACCTTCACCGCCACCCTCACCCGTATGGACACCTCCGACGCACTGCTGCCCTTCACCACGACGACCGCCAGCGGGACCTTCCTGATCCTCCCCGGCTTCGACCGGCGGCGCCCACTCGGTTCCCAGTTGTTCGGCTGATCCCCCGTGCCCGTGGCTCCGGCCTGGTCAAGCGGCTCACACGGCGGCGATGTCGAACTGTTCCCAGCCACCGATGCCCGTACGGTCGGCGATCAGCGGGTCCGCTCCGCCGTTCTCCGCGGTGACGTACCTGCCGTTGATCCTGGCGCGCAGGCTGACGGTGCCGCTGGGGTTGGTGATCAGCTGGAAGGTCTCGTACGAGCCGATCGCCGTGCGGTTGGCGATCAGCGGGGCGGCGCCCGCGTTCTCGGCGGTGACGTACTTGCCGTTGGCGTGCGCCCGCAGTGCGATGTTGCCGCCGCCCGCGTCGAGTACGTCGAACTTCTCCCACTCGCCGACGGCCGTGCGGTCGGCGATCAGCGGGGCGGCACCACCGTTGTCCGCGGTGACGTAAGCGCCGTTGGCCCTGGCGCGCAGGGTGACGGTCCTGCCCACGTACGAGGTGGCGGGGGCGGTGGTCGTGGTGGCGGCCACCGGTTTGGTGGGGCGGGTGGCGGTGAGGGCGATCGTGCCCTTGAGCATCTTGCCGCCGTCGCCGGTCAGCCGGAGGTAATAGTCCGACGAGCAGGCGGTGCCGTCCTCGTCCAGGGCCTTCATGCCGGCGTCGCCGGGGACCCACGCCTGCGACTCGGCGGTCTTGGCGATCTGGTTGCCCTCGTTGTACTCGTCGAACATCGAGATGTAGATGCCCTGCACGCCGGCCCGGACCATGTTGTAGAACTGCCGCCACATGAAGTCGCCGTGCGCCCGCTGCCCGAGGTGCAGACTGCCGGGCAGGACGCAGGGCTGGTAGTCGATGCCGTGCGCGGCGCAGTCGGCCAGGTCGGGCACGGTCGCCACGTTGTAGAAGTTGTCGGCGTCGCCGACGGAGCCGATCCGGCCCACCAGCCAGGGGGAGATCATGTCGAAGGCGTGGTAGACGTCGCTGAACCCGGCGCGGGAGTCGTTGTTGCCGGTACGCCACCAGGTCGGCACCCCGCCGATGACATAACACCCCTGGTCCTTGAACCAGTTGACCACGTCCAGGCAGGGCGCGGGTTCCCAGGGCCGCTTGCTGTCGTTGAAGCCGAAGCCCCAGATGCACACGACCGGCTTGCCGTTCTGCTTGGCGTACGCCGAGGACGAGGTGTGTGTCTTCATCTTGTCGGTCCAGTCCGTCTTGATCTCGGACTGCATGTTCGTCCAGCTGGTGACGTCGTACATGATGTAGAACTTCCGGCCGTGCGCCTCCGCCGCCGAGCGCACCTTGGTGGCCATGGCGTCCCGGATCGGGCCCTCGCTGCCGGTGGGGTTGAAGCGCTGGAGCGCCGCGGTGTCGATGCCGTTCTGCTGCATCCACAGGAAGTGGGTGTTCACCGTCTGCTGGTCATAGGACGAGAACAGGTCGGGGGCCTGGCCGTTGCCGAGGTCGGCGTAGGCCGACTTGTACGTCTTGGTGTACTCGCGGACGTCCGGCCAGGAGACGATGTTGGTGTTGGACGGGGACGGCGGCTGGGCCTTGTCCGCGCTCCAGTGCCACCAGGCGTTGATGGGCGAGCCGTCACCGGTGGCGGCGAACCAGCCCTGGTAGCCGACGCTGACCTTGCCGACGACATCGCCGGCCGGGCCGGCCGTCGTACCCGTGGTGGCGGCCCTGGCGATCCCGAAGGCACCGACCGCGGCCGCCGCGCTGCCGCCGACCGCCGTGGCCAGAACCTTGCGGCGCGTCCATACCTGCTTACGATGGGTCACTGACATTGCGTGGTACTCCGTGGGGAAGTGGTGCGGATGCCCGCCTTCGGCGACTGCCGTCCGTCGCGTCGAGCAGCGGCTTGAGTGGGGTGTCGGGCACGCCGAACCGATCGCCGCGCGCCAAGCGATACGCCCTTCAGCAGGGCGATCGCGACTGTCGAGGGGATTCAACCGGCGCCTCTGACAGCCGGTCAAGGCACGCTCCACCGATGTGAGATGAAGCCTGATCGGCCAGGTTTCTGTTATGAGCGGCGGTGACGGTGACGGCGGTACGCGCGGCAGCGAGGGCACCAACCGGTGAGCCGCCGGGCGACACCGGAGCAGGCCCGTCCGGTCCCGGTCGCCGAAGGCGACGAACCGCTGCCGCCCCCGGCGAGAGACGGTCGCGGCGGACAAGCGACCCGCCCCGGCCGGTGCATGCCCGGCGGCCGGGTCGTGAGCCCGGCGCGGAGGCCCTGCCCGCACGCCCGTCTCCGGCACCGTCCCGCCGTCACTGCTGTCCGTGCTGTCCGCCCCGCGGGGGATCACGCGGGTTTCACCAGCCCCGTGTCGTAGGCGAAGATCACCGCCTGTACCCGGTCCCGGGCGCCGATCTTCGCCAGCACCCGGCTCACATGGGACTTGACCGTGGACTCGGCGAGAGACAGCCGTTCGGCGATCTCGGCGTTGCTCCAGCCGGTGGCCATCGCGGTGAGGACCTCGCATTCGCGTTCGGTGAGGGCGGTGAGCCGGCGTTCCTGGTCGGGGGTCTGGCCCGGCATGCGTTCGGTGAAGGCGTCGATGAGCTTGCGGGTCAGACCGGGCGCGATGACGGCGTCCCCGGCGGCCACCGCCCGGATGCCGGCGACGAGTTCGTCGGGCAGGGCGTCCTTCAGGAGGAAGCCGCTGGCGCCGGCGCGCAGCGCGTCGTACGCGTACTCGTCCAGGTCGAAGGTGGTCAGCACGAGGACCCGGGAGCGTCCGCCGGAGTGGACGATGCGGCGGGTGGCCTCGATGCCGTCCATGCCGGGCATGCGGACGTCCATCAGCACGACGTCGGGGCGCAGTTCGGCGGTCATACGGACCGCTTCGGCGCCGTGGGTGGCCTCGCCGACCACGCTCAGGTCGGCGTACTGCTCCATGAGCATGCTGAAGCCGAGCCGTTGCAGGGCCTGGTCGTCGACGATGAGGACGGTGGTCATGCGGGTCTGTTCTCCGTGGGTGCCGAGGTGCTGGCGATCAGAAAACGGGCGTGGACGCTCCAGCCGCCGCGGTCGTTGGGGCCCGCGGTGACGCTTCCGCCGTACAGCGCGGCCCTCTCGCGCATGCCGACCAGGCCGCGGCCGTCGGTGTCGGCCTGCGGAGCGAGGGACGGTCCGGTGTCCTCGACCCTGAGGTCCACGGCGGTGCCGTCGACGAAGATAGTGACCTGGACGGTCGTGGAGGGCGCCGCGTACTTGAGGGTGTTCGTCATCGCCTCCTGGACGACGCGGTAGACGGCGAGTTGGAGACCGGGCGGCAGGCCGGCCGGGTGGCCCTCGGTGTGCAGGGTGACGGCGGGACCGGCGGCGCGGACCCGCTCCAGCAGCGCGCCCAGGTCGTCGAAGCCCGGCTGCGGGGCCAGCGGGACGTCCTCGGCGGCGGTCTTCTCGTCGTCGCCGATGACGGAGAGGAGACGGCGCAGTTCGGCCAGGGCGCCCCGGCCGCTGTCGGCGATGATGCGCAGGGTCTGGGCGCCCCGTTCGGGTTTCGCCTCGGTCAGTCCGGCGGCGCCGTTGGCGAGGCCGACGATGACGGCGAGGGTGTGGCCGAGGATGTCGTGCATCTCGCGGGCGACGCGGGAGCGTTCGGCGGCGGCGGCGAGGCGGGCCCGCTGGTCGCGCTCGATCTCCAGCCGGGCGGCGCGTTCGTGCAGGGCCACGATGTACGCGTTCACCACGCGGCCGACCACGCCCGCCGCGGCGACCGCCGCCACCAGCAGCGCCTGGATGATCGCCACCACCGGAGTCTGCAGTCCGGTCGTCTGGCCCTGGTTCTGGGCGACGCTGGAGAGCGACGTCTGGGTGATGGCCACCGCCACACAGACCGCCAGTTGAACGGGTCGGACGGCGCGGCCCGCATTGAGCAGCGCCGCCACCCGCGCGGTCTCGGACCCCGTGGAGGCGTCCAGGGCCAGGGCGACCACGGAGACCGCGGAGGTGACGGCGAAGATCAGGAGGGGCCGCCGCTGCCGCCACAGCAGCGGGAGGCAGAACGCGACGGTCAGCGCCAGCATCACCGGCAGGCCCGGCTCGGCGCCGTCTGCCGCGTTCTGCAGGGACGGTCCCCCGAACACCACGCAGGCCAACGGCACGGTCCAGCGTCGGACCCACGGATGGTTCAGGTCCGCCTGCCGCATGCGCATGAGCCAGCGCAGCACCGCGACGTCCGAGCGTCGCTCCGCCCCGCCCAGCAGCGTCTCGGGCGTGACGGAGGACGCCGAGGGCCGGGCTGCGGTCTGTGCGGTCACGTCGTACACCTTCTCGATGCAGGTGCCGCCCGCCGGTCCCCGGGGGGAGGAGGGACCGGCGGGCGGTGCTGGTGGAACGGCCGGGGGCGGCGGTACGCCCGCTTCGGATCGTACGGCCGTCCGCTCAGCTCCTTCCGGCGGGCTCGGGTGTGCGCCGCATCGTGTGCTCGGGGTTGTCGTCGAGCAGGTGCCGCAGTTTCTCGCCCTCCACGTCCACGTTGGGCAGCATGCGGTCCAGCCGGCGGGGCAGCGACCAGGCACGGTCCCCGAGCAGGGCCATCACCGCCGGTACGAGGGTCATCCGGACCACGAAGGCGTCGAGGAGGACGGCGGCGGCGAGGCCCAGGCCCATGGACTTGATGATCGCCGTGTCGCTGAAGATGAACCCGGCGAACACGGAGATCATGATGACCGCTGCGGCCGTGACCACCCGGGCCCCGTGCCGGAAGCCGGCGACGACCGCCTCCCGCGGCTCGGCCCCGTGGACGTACTCCTCCCGCATCCGGGTCACCAGGAAGACCTCGTAGTCCATGGCGAGTCCGAACACCACGCCGACCATGAAGATCGGCAGGATGCTCACGATCGGGGCGGTCTGGTCGACGCCGAAGACGTCCGCGAACCAGCCCTTCTGGAAGATGGCCACGACGACACCGAGGGTCGCGAGGATACTCAGCAGGAAGCCGACGGCGGCCTTGAGCGGGACCAGGATCGAGCGGAACACCAGCATCAGCAGGATCAGCGCCAGGCCGACGACCACGCACAGGTACGGGACCAGGGCCGCGCTCAGCTTGTCGGAGATGTCGATGTTGAGGGCGGTGGTGCCGGTGACCATCAGGTCGGCGCCGGTGTCGTCATGGAGGGCCGCGCTCCGGTCGCGGATCTCGGAGACGAGGTCGACCGTCTTCTGACTGCTCGGG
This sequence comes from Streptomyces sp. NPDC056161, assembly GCF_042268025.1. Lineage (NCBI taxonomy): Bacteria > Bacillati > Actinomycetota > Actinomycetes > Kitasatosporales > Streptomycetaceae > Streptomyces > Streptomyces sp. NPDC056161. Next base: position 145,502 of record NZ_JBHJUV010000002.1, read on the forward strand.
GAGGAGCCGGGGACGGCACGGAGCAGGGCCACGTCGCCGGTCTGGTTGAAGGCGGCCGGGCTCACGGAGGCGACGTCGGGCAGGTCTTCGAGCAAGTTGGCCGCGTCCTTCGCGGCGGCCTTCGGGTCGTCGCTGTGGCGGGCGTCGAGCACGACCGTCAGCGGACCGTTGAAGCCGGCGCCGAACCCCTTGCTGACGGTGTCGTAGGCGATGCGCTGGGTGCTGCCGGGGGCGGCGGTCGAGTCGTCGCCCATGCCGAGTTGGAGCGACAGGGCCGGAGCGGCGAGCAGGAGCAGACCGAGCACTGAGGCGCCGAGGACCTTGACCGGGTTGCGCAGGACGAACTTCGCCCAGCGCACGCCCATCGGCTCGCGTTCGCCGCGCTCGACGGCCCGCATCCGGCGCGTCCGGTACTTCCCGGCCGCGATCCGCGGACCCGCGAAACCGAGCATCGCGGGCAGCAGGGTCAGCGCGATGACCACGGCGACGACCACAGCGAACGCGGCACCGAGCCCGATGTCGGTCAGGATCTTGATGCCGATGACGCTGAGTCCGACCAGAGCGATGACCACGGTCATCCCGGCGAACACCACCGCCGAGCCGGCGGTGCCGAGCGCCCGCCCGGCGGCCTCCTCCGGTGCGCGGCCCTCCTTCAGCTCGCCCCGGTAGCGGGAGACGATGAACAGGGCGTAGTCGATGGCCACGGCCAGGCCCAGCATCAGCGCCAGGGTGCTCGTGTTGGAGCTGAGGTCGATGAAGGAGGTCGCGACGGTGATCCCGGCGATCACGATCCCGACCCCGAAGATCGCTGTCAGCAGCGGCAGTCCGGCCGCGATCAGCGAGCCGAAGGTGATGACCAGGACGACGGCGGCGATCAGGATGCCGGCCATCTCGGACGCGCTCTGGTGGGCCTCCGGAGCGACGGCTGACCCACGCGTGCTGACATCGAGACCCGCGTGCTCGCCCTTCGCGACGACGTCGTCCAGGTCGTCACGGGCCTGGTCGCTGACCTCGGGCTGCGCGACCCTGTACGTCACCTGCGCATAGGCGATCGTGCCGTCCTTGCTGACGGCGCCGCTGGTGTACGGGTCGGCGACCTGCGCCACCTGGTGCGCCCTGCCGAGGTCCGCGACCAGGGACTCGATCTCGGACTTGTGGGCGCCGGACGTCAGCTTCTGCCCGTTCGCCGCCTGGAAGACCACCTGAGCCGTGGCCGCGTCGGCCGACGCCTGCGGGAACTCCTTCTTCAGCAGGTCCGTCGCCTGCTGGGACTCGGTGCCGGGGATGCTGAAGCTGTCCGTCGTACTGTTCGACACGCCGGCCGCACCGAGGCCGACGACGGCCAGGACGGCGATCCACAGCAGAAGGACGAGCCGTCGTCGCCGGAACGAGAACCGGCCCAGCCGGTAGAGAAATGTTGCCACGGAGGTACTCCCGGAAGGCAGGCAGCGGGCGATGGCGGACCGTGTTCCGGCCCATGCATCACGCTACGAACGCCTGCGCGCCGAACCGTGAGTCCAGGGAGGTGAATGAGGCCCGGTCAGCGGTACCACGGTGCCGTCCGCCCCTCATCCGCGAGGAGTACACCTGCTCCGCGAGAAGTACGCCTGCCGGACAGCGGTGGGTTTCCCGTGGGACGGCGGGAAACCGTCCGGTCCCACCGACCTCGCGAACGGCCGCTGACTGGGCGCCGGACCGCTGAGGACTTGCCAGACCGGCCGACCACCGCGTCGGGTATCCCTCCCCCTCGAACACGTGCCCAAGATGCGACCAGCACCGCGCACACCGGACCTCCGTCCGCACCATCCCGTGCGAGCGGTCCGTCAGGAGTTCCACCGCGTCGGAGTCCGTCGGTCGTAGAAGGACGGCCAGCCGGACCTCATTCACCACTTCAGCCTCGACAGCCCCAGTGCCGAGCCGTACCGTCAGACCGCGACCACATGCACGTCCGGCGGTGCCAGAACCTCCAGATAGGCGCGGAGATCATCCGGATCACTGGTGAAGATGACCGCGCTGCCGTGCCTCGCTGCCGCCAGCGCCACCCAGGCGTCCACCGCATCAGGAGGCTTCTTGCCCGGCAGCGCCGCCTGCCCAAGAGACGTACCGATGCGCCGCCAGTCGGCCAGGTCCGGACCCGTGGCGCAGGCCAGGCACTCCGGGCGGCCCGCCTTCGTCTCGCGTATCGGCGGCTCGGAGGTACGCGCCTGCGGGACAGCGCAGTCACTGAGCACTCCGGACAGGGCGTGCACCAGCGCCGGACGCGGCCTCCACACCTGAGCCAGGACCGGGCCGAGCACCAGCGCCCGATGCGGGGTCGACCGCACCCCTTCATGGAGCGCCACCGCCTTCGCCTTGCGGTCGGCGAGCGCGATGAGCATGCCGGTGTCGTACACCGGCACCCGAGCGCTCACGCAGCGCGCCCCGGGCGATGTCCCTGCCGGTCTCGCCCGTGCACGAGACCGATGGCCTCCTCGACCTCGCGGCGCTCCTGCTCCGTCAGGTCGACGGGTGCATCCGCGGGCGTTCCTGGCATCTCTCCGGCTTCCCGCTCCGCCCGCGCGATCACCGCGTCCACGTCGGCGAACTGCTCCTCTATGGCATCGCTCTCGGCCATCTGCCGCGTCGCGGCATGCACCAGATACGCCGAGACGTCCATGCCCGCCCGCTCGGCATGCCCTCTGATGCGCTCGGCCTGGGCCTGGTCGAGGCTGATGCTGATCCGCGTCTTCGCCATGAAATCACCGTATGACGCGTATTACGGTGGGTCAAGCCACCACCGGAACCGTCGTTCGTCAGGTGCTTCACCAGTCGGAACTGAAAGCGATCACGTATGTCGCTCCCCCGCAGGCCGGCCTGCACGAGCTACTGGCCGGCTTCCGGTCACCCCTCGTCCGGCACCAGCCGCAACGAGATCGAGTTGATGCAGTACCGCTGATCAGTGGGCGTCGGGTACCCCTCCCCCTCGAACACGTGCCCAAGATGCGACCCGCACCGCGCACACCGGACCTCCGTCCGCACCATCCCGTGCGAGCGGTCCGTCAGGAGTTCCACCGCGTCGGAGTCCTTCGGGTCGTAGAAGGACGGCCAGCCGCAGTGGGACTCGAACTTGGTGTCCGAGGTGAAGAGTTCGGCGCCGCAGGCGCGGCAGGAGTAGACACCGGTGGTCTTGGTGTCCGTGTACTCGCCCGTGAACGCCGGCTCGGTGCCGGCCTGGCGCAGCACGGTGTACTCGGCCGGGGTCAACTCCGCTCGCCACTGCTCGTCCGGCTTATCGATGTCGTACGACATGAGCCTCAGCCCCTTCAGTGCTACGACAGGTGGTCCAGAATCCGCGGGCCCAGGTCGGTCACGTCACCCGCGCCCATGGTCAGAACGAGATCACCGGGCCTCGCCATTCCCGCGATCACGGAGACGGCCCCGGCCCTGTCGTGGACGGCGGTGACGTCCGCGCCGGACGTGCGTGCCGCCTCGATGATCAGCTCGCTGGTCACGCCGGGGATCGGGTCCTCGCGGGCCGGGTAGATGTCGAGGACGGCCGAGGCGTCCGCGAGGGCCAGGGCGCGGCCCATCTCCGTGCCCAGTTCCTGCGTGCGGGAGAACAGGTGCGGCTGGAAGAGCACCAGGATCCGGCCGTCCCCGGCGGCTGCCCGCATCGCCTCCAGGTCGGCCGTCATCTCGGTCGGGTGGTGCGCGTACGAGTCGATGACCCGCACGCCGGCCGCCTCGCCGAGCGGCTGGAGGCGGCGCTTCACCCCGGTGTAGGCGGCCAGTGCCGTCGCCAGGTCGCGCGCCGGGACGCCCAGGGCGACGCCTGCCGCGAGCGCGGCCACCGCGTTGTGCGCGTAGTGCCGGCCGGGCACGGAGACGGTGAAGGTCAGCTGCGCGCCGTCCAGCTCCACGGTGACCTCGCTGGTCAGCCCCTGCGGGACGACCGACAGGATCCGCACGTCGGCGTCCGCGCGCTCACCGTACGTCACCGTCCGTACCGAACCGCCGAGGCGCCGGGTCAGCTCGCGGGCGCCCTCGTGGTCCGCGGCGATCACCAGGGTGCCGGCGGGCACGATCCGGCCGGCGAAGGTCTCGAAGGACTCGTGGATCTCGTCGATCGAGGCGTAGTTCGCGTGGTGGTCGAGTTCGACGTTGAGGACGATCGCGACCTCGGGCGTGTACTTGTGGAAGCTGCGGTCCGATTCATCCGCCTCGGCCACGAAGATGTCGCCGGTGCCGTGCAGGGCGTTGGAGCCGGGGGCGTCCAGGTCGCCGCCGATGGCGTACGAGGGGTTCAGGCCGAGCCGTGTCAGCGCCACCGCCAGCATCGACGTGGTGGTCGTCTTGCCGTGGGTGCCGGCGACGGCGATCGCCCTGCGGCCGTCCATCAGGGCGGCGAGGGCGTCGGAGCGGTGGACCACCGGGATGCCCAGTTCGGCGGCGCGGACCAGTTCCGGGTTGTCCGGGCGGATCGCCGAGGACACGACCACGCAGTCGGCGTCGTCGGCGAGGTGTTCGGCCGCGTGCCCGATGTGCACGGTCGCCCCGAGCGCCCGCAGGGCCTCGGCGGTCGCCGACTCCTTGGCGTCGCTCCCCGCGACCTTGGCCCCACGCTGCGCGAGGATCTTCGCGATCCCCGACATCCCGGCGCCGCCGATGCCGATGAAGTGCGGTCGGTCCATGGCGGTACGAAGGCCGGCTGCCATGCGCGTGTTCTCCCAGGTGCGATACGTCGACGGAGCGCGCCCCGCGGGGAACGCGCTCCCAAGCCTATTGCTTGGCGTGGACTGTGCCCTTCGGGGGCGCGGGGCGCATCGGTCCGCGGATCCGCCGGATGGTGGTACACGGCTCGGCCGGGGCCGACCACCCAGGTGCTCGAACGGGCGCGGGGCCTGGGTGGGCCGGGGTGAACCGAGGCTTGGCCGCTCGGCTTTCGCATGCCCGAGCGGCGGCGCTACGCCTTGCTGTGCGAGAACAGCTTCAGCACCGGCACCCCCACCTTGTGCCGGGCCCGCGAGGCCCAGTCGCGGTGGAAGAACTCCTCCACGTAGTGCGGGTCGGTGAGGACGATCACCTCGTCGGCCCCCACCTCCTCGACGAGGGACTTGAGGGCGTCCAGTGGATGGGCCTCGACCAGCCGGCCGTCGGCCTGGCCGCCGGCCGACCGCAGCGCGGTGAGGGACACCTCCAGCGCCTGTTCGGCAGGCTCCTTCGCCGCGTCGCCCTCCGGTGTCTCCCGTTCGCGGGCGGCGTCGTCGAGTTCGCCGAGGGCGATGTCGTCGATGGCACGCAGCAGCCGGTCGGCCTGGTCGCCGCGCGGCTGGAGCAGCACGTGGAAGGAGACCGCCTCGTCTCCGTGCAAGGTGGTGACGAACTCCACGTCGGCGGACGTCAGGGCCTTCTCGATCATCAATACGCTTGTGAACACCAGCGCCCCATTCTCCTTCGAGGACCCTTCTGGTCCTCTGTCCTCCGTGGGCCGTACCAGGCCCTGCGGAAACCATCCTGCCCCGTGTCCGCGCGGGTCCTGCCGGATTCAGTGTGCCCGGCGGAAGCTAAACGGAACGACACATTCCGCTGTTTTCAGGATCGCTGGTAGCGGGCGAACAGATATCCGGTCTCCTCCAGCAGGGACACGAGTTCGAAGCGCCGGGGCACGGCCACCCGAGAACCGCCGGCGATGCGCTGCGCATCACCCGCGGTGAGCATCGGCGCGAGCGTCAGGCACAGCTCGTCCAGGGCCCCGGCGGCGACGAACCGGCCGAGCAGCCGGGGGCCGCCCTCGGTGAGCAGCCGGGTGTGACCGAGGCCGGCGAGGGCCCGGACCGCGCGGGCCGGATCGACCTCGGCGCCGTCGCCCGCGATCACCACCCGGGCGCCCGCGCGCTCGGCGGCGGCGATCCGGTCCGGGGCCGCCGCGGCGCCGGTCAGGACCAGGGTGGGCACCAGCGGCGCGGTGAACAGCGGGAGGGTGAAGTCCAGCTCCAGACGTGCGCTGACGACCGCGATCGCCGGGGCCGGGCCCTGCCCCGCCGCCTCCCGGGCCGCCGCGAACGCGGCACGCGCGCGTGCCGGCCGGTAACCCTCCTGGCGTACCGTTTCCGCACCGACGACCACGACGTCCGCGAGGGCCCGGAGCGTACCGAAGATCTGCATGTCGGCCGGTCCGGAGATGGGCTGCGAGCGCCCTTCGTGCTGGGCGGCGCCGTCCAGTGTGGACACCATGTTGGCCCGCAGCCAGGCCGTGTGGCCGCGCCGGGCCGGCTCGGGGTAGGCGTACGCGGCGGCCAGTTCGGGGAGGCTCCACTCCCGGTCCGCGAGATCGCCCGCGCCGCCGGACGCGGGGCCGCCGGTCCCCTCCTCCCTCTCCCGTCCGGCGTCCGCGGCAAGGGCCTGGGCTGCTGTTTCTTCGGTCACAGGGAACAGGCGTCGCATGCGGTGCAGTGTGGCACGGCGCTTAACATGAGTAACCGTGTCGTCCTCCACCGCCGCCTCCCGGCCCCGCTCCGCCGCCGGCGCGGCCCCGCTGTCCCTGTGCGCCCGCGAGCCGCGCGTCCCCGCGGACCGGCTGGTCGCCGAAATGGTGCCGCCGCCGCGCTTCGACTCGGTCCGCTTCGCCACCTACCTGCCGGACGCGAACCAGCCCAGCCAGACCAAGGCCGTACGGGTCCTGGAGGGCTTCGCGGCCGGTCTCGGCGGGGCCCCGTCCGGCGGCGGCAGGCGGGGGTTCCTCGGCTTCGGGAGGTCCAGGGCGGCCCGGGTCCCGGCCGGACCGCGCGGCGTCTACCTCGACGGCGGGTACGGCGTCGGCAAGACCCACCTGCTCGCCTCCCTCTGGCACGCCGCGCCGGCCGAGCCCGCGCTCAAGGCGTTCGGCACCTTCGTCGAGCTGACCAACCTGGTCGGCGCCCTCGGTTTCCAGGAGACGGTGCGCACCCTCAGCGGCCACCGGCTGCTGTGCATCGACGAGTTCGAGCTGGACGACCCCGGTGACACGGTCCTGGTGTCGACGCTGCTGGGCCGGCTTGTCGACGCGGGCGTCGCGCTCGCCGCCACCTCCAACACGCTGCCGGGCAAGCTGGGCGAGGGCCGGTTCGCGGCCGTCGACTTCCTGCGGGAGATCCAGGGCCTGTCCGCCCACTTCCGCCCGCTGCGCATCGACGGCGAGGACTACCGCCACCGCGGTCTGCCCGAGGCGCCGGCACCGTTCACCGACGCGCAGGTGACCCAGACGGCGTATGCCACCGAGGGCGCCTCGCTCGACGACTTCCCGCGGCTGCTGGACCATCTCGCGAAGGTGCACCCGAGCCGCTACGGGGCGCTGACCGACGGCCTGCGGGCGGTGTGCCTCACCGGTGTGCGGGCGGTGCCCGACCAGGCCACGGCGCTGCGCCTCGTGGTCCTCGCGGACCGGCTCTACGACCGTGAGGTGCCGGTCCTCGCCTCGGGGCTGCCCTTCGACGTGCTGTTCAGCGAGGAGATGCTGAACGGCGGTTACCGCAAGAAGTACTTCCGCGCGATATCCCGGCTCACCGCGCTGACCCGGGACGCGAAGCCCCTCGTGGCGGCCTGACGCGCGGGCCTCGGGGCGACCCTGACACCTCGCCCGCCACCTGACCCCCGTCATCCCGCCCCGCCACCTGGCCCCCGGGACACCCGTCTTCTCGGGGTGGCCCGGTGTCCGGCACGCGCGGCGCGTCCTCTAGACGATCAAGGCCCGCGGGTCAAGTACCGGGTTCGCGCCAGCTACCCGCATTTTTCACGCTCTCCTGGGCTCGAAACGCGGAGTTAACCCTGCAAGCAACTTTGCAGGGTTAATGTGTTTCTTGACCATCCATTGACCAATGCTTGGTACGTACTAGAGGCGTGGACTGCCGAGAGGGGGCGCATGTTCCGAGGTAAAGCGGCCCGGCGTGCGCTGGCACCCCTCGCCGCCGTGCTGCTCGCCCTACAGTTCTTCATGTGCGCGGATGCGTTCGCATCCGCGCACACATTCCGTCATGTAAAGGCCAAGGCTGATCCCGGACTTGAGCTTTCCGGGCAGCAGGCGCCTCTCGGCCCGGTGACGTACCGCGTCACCGGGCACACCGCGGAACCACCCGGTCCGCCACACGCCCGTGACCACCGGCGAACCACCGCCCCGGGATGGGCGAACGAACGCCCTCTTCCCGCCCGTCACACGGCGACCGCACGCCCGCAGACCGCGTCCGGCGCGCCACGGCACCACCTCTCAAGAGCCCTGAGAGCCCACACTCCGGCGGCACTTCAGGTCTTCCTCTGCTGAGGGACCGGCAGCCCCCACCCACCCCCCACAACCGTCGCGCAAGCCCGACGCGCCGTCATGGCGCGCCAGGAGGAATCAAGACACCATGCAACCCCTCATCGACAACGCCCGTACCTTCGGACAGCGCCCTGAGGAGTTCGCCAAACTCGCCGAAGGCCAGTCGCCGCAGGTCCTGTTCATCACCTGCTCCGACTCCCGGGTCGTTCCGGCCCTGATCACGGGCGCCCGCCCCGGTGAGCTGTTCGAACTGCGCACCGCCGGAAACATCGTCCCGCCGTACGTCTCATCGACCCCTACCGCCGAGGCGGCCACCATCGAGTACGCCATCGAGGTGCTCGGCGTCCGTGACGTCGTCGTCTGCGGTCACTCCCACTGCGGTGCCGTCGGCGCGCTGGTGCGCGGCGACGACCTGACCGCCGTACCCGCCGTGCGCGACTGGCTGGCGCACGCGACCCCGCGCCCGGCCGGAGCGGCCGCCGACCCCGCGGTCGCCGAGGGCGTGCAGAGCCACGTCCTGACCCAGGTGCTGCGACTGCGCTCGTACCCGTGCGTGACCGAGAAACTGGCCCAGGGGCGGCTCGCCCTGCACGCCTGGTACTACGAGGTGCACACCGGCGCGGTCCGGGCGCACGTCGCCACGACCGACACCTTCGAGGCACTGTGAGCGGCACCGTGACCAAGAAATTCCCCCATCTCAAGCAGGACTTCACCGCTTCCCTCGTCGTCTTCCTGGTCGCGCTCCCGCTGTGTGTGGGCGTGGCCGTCGCCTCCGGCGTACCGGCCGAACTCGGCCTGGTCACCGGCATCGTCGGAGGTCTCGTCACCGGGCTGATGCGCGGCAGCAGCCTCCAGGTCTCCGGTCCGGCCGCCGGCCTGACCGTGCTGGTCTTCGAGGCCGTGCACCAGTTCGGGCTGCCCGTGCTCGGCGTCATCGTGCTCGTCACCGGGGTGCTCCAGATGGCGATGGGCGCCCTGCGGCTCGGGCGCTGGTTCCGGGCCATCTCGGTCTCGGTCGTGGAAGGCATGCTGGCCGGTATCGGTCTGGTGCTCATCGCCGGGCAGCTGTATCCGGCGCTGGCCGCTCAGGCCCCGGCCTCGGGTCCCGGCAAGATAGCCGGGCTCCCGGGGGCGCTCGTGGACGCCTTCGGCGACACGGGCGCGCTGGCCTCCCTCGCCGTGGGCGCGGGCACCGTCGCGGTCCTGGTCCTCTGGAAGCTCGTCCCCGCGAAGATACGCGCGGTGCCCGGCCCGCTCGCCGCGGTCGGCCTGGCCGCGCTGGCGGCGCTGGTCCTCGACCTGCCGGTGGCCACCGTCGAGGTGCAGGGGCTGTTGGACTCCGTCCAGCCGCCGCCGCTGAGCGCCTTCGGCGAACTCGCCGGGCTCGGGGTGCTGGGCACGATCGTCGCGTTCACGCTGATCGCGTCCGCCGAGTCGCTGTTCAGCGCGGCGGCCGTGGACCGGCTGCACGACGGGCCGCGCACCCAGTACGACAAGGAACTGGTCGCCCAGGGCGCGGGCAACACGATCTGTGGGCTGCTCGGCGCACTGCCGATGACCGCGGTGATCGTGCGCAGTGCGGCGAACGTGCAGGCGGGCGCCCGTACGAAGGCGTCCCGGGTGCTGCACGGCGGCTGGCTGCTGCTGTTCGCGGCCCTGCTTCCGGGTGTGCTGGGCTACATCCCGATCCCGGCCCTCGCGGGCATCCTGGTGTACTCGGGCGCCAAGCTCATCCCGGTGCGGGCGCTGGCCGTGCTGTGGCGTGAGTCCCGGGGCGAGGCGCTGATCGTGATCGTCACGGCCGTGGCGATCGTCGCGATCAGCATGTTCGAGGGCGTGATCATCGGCCTGGCGCTGGCGATCGTCAAGACGGCGTGGGAGTCCTCGCACGTCAAGCTGGAGTTCGTCGACAAGGGGGCGGGCCCGGTCGAGGCGTATCTGTCGGGCAACGCGACCTTCCTGCGGCTGCCGAAGATCCTCGACAGCCTGGAGTCGCTGCCCAAGGACCGGCCGGTCCGGCTCGACCTGTCCGGCCTGCACCACCTGGACCATGCCTGCCGCTTGGCGCTGGAGACCTGGGCCGAGCGACACAGCGAGTCCGGGACCGAGCCGGTACGGCTCACGGCGGCGCGGTAACGCGCCGGTCTGGTCCGGGGCAGGGGCGTGGCCCCGGACCAGACACCGGGCATATCGTTGCAGGAGTGGACGAACAGACCTCTGACCGAGGGAGGTCGTCATGCTCCAGGAACTGGTGGGAGCCCTCGTGGGACTCGGTGCCGTCGGCCTGGTCTACCTGGCCGCGGCGGCCCGAGTGGTCAAGCAGTACGAACGCGGCGTGGTCTTCCGGCTCGGGCGGGTGCTGGACCCGGCCCGTACGCCCGGCTTCACCATGGTGATCCCGGGGGTCGACCGGCTGCGCAAGGTCAACATGCAGATCGTGACGATGCCGATCCCCGCGCAGGAGGGCATCACCCGGGACAACGTGACCGTCCGGGTCGACGCGGTCGTGTACTTCAAGGTCATGGACGCGACGGCGGCGGTCATCAACGTCGAGGACTACCGGTTCGCCGTCTCCCAGATGGCGCAGACCTCGCTGCGTTCGATCATCGGCAAGAGCGACCTCGACGATCTGCTGTCCAATCGCGAAAAACTCAACCAGGGCCTTGAGCTGATGATCGACAGCCCGGCCGTGGGCTGGGGTGTGCAGATCGACCGGGTCGAGATCAAGGACGTGTCCCTGCCCGACACGATGAAGCGTTCCATGGCGCGGCAGGCCGAGGCGGACCGTGAGCGCCGGGCCCGGATCATCAACGCCGACGCCGAACTCCAGGCGTCCAGGAAGCTCGCGGAAGCGGCTCAGCAGATGGCGGACACGCCCGCCGCATTGCAGTTGCGGCTGTTGCAGACGGTGGTGGCGGTGGCGGCCGAGAAGAACTCCACCCTGGTGCTGCCCTTCCCCGTCGAGCTGCTGCGCTTCCTGGAGAAGGCCCAGCAGCCCGCGGTCGGCGAAGCCGCCCCGCACGGCACCGAGCCCCCGCCCGCCAAGCCCGCGACCACCGGACCGGCACACACCGCACCGGTGCACACCGCGTCGGCGCCCGCGGGGGACGGCTCCACGGACGGCCACACCCACCCGGCGGGCCCCCCGGCGACCGCGCCTCCGGAGGAGGCGCCGCCCCCACCGCGCGGCGGCGACCGGACCGCACCTCCCCCGCCGCCGCAGCCGGCCTCCGGCACGCCCCCGGTGACCACACCCGGCCCTCCGGCCTCCTGACCGGCGGCTACGGCCATGAGCCGGACGGGCCCGCCGGGCCGCCGGGCGAACGGACCTGCCGGAACGAACGGACCTGGCGGGCCGAACGGACCTGCCGGAACGAACGGACCTGGCGGGCCGAACGAACCTGCCGGAACGAACGGACCTGGCGGATCGAACAGGCCCGGCAGGCCCGGCAGGCTGGGCGGGCCGGGCGGGCCGGGCGGGCCGGGCGAGGACGCGGGTCGGAGCAACCCGGCCGCACCGGACACGGAGCCCTGGCGGGGCACACGCACGCGCAAGGGACCGTCCGGGTGGTGCGGGCACGGGCGGGCCCGCGGCGGCACGCCCCTCCCGACAGGGGCACGCCCCTCCCGACAAGGCACGCCCCTCCGGACGGGGGCATGCAGCTCCGGACGGCGGTGTGCCCGGCCGCGCGAACCAGTTCCCTGCGGGTCGGGCGAGTGATCGGACGCGCAAGGCCGGGCGGGTGACATATAAGCACTTCACAAGCCAAGTCATCCAATACACCCTTTTCTAAGTCATATCTTCATACCGTGTTCACTTCTGTACGCCGAGTCGCCGCCGTCTGCGCCCTGAGCGCAGTCCTCGCCGCGTGCGGCACAGCCGAGCCCCCGCACACCGCCGGCCCGGCCACCGCGCGGTCCACCCCCTCCTCAGCCTCGCGTCCGCCCACGCTCACCCCGGGCCCCGGCGGTCTCACGCCGGTCTTCATGAACGGCCCGCGCACCCAGGGCAAGACCGTCGCCCTCACCTTCGACGCCGACATGACCGCCGACCAGGGGCCGCGCGCCGCGGCGGGCGAACACTTCGACAACCCGCAGCTCATCGCCACGCTGCGGACGCTGAAGGTCCCGGCGACGGTGTTCATGACCGGCCGATGGGCCGAGCAGTACCCGGCCGAGGCCCGCTCCATCGGCAGCGACCCGCTGTTCGAGGTCGCCAACCACTCCTACAGCCACTACGCCTTCACCGCCGACTGCTACGGCCTGCCCACCGTCTCCGCCGACCGGATGCGCGCGGACGTCGAGCAGGCGTACACCGCCCTGCGCACGGCGGGCGTGCCGCACCCGATGCCGTACTTCCGCTTCCCCGGCGGCTGCTACGACCAGCAGGCGCTGCGCGCCCTGAGCGGGCTCGGGGTCACGGCGGTGCAGTGGGACGTGGTGAGCGGGGACGCGTTCGCGACGGACGCCGACGCGGTCGCCAAGCAGGTGCTGGACGGAGTGCAGCCGGGGTCGGTGGTCGTCATGCACTGCACCCGCAGCGCCGCGCCGACCACCGAGCAGGTCGTACGGACGATCGTGCCGGAACTGCGCAAGCGGGGTTTCCAGTTCGCGAAGGTCTCCGCGCTGATCTCGGCGACCGGCCGGCGCCGCTGACCGGCCTACGCTGGAGGGCATGACCGACGAGGAACCCTGCCCGACCACCGGCCCCGACCGGCCCGCCCCGGCCGGTGGTCCGCCGTACGCGGAGTGCGTGCTGTGCCGCGAGCCGACCGAGTACCCGCGGTCGCACCCGGGCACCACGCTGTGCCCCGTGTGCGAGTGGCAGGAGGCACAGCGCACCGCCTGCTCCGGATGACCGGCGGGCGGCGGGCACCGGGCCACGGCGGCACCGCCGCGCGGCGCCGTAAGGTGGGCTGTCGTGAGCGATGTTCCTGACTCCCCCGGTGCCGCCCCCTTCCGTACCGAGCGCACCCCGCGCGACGAGGCCCCGCAGTTCGTGCTGCCCCTGGTCGTACGGATCGAGCGGGGAGCACCGCCCGCGCGCACCGACGCCCTGGAGACCGCGGCCCGTGCGGTGCTCGTGCTGCTCGCGGACGAGCGGGCGCTGGGCGACGGCGAGTGGGCACAGGCGGTACGGGACTGGCAGGACGCGCGGATCCGGAAGGTGGTGCGGCGGGCCAGGGGCGCCGAGTGGCGGCGGGCCGAGGCGCTGCCGGGCATCACCGTCACCGGGAAGTCCGCGGAGGTACGGGTCTTCCCGCCCGTTCCGCTGGACGGCTGGCCCAAGGACCTGGCCCGGCTCCAGGTGTCCGGCACCGAACTCGACGAGCCGGAGCCGCCGGCCGGCCCGGACCCGGCGTACCCCGTGCTGTGGCTGAACCCGGGTGTCGACATGTCGGCGGGCAAGTCGATGGCCCAGGCCGGGCACGGCGCCCAGCTCGCCTGGTGGGAGCTGTCCGACGCGGAGCGGGCCGACTGGCGGGACGCGGGCTTCCCGCTGTCCGTACGGACCGCGGACCCGGCCGACTGGCGCGAACTGACGGTCAGCGAACTGCCGTTGGTACGGGACGCGGGGTTCACGGAGATCGCTCCCGGACTGACCGTCGCGGCGGAGGGGGGCACCCGCTTCGCACCACGGTTGCGCAGACGGTGACGGTGCCGACCGGAACCTGCCTGATCGGTCGGACCGGCCAGGTGCGGCTTCGTACCGAGTCAGCCTGGACAAGGTCGGCCCGACGGGTGCCCGTGGCACCTGGCACTGGATGCGGCGGCCCGGGTCGTGGGGCCGGAATCGCGGTCGCGTCGGTCCGCCCGACCCACCGACCACGTGTCCTGCGGCCCTGTTCCGGCCCCGTTCCGGCCCCATGGCGCCGGTCCCCGCCGCAACCTCAAATGTTGCTCTGAAGAAGCCGGGAGGGGGATTCGCGCCCGGCCGTGCGGGCCATACCTCCGGCACGCCACCGCGGCAGCGGAACGGCACGGAGGGGGACGGGCGATGCGGCAACTGGGTACGGGGATCGGCTGGCGGCTGGAGATCGCGGACGCCGTCGAACGCATGCCGGACATCGACTGGGTCGAGGTCGTGGCGGAGAACGTGTGCCCCGGGCATCTGCCCGCCTCGCTGCGGCGGCTGCGCGAGCGCGGGGTGACCGTGGTCCCCCACGGTGTCTCGCTCGGTCTCGGCGGCGCGGACCGGCCCGACGAGGACCGGCTGACCGCACTCGCCGAACGCGCCGCGGGGCTGGACGCGCCGCTGGTCACCGAGCACATCGCGTTCGTCCGGGCGGGCGGCCCGCTGACCGCCTCCCCGCGCCTGGAGGCGGGCCACCTGCTGCCCGTACCGCGCACCCGGGACGCCCTCGACGTGCTGTGCGCGAACGTGCGCCGCGCGCAGCAGGCGCTGCCCGTGCCGCTCGCCGTGGAGAACATAGCGGCGCTGATCTCCTGGCCGGGCGAGGAGCTGACCGAGGGGCAGTTCCTGTACGAACTGGCCGACCGGACCGGCGTACGACTGCTCATCGACGTGGCGAACCTGCACACCAACCACGTGAACCGCGGCGAGGATCCGGCGAAGGCGCTCGCCGAACTGCCGCTGGAGGCCATCGCGTACGTGCACGTCGCGGGCGGCTTCGCCCGCGACGGGGTGTGGCACGACAGTCACGCCCACCCGGTCCCGCGCGAGGTCCTCGACATCCTCGCCGACCTCGCCTCCCGCATTCGGCCGCCCGGGGTGCTGCTGGAGCGGGACGAGAACTTCCCCGAACCGGCCGAGCTGGAACGGGAGTTGGCCGCCATCCGGACGGCGGTGGACGAGGGCGGCGCGGACCTGGCCTGCGCCGGGCCGCCGCCGGTGGCGCGAGCGGGAGTGGAGGAAGCGGGCGAGCCGGCCCGGGAGCGGGTCGCGCTCGCGCAGGCGGCGGTGCTGTCCGCGCTGGTCGCCGGGACTCCGCTGCCCGAGGGGTTCGACCGGGTACGGATGGGGGTGCAGGCGCGGGCGCTCGCCGCGAAGCGGGCGGACGTGGTCGCCAAGGTGGCGCCCGAACTGCCGCGCATCCTGGGGACTCGCTACCGCCCGGCGTTCCTCGGCTATGCGCACGGGCAGCCGATGACCGCCGGCTACCGGCGGGACGCGCTGGACTTCGTGGCGCACCTGCTGCGCGAGCGGCACCCCGCGCACGCGGAGGTGCGGCGGGAGCTGCGCGGGTGGTGGCGGGAGCGGTCGGGCCCGGCGCCGCGGTCGGGGCGGCCGGTCGCCCGGGTCGGGCGGGCGGCGCGGAGGGTGCTGGCGCGACGCGGCTGACAGCCCGTGCCCTGACCCGACCTGCGCGGACTGGACCGTCGCGGACATGCAACGCCGCGTGCCGTTGACGACGCGGCCATGGTGTTCCACAGGCCCCTGGCATAGAAACACGTCATGTTCTGGGTGCTTCTCCTGCTGTTGGCCTGGGCCACGGCCGGCACGGCGTGTACCCGGCTGAGCCTGGCCGCCGTACGTGCCGCGGGCTCCGCCCCGCACACCGTGACCGTGCGCCGGGAGCGCGGCCTGACCCTGTACGAGGCGGCGTTCCTGTCCGGCGGTCCCGCCCGGGTCGCCGAACTCACCCTGGTCGCCATGGCGCGGCAGCGACGGCTGCTGCTCGCGCACACCGGCTGGGCGACCGTCGTCGACCCGCGGGGCCGGGACGACATGGAACGGTCGGTGATAGGCGCCATCGGCCCGGACGGGCAGTCCCGCATCGCGCCGGTGCGCTCCGCCGCCGCGGGCGCCGACGCCGTGCGGAGCCTGGCCGACGGGCTCGTCCGCGCGGGGCTCGCGGTGCCCGACGGGGCCCGTACGACGGTGGCGGCCGGGGTCCGTCGGGTGCGCGCCGCCGCGGTGGCGGTGCCGGCCCTGGGTACGGTCGCGTTGCTGCCGCCCGCGCCCGCCGGGACCTCCCGTCACCTGATCGCCCTGTGGTTCGCCCTGCCGCTCACCGTGACCCTGAGCTGCCTGGCCCTCGCCCGGGTCGAGGCGCCCCCCTATTCCCGGTGGGCCTCCCCCGCCGGGCAGCGGATGCTGGGCAGGCTGGCCCGGCAGTCGGGCGGGGCGGGCGACGAGCACACCTACCTGATCTCCGTCGCCGTACACGGCGTCCGTGCGATCGGCGAGCCCGAGCTACGGGCCGCCCTCGCCCACCGCGACCGGCCGCGGCGGGAGTGAAGCGAGCCCTCCGGGGGCGCATGGGGAGCATTGACGCCGACACCGCCGGACGGTGCTTGCCTTCGCCGCACCACGAACGAAACATCCCTTTTGTCGCCGCAGCGACGGTGCTGCCGCGCTCCGAAGGGATACCCGATGAAAGCTGCCGCCCTCTGCTCGGCTGCCGGATCCTTGCTCCTGACCGCCCTCGCCGCCGCCCCCGCGGGCAGCGCTCCGGGTGCCACCGGCGCGCCGGCCGCGGCCGAGGCGCGCGGCGCCTCGGTGGCCGCCGCTCGCGCCCGGGCCGCGGGCATCGACTTCGGGAAGTGCTCCGCCGAACCGGACGCGCCGGCGAGCCTGCGGTGCGGCACGGTCAGCGTTCCGCTCGACTACGCGCACCCCGACGGCAAGCAGATCGAACTGACCGTCAGCCGGGCGCGGGCCACCCAGAAGGACCCGCACAACAGCAAGCTCAAGGTGCGCAGGCAGGGCGCCCTCGTCTACAACCCGGGCGGACCGGGCGCCTCCGGACTGTACTTCCCGGTGATCGGGGTGCTGCCCGAATGGCGCCGGATCGCCGCCGCGTACGACCTCGTCGGCTACGCCCCGCGCGGGGTGGGCCGTTCGGCGCCGCTGTCCTGCCAGGCACCCGAGCGCTTCCGCAAGGGGCCGGCGGCCTCACCGACGCACCCCTCGCAGTCGTACAAGCAGGAACGCGTCGCCGAGGCGAAGACGTACGCGCGCGGCTGCGCCGAACGGTCCGGCAGCGCCCTGCGGTACTACAACTCGCTGAACAACGCCCGTGACCTGGACGTGCTGCGGGCCGCGCTCGGCGAGCAGAAGCTGACGTTCATGGGCGCCTCGTACGGCACCTACTTCGGCGCCCTGTACGCGACGCTGTTCCCCGGGCACGTCCGGCGGATGGTGCTGGACTCGGCGGTGAACCCGGACCCCGCGCAGATCTGGTACCGCGCCAACCTGGAGCAGTCGGCCGCCTTCGAGAGCCGCTGGACGGACTTCCGTGACTGGATCGCCCGGCACGACGACGTGTACGGGCTCGGTGCCACGGCCGAACAGGTGCGGATCAGCTACGAGAAGGCGCGGGCCCGGCTCTCCGCCGAGCCCGCGGACGGCAAGGTCGGGCCGGGCCAGTTGCAGGGCGCGTTCCTGATGGCCGGCTACTACGACGACTTCTGGCCGAGCCGGGCCGCGGCGCTGTCCGCGTACCTCAAGGGCGACCCGAAGCCGCTGGTCGGGATCGCCGCGCCGGTCGACGGGACGGCCGCCGAAGCGGAGAACGCCGACGCGGTCTACACGGCCGTCGAGTGCAACGACGCGCCCTGGCCGACGGACTGGGCGGTGTGGGACCGCGACAACACCCGGCTCGCGCGCGTGGCGCCCTTCGAGACCTGGGACAACGTGTGGACCAACCTGCCGTGCGCGTACTGGCCGGTGCCCCGGCAACGGCCCCTCGACGTGCGGACCGGGCCTGGCGAGCTGCCGCCGACGCTGATCCTGGCGGGCGAGCGGGACGCGGCCACTCCCTACGGCGGGGCGCTGGAGATGAACCGGCGGCTGGCCGGCTCGGTCCTGGTGACCGAGCGGGACGCGGGCACGCACGGGATCGCCGGCGGGTCGAACCCGTGCGTGAACGCCCATCTGGAGGCGTACCTGCTGGAGGGCCGGGTGCCGGGGCGGCGCGCGGCGTGCGCGCCGCGCCCCGAGCCCGAGCCGCGTACCCCGGCCGACCGCACCGGACAGCGGCAGTCACTGCGCGACGCGCTGAAGGGCAAGGCCGAACGCCCCTGAGGGCGGGCGCGGACGCCGAGGGCGGGACCCGGGCTGCGGCCAGGGTCGGACGCCGGAGGCAGGACCCGGGCTGCGGCCAGGGTCGCCGGGGGCGAGGCCGCGCGAGCACCCCTGATGGTGCGTCCGGGCTCCGCGGGGCGCGCCGCGGTGTTCCCGGCGGTGCGGTGCGTCCGCGCGTTACGCCAGCCCCTCGATCAGTTCGCCGATCTCCTTGCGGCGCCCGGTGAAGAAGGGGACCTCCTCGCGGACGTGCCGCCGGGCCTCGGAGCCGCGCAGATGGCGCATGAGGTCGACGATGCGGTGCAGTTCGTCGGCCTCGAAGGCCAGGATCCACTCGTAGTCGCCGAGGGAGAACGAGGCGACCGTGTTGGCGCGCACGTCCGGGTAGCCGCGGGCCATCTTGCCGTGGTCGGCGAGCATCCGGCGGCGGTCCTCGTCGGGCAGCAGGTACCAGTCGTAGGAGCGCACGAACGGGTAGACGCTGACGTAGGTGCGGGGCGTCTCGTCGGCGAGGAACGCCGGGATGTGCGCGCGGTTGAACTCGGCCGGGCGGTGCAGCGCCATGTTCGACCACACCGGGTCGAGCGCGCGGCCCAGCCTGGTGCGGCGGAAGAGGTTGTACGCCTCCTGGAGCTGCTCGCTGGTCTCGGCGTGCCACCAGATCATCAGGTCGGCGTCGGCGCGCAGCCCGGAGACGTCATAGGTGCCGCGGATCGTCACGTCCTTGGCGGCGAGCTGGTCGAACAGCTCCTGGACCTCGTCGGCGTAGCCCGTGCGGTCCGCGGGCAGCACGTCCTTCAGCCGGAAGACGGACCACAGCGTGTAGCGGATGACCTCGTTGAGGTCCTTGGCCAGCTTGCCCTTGTTCGGGATCCTGCCGGACTCGGTGGTGGGGGCGTCGTCACTCATGCGTCCATTCTCCCGCTCCGCCCCGCGCCGGCCGCACCGGGTCCGGCCTGCACGGCACCGGGTCCGGTCGGCTCCGCTCAGGGCCCGCCTGCTCCGCTCAGGGCCCGGCCTGCTCCGCTCCGGCGTCCGTGAGGGTACGCAGGTCGCCCGCGATCCGGTCCACGGCCGCGGCGGCGCTCGCGACGCAGGCTGGGATGCCCACGCCGTCGTACTGGGCGCCGCACACGGCCAGGCCGGGGAGCTTGGCGACGTGCTCACGGATGCGGGCCACGCGCGCGTGGTGGCCGACCGGGTACTGGGGCAGGCCGTCGGTCCAGCGGGTCACCCGGGTCTCCAGGGGCTCGGCGGCCAGACCGGTGGCCTCCCGCAGGTCCTGCCGGGAGAGGGCGACGAGGTCGGCGTCCGCGCGGCCCAGGATCTCCGTCTCGCCGTACCGCCCGACGGAGGTGCGCAGCACCATCACGTCCGGGTCCTGCTCGGCGATCCAGCCCCACTTCTGGGAGGCGAAGGTGGACGCCTTGATGCTGCGCCCGTCGACCGGGGGCACGAGGAAGCCGCTGCCCTCGGGAAGGGCGACGGCGTCCCGGCGGTAGGCCAGGGTGACCAGCGCCATGGAGGCATACTCCACGGCCTTCAACTCGGCGGCGGCGCCGGGGGACTCGGCGGCCAGCAGCCGGGCGGCGGCGGGCGCGGGCACCGCGACCACCACGCCGTCGGCGCGCAGCACCCGGTCGCCGGCGACGACGCGCCAGCCGCCGGCCGCTTCCCGGCGCAACTCCGTCACCGGTGTCGAGGTCAGCACCGCGCCGCCCCGGGCCCGCACGGTCTCGGCGACGGCGAGCGGCAGCCGGCCCACGCCGCCCTCGACGCCCTGGAAGACCGGGCCGGTCTGCTGGTGCGCGGCGGCCTTCGCCTGGATGCCGCGGACCGCCTCGGTGAGCGAGTCGTGGGTCTGCGCGGCCTGGAACAGCTGGGGGACGGCCGAGCGCATCGAGATGCGGTACGCGTCGCCCGCGTACACCCCGCCCAGCAGGGGTTCGACCATGCGGTCGACGACCTCGCGGCCGAGCCGGGCGGCCACGTAGGCACCGACCGCCACGTCGTCGCCGACCTCGGTGGGCGGCAGCCCTGCCTCGCGCCCGACGCGGGCGACTCCTTCCTCGGACAGCACACCGGCCAGCGCGGACGCCGTGCCGGGGACGCCCATCACATGCCCCTTGGGCATGGGGCGCAGCGCGCCACGGGTCCAGATCGAGGCGGTCGTGGTGGCCGGGGTGCGCAGCAGGCCGGACAGGCCCACCTCGCGCGCGAGCGCCACCGCCTCCGGCCGGCGGGCCAGGACCGACTCGGCGCCGAGGTCGACGCGTACGCCCGCGATCTCGCCGGGCAGCAGCTTGCCGCCGACCCGGTCCGCCGCCTCCAGCACGGTCACCCGCGCCCCGCGGTCCAGCAGCCGGTGGGCCGCCGCCAGCCCGGCGATCCCCGCTCCGATGACGACGACGTGCCCCGTGCCCGTACCCGATGCGCTCATGGCTCCAGCCTCTCAGACGCCACCGACGGCCCGCCCCGGGACCGGGCCTCGCCGCCGCACCCTCCGAGTCCGCCGAACTCATCGCATTTGTCGCGTTCGTTGCGTTCGTTGCGTTCGCTGCGTTCGCTGCGTTCGCTGCGTTCGTCCAACCCGTCGAACCGTCTGTGCCGCCGGGGCGGGACGGCGGGGCTCCGGGGTCGGGGGCGCGTGTCCCGCGCGCGTCCTGACCGTGATCGCTCCGGGACCGTTCCGGAATCGTTTTGGCCAAACGTTCCGGCCGGGTGCGGCGTCGAAGGAACATCCGTCGTCACGACCCCTGGGGGGAACCGCCCATGCGCACACCGCACTCCGTACGCCCACTGCCCGCCCTGCTCGGGATGCTGCTGGCGGCCACCCTCGCGCTGACCGGATGCGGCGCCTCCGACACCGCGAGCAGCAGCGCCGACAAGGCCGTCACGGGTGGCAGCGCCGACAAGGCCGCCGCGGCCGGCAGCGTGGCCGAGCGGGACGCGGCCGGTGGCGGCGGCTCCGGCGAGGCCGGCAAGAGCGACGCGGCCGGCCGGACGGACGCCGCCGGCGTGACCGAGGCGCCCCGGCCGGGGGTCGGCAACGTCATCCGCACCGCCGCCCTGACGGTGCGCGTCAAGAGCGTACCCAAGGCCCTGGACCAGGCCCGCTCCGCCGTCGAGGACGCGGGCGGGTACGTCGGCCAGGAGAGCACCAGCCGGGACGACCGGGGCCACGAGAGCACCCGCGTCGTCCTGCGGGTGCCCACCGACGCCTACGACGAGGTCCTCGCCCGCCTCCAGGGCAGCGGCGAGCTGATCCGGCGCACCGCGCGCGCCGAGGACGTCACCGACCAGGTCGTGGACGTGACCAGCCGGATCGCCTCGCAGCGGGCCAGCGTGTCCCGGATCCGCGACCTGATGGACCGGGCGGACAAGCTCAGCGACGTGGTCACCCTGGAAGGGGAGTTGAGCAGCCGCGAGGCCGATCTGGAGGCGCTGCTCGCCCAGCAGGCGTCCCTGAAGGACCGCACGAGCCTGGCCACCGTCACCCTGACGCTGTCCGAGGCCCCGGCGGAGGAGGACGGGACGGACGACGGGCCCGGCTTCCGGGACGCGGTGTCCGGCGGCTGGCACGTCTTCGTCACCGTGCTGCGCTGGATCGCCCTGGCCCTGGGCGCGGCGCTGCCCTTCGTGGCCGTGGCGGCGCTGCTCGTCCTCGGGTGGCTGCGGGCCGTCCGCCCCCGGCTGTCGCGCCGCGCCGCCCCGGCGCCGGTCACGACCGCCCTGGGCCCGCTGCCGACGGCACCCCCGGTGGCCGTGGACGCGGCCGGCCGGGCGCACGGCGACGAGGGCCGAGCCGACGACGGGGGCCGAGCGGGCGACCGGAGCTGAGCGGGCCGTACCGGTCCCGTGCCCCGTAGCGTGTTCGCATGACCATGAACATCAGCGGGGCGCGCGGCGGGGCGGAACGGCTGGTCGTGATCGGCGGTGACGCCGCGGGGATGTCCGCGGCGTCGCAGGCGCGCCGGCTGCGGGGGCCCGACGAACTGGAGATCGTGGCGTTCGAACGCGGTCACTTCGCGTCGTTCTCCGCGTGCGGCATCCCGTACTGGGTGGGCGGTGACGTGCCCGAGCGGGACCAGTTGATCGCCCGCACGCCCGAGGAGCACCGCGCGCGCCACATCGACCTGCGCATGCGCACCGAGGTCACGGAGATCGACGTGGACCGGCAGCGGGTACGCGCGCGTGACGTCGATTCCGGCGCCGAGTCGTGGACCTCGTACGACAAACTGGTGATCGCGACCGGTGCGACGCCGCTCCGCCCGGACCTGCCGGGCGTCGACGCCCCCGGGGTGCACGGCGTCCAGACCCTCGACGACGGCCAGGCCCTGCTGGACACCCTGGCGCGCACCCGGGGCCGCCGCGCGGTCGTCGTCGGTGCGGGCTACATCGGCGTGGAGATGGCCGAGGCGCTGATCAAACGCGGCTACGCGGTGACCGTCGTCAACCGGGGCGCGGAGCCCATGTCGACACTCGATCCTGACATGGGCCGGCTGGTGCACCGGGCCATGACGGGCCTGGGCATCACCATGGTCGACGACGCGCCCGTCACCAAGCTGCTCACCGGGGACGACGGCCGGGTGCGGGCGGTGGCGACCGAGGACGCGGAGTTCCCCGCCGACGTGGTCGTCCTCGGGATCGGCGTGCGCCCTCGGACGACGCTCGCGCGGGCCGCGGGGCTGCCCCTGGGCCGCCACGGCGGGCTGCTCACCGACCTCGCGATGCGCGTCCGGGGCCACCGGAACATCTGGGCGGGCGGTGACTGCGTCGAGGTGCTGGACCTGGTCTCCGGCCAGGAACGGCACATCGCCCTCGGCACCCACGCCAACAAGCACGGCCAGATCATCGGCAGCAACGTCGGCGGCGGTTACGCCACCTTCCCGGGTGTGGTCGGCACCGCGGTGAGCAAGGTCTGCGACCTGGAGATCGCCCGCACCGGACTGCGTGAGAAGGACGCGCGCCGGGTGGGCCTGCGGTTCGAGACGGTGACCATCGAGTCGACCAGCCGGGCCGGCTACTACCCCGGCGCCGCCCCCATGACGGTGAAGATGCTCGCCGAACGCGGCACCGGCCGCCTGCTCGGCGTGCAGATCGTCGGCGGGGAGGGCGCGGCCAAGCGGGTCGACATCGCCGCGGTGGCACTGACCGCGCGGATGACGGTCGAGGAGATGACGGCCCTCGACCTGGGCTACGCGCCGCCGTTCTCCCCGGTGTGGGACCCGGTCCTGGTGGCGGCGCGCAAGGCCGCGGCGAAGGTGGCGAAGGTGGCCGCGGGTGATGCCCCGGCGCGCTGAACGCAACGGCCTTCCCCTGCCCGCGCAGCAGGAAACACCCGACCTTCTCCGGCGGCCCGCACGGATTCCGTCCGCCGTGGTGCGGGCACTACTCCTGTGTGGTCATCCCCGTCCATGACGTGAACCCGGTACGCCGCACCCCCTGGGTGACGTACGCGTTGATCGCCGCGTGCGTGCTGGTCTTCCTGCGCACGCCCGGCATGGCGGGTTCCGTGACCGGCGGCAGCGACCTGGCGCAGCTGTGCCATCTCCAGGCGTTCCTCGACCATTACGCGGCGGTGCCCAGGGAGCTGATCCACCATCAGCTGCCGCGGCTGGTCCCGACCGGCGCCGTGGGCGTCGGCCCGCAGGGGCCGGGCTGCGTGGTGGGAGCGCCGTCGTACGACAAGTATCCGCCGCTGTCGGTCCTCACGGCGATGTTCCTGCATGGCAGCTGGCTGCACCTGCTGGGCAACATGCTGTTCCTGCTGATCTTCGGCAACAACGTCGAGGACCGGATGGGGCACATCCGCTACTTCCTCTTCTACGTGGTCTGCGGATACGCGGCCGGGTACGGCTTCGCGCTGTTCAACGCCTCCTCGGGCGAGCCGCTGATCGGCGCGTCCGGGGCGATCGCCGGAGTCCTCGGCGCCTATCTGGTGCTGTATCCGAAGGCCAGGGTCTGGGTCCTCGTCCCGTTCCTGGTCTTCCTGCCGCTGCGGCTGCCGGCCTGGCTGGTGCTGGGCTTCTGGTTCGTGCTCCAGGCGGTGTACTCGTCCGGGCAGGGCGTCTCCGACGCCGGTTCGGTGGCGTACGCGGCGCACGTCGTCGGCTTCGTCGTGGGCATGCTGCTCGCGCTGCCGCTGCGGCCGGGCACCGTACCCCCGCCGGAGCCGCCCCGGCTGCTGTTCGGCAGACAGGCCCGGCCCCGGCAGACCTGGCAGACGTGGTGAGTCAGCGGACGGTGTGCGTGTGCACGTAGTCCACGAGCCGGGTCAGGGCGTCCGGGTCGGTGTCGGGCGGCACGCCGTGACCGAGGTTGAAGACGTGGCCCTCCAGACCGGCGGCCGCGTCGAGCACCTCGCGGGTCTTGGCCTCGACGGCATCCTGGCCGGCGAAGAGGACCACCGGGTCGAGGTTGCCCTGGAGCGCCTTGCCGGGGCCGACGCGGCGGGCCGCCTCATCGAGCGGGACGCGCCAGTCGACACCGACGACATCGGCGCCGGCCTCGCCCATGAGCGGGAGCAGTTCGCCGGTGCCGACGCCGAAGTGGATGCGCGGCACGCCGTACCCGGCGACGGCGCGGAAGACCTTGGCGGAGGCGGGCAACACGGAGCGCCGGTAGTCGGCCGGGGCGAGCGCGCCGGCCCAGGAGTCGAACAGCTGGACCGCGGAGGCACCGGCCTCGATCTGCACCTTCAGGAAGGCCGTCGTGATGTCGGCGAGGCGGTCGAGCAGGTCGGCCCACAGCTCGGGGTCGCCGTACATCATCGCCTTCGCGTTCTGGTACGTCCGGGACGGGCCGCCCTCGACGAGATAGCTCGCCAGGGTGAACGGGGCGCCGGCGAAGCCGATGAGGGGGGTCGGGCCGAGTTCGCGGGTGAGCAGGCCGATGGCCTCGGTGACGTAGGAGACGTCGTCCGGGGTGAGGTCGCGCAGCTGGGCGAGGTCGGCCCGGGAACGGATCGGACGCTCGATGACCGGCCCGACCCCGGGCTTGATGTCGAGGTCGACGCCGATGGCCTTGAGCGGTACGACGATGTCGCTGAAGTAGATCGCCGCGTCCACGTCGTGCCTGCGCACCGGCTGGAGGGTGATCTCGGCGACGAGTTCGGGGCGGGTGCAGGACTCCAGCATCGGAACGCCCTCGCGCACCTTGCGGTACTCGGGCAGTGAGCGGCCGGCCTGGCGCATGAACCACACGGGGGTGTGCGGCACGGGTTCGCGTCGGCACGCCCTGAGGAAGGCGCTGTCGTACGTGGCGGTCGGCTGCTGGCCCGTGGGGCTTGCGTTGGCACTCACGACGGCAAGTCTCGCACGGCCCCGGACCCGGCATGGTCATGCCCTCGGCCGAAGGCGGCCGTGATCTTTAGGTTCCCTTTAGGTGGTGTCCCTCCCTGCGCGAAGCGCCCGTTCCCCTTACTCTTCCCCGCATGGCTGCGGCTCAGGGACGACTGTCGGACGGCGCTGGTGGGATGGACGATGCGAAGAGTGCCAGGGAGGCGGACCGGCACTCGGACAGTTCGGCACCGCCCGCTTTCCGGGCCGCGGTCGAGGCGCTGCGCACGGCGCGGCTGCGCCCGCAGGTCGAAGTGGACCCGACGCCGGCCCCGCAGCGGCTCGCTCCCTTCACGTACGCCCTGGAGGCCGCGGTCGTCGACGGCGACCAGGACCTGGCCGACGGCCGGCTGGTCCTGCTGCACGATCCGGCCGGGCACGACGCCTGGCAGGGCACCTTCCGGCTGGTGACGCTGGTACGCGCGGAACTGGAACCGGAGATGGCGGCCGATCCGCTGCTGCCGGAGGTCTGCTGGTCGTGGCTGACCGGTGCGCTCCAGGCGCGCGGGCTGTCGTACGGCGAGCCGAGCGGCACCGTCACGCGCGCGGGTTCGCACTACTTCGGCGGGCTGTCCGCGCGGCCGCCTGCCTCGCAGATCGAGATCCGGGCCTCCTGGACACCTCGGGAGGGGCTGGGCGGGGTGCCGGACACGGCGGCCCATCTGGCCTCCTGGTGCGATCTGCTGGCCCAGGTCGCGGGCCTGCCGCCGGCCGCGCCGGGCGACGCGTCGGTGGTGACCCTGCCCCAGCGCAGGGACCCGCAGTCCCGCTGACGGCCACTGCGGCCGCGACCGGGCCGCGGTGAGTACGGCCGACGGCACGGTCGGCACGTCGATCGGCCACCTCGGTCAAGCACATCAGTCGGCACCTCGGTCGACACGTCGGCCGACGGCACGGTCGGCACGTCGATCGGCCACCTCGGTCAAGCACATCAGTCGGCACCTCGGCCGACGGTTCGGTCGACGGCCCGGCCGTCACCGCGTCCGACCAGTCGCACGGGCCGGGCCTCGCCGACTGAGCGGGATCCGGTCCGGCGGCCTCGTCCCCGAGCGGCCGGTGGGCGGAAGGCGCCGGCCCTCCGGCCCCGGCCCGCGAACCACCCCCGCGAACCACCCCCGCACCCCAACACCGCACCCCAACACCTCACCCCGACCCGCCCCCCTGTCCCGCCGACCGGCCGATCATCATCTCGTTGACCATCTCTTTGTCGATACGGCCACTTTCAGTCGCGGAAGCGAATCCGGTCGAACCGACTCGATCTTCGGGTGATCGATCGCGTGTCCGAATTGCACGGATTGTTCTCACCAGATCGTGATCATTCTCTAAAGGCGAACGGGTTTGGTGCCGAAGACGACTGTGACCTTGAAAGCACGGTTCGTCCCGGCTTCACCCCCCACGAGCCGGTCCCGTCCCGCACCCCAGGAGGCCTGGTGTCCGTTCTCCTTGAGCAACCCGCAAGCCTGGTCGCCTACCGCCCGAACAAGCCGACCGCCATGGTGGTCGTGGCCGATCCGCGTGTCCGCTCCACCGTCACCCGCCACCTGTGGGCCCTCGGTGTGCGGGACGTCATCGAGGCCTCGTCCGTCGCGGAGGCTCGTCCCCGCATCGGCAACCCCCGCGACATCTGCGTGGCCGACGTCCACCTGCCGGACGGTTCCGGCCTGACCCTGCTGTCCGAGACCCGAGCCGCGGGCTGGCCCAACGGTCTGGCGCTGTCCGCCGCCGACGACATCGGCGCCGTGCGCAACGCCCTGGCCGGCGGAGTCAAGGGCTACGTCGTCACGGGCACCCGGACCAACATCGGGCTCCCCACCCGACCGGGTGCCGCTCCCCTCGGCGCCGCCGCCCGTATGCACCGCCGCCCCCCGGGTGCCCCGAGTCACCCGGGTGGCTACCGCGAACTGTCCGGCCGCGAGGTCGAGGTGCTGCGCCTGGTCGCGGAGGGCCAGTCGAACAAGGCGATCGGCGTCTCCATGGGCCTGTCCGCGCTGACCGTCAAGAGCCACCTCGCCCGCATCGCCCGCAAACTGGGCACCGGTGACCGGGCCGGCATGGTCGCCGTGGCCCTGCGCACCGGAATCATCCACTGACCCCACGGCGACGGCCGGTTTTTCACTCCGGCCGTTCACTGATGTGAACCGGATCGGCCGGGCGGTTCCCGGCCACCTCCCCCGCCGACCGTGTCCCCGATGTTTCACCGACCTGACTGGTTTACGCCCCCTCGGCGCCCGTCGACGGAACGTTCCGTCGACGGGTGCCGTCCATCCACGGATACTCTTGACAGGTGACCGACGCCCAAGAGACCGCAGCAGACATGCCACTGCGCACCACCGGGGGTACCCCTCCGGACGACGGCGGATCTTCTGCGGTGGGGACGCCGGTCCCTTTGCTCGAACCGCGTGAGGGCATTCCGCCCGTGATCACCGACGAGGCCGCGCTGGCCGAGACCGTCGCGGCCTTCGCCGCGGGCACCGGCCCCCTCGCGGTCGACGCCGAACGCGCCTCCGGCTACCGCTACGGCCAGCGCGCCTACCTGGTGCAGCTGCGCCGCGAGGGCGCCGGGACCGCGCTGATCGACCCGGTCGCCTGCCCCGACCTGTCCGCCCTCGGCGAGGCGCTGTCCGGGGTCGAGTGGGTGCTGCACGCGGCCACCCAGGACCTGCCGTGCCTGCGCGACATAGGCATGGTGCCCAGCCGGCTGTTCGACACGGAGCTGGCGGGCCGGCTCGCCGGGTTCCCGCGGGTCGGTCTCGGCGCGATGGTCGAGGGCGTCCTGGGCTACGTCCTGGAGAAGGGCCACTCCGCCGTCGACTGGTCGACCCGGCCGCTGCCCGAGCCCTGGCTGCGGTACGCCGCCCTGGACGTGGAACTCCTCGTCGACCTGCGCGACGCGCTGGAGAAGGAGCTGGACCGGCAGGGCAAACTGGACTGGGCGCTACAGGAGTTCGCCGCCATCGCCGCGGCCCCGCCGCCCGAGCCCCGCAAGGACCCCTGGCGGCGCACGTCGGGCATGCACAAGGTGCGGCGGCGGCGTCAGCTCGCCGTGGTGCGCGAGCTGTGGCAGACCCGGGACCGGATCGCCCAGCGGCGGGACGTGTCGCCGGGCAAGGTGCTCAGCGACGCGGCCATCGTCGAGGCGGCGCTCGCCCTTCCGGGCACCGTGCACGCGCTCGCCGCGCTGAACGGATTCGGCCACCGGACCGGACGGCGCCAGCTGGAGCAGTGGCAGGCCGCGGTGGACCGGGCCAAGGCACTGCCCGATTCCGCGCTGCCGCAGCCGGGCCAGCCGGTCACCGGGCCGCCCCCGCCGCGTGCCTGGGCCGACAAGGACCCGGCCGCCGCCGCCCGGCTGTCGGCGGCCCGCGCCGCGGTCACGGCGCTGGCCGAGGAACTCGTCCTGCCGCAGGAGAACCTGATCGCGCCGGACACCGTGCGCCGGCTGTGCTGGGAACCGCCGAAGCCGGCCGACGCCGACTCGGTGACCGCCGCCCTCGCCGGGTACGGGGCGAGACCCTGGCAGATCGAACAGGTCGCCCCGGCGCTCGTGACCGCGCTGTCGGCGACGGCGAAGGCCAAGGCGGACCAGGAACCCTCGTAGCCGTCGCCGGGCACGGGCCCGGACCACGGCGGGCAGCGGGCCGGCGGGCGTCAGGTCGGCGGCGTCAACGCGCCGAAGCGCCCGAAGACGATCACCCCATGGGCGTCGCAGGCCGACGGAAGCGGAAAACGGACGTCGAAATCACGCCAAGATCCTGGGACGGCCCGCACACCGCAGTCGGCCGCCCCTCGCCGTGATCCGAAGCGTTCCGAAGCCCACCTGTTGCGAAGCCCGCGTATTCCGAAGCCCGGTTGTTCCGAAGCCCCCAGCCCCGCACCTCGCCGCCGCTCAGGGCCGGGCCCGCAGCGACCGGCCGCCATGCCCGGCCCGCACGCCGCCCCGCGTGGAAGGCCCGCGGGCCGCGCCGGAAGAACCGGTACGCGGTGCCGCCGAAGGTGTGACGTTCACCGCTCCCGCTCCGAGGGGTGGGCAGCTACGTTACCGATAAGTAGCATAGAGTCTGAGCGCGCGCTCAGCGCAGCGCGGCAGTGCCATCCCGCACCGTGGAGGAGAGCCATCGTGCCTCGTACCGTCAGGGACGTCGTTTTCGTGGACGGCGTCCGTACCCCGTTCGGCAAGGCGGGCCCGAAGGGCATCTACCACGAGACCCGTGCCGACGACCTCGTCGTGAAGGCGATCCGGGAGCTGCTGCGCCGCAACCCCGGTCTGGACCCGCAGCAGATCGACGAGGTCGCCATCGCCGCCACCACACAGATCGGCGACCAGGGCCTGACCCTGGGTCGCACGGCGGGCATCCTCGCCGGTCTCCCGCAGTCCGTACCGGGCTACTCGATCGACCGGATGTGCGCGGGCGCGCTGACCGCCGTCACGACCACCGCCGGTTCGATCGCCTTCGGCGCCTACGACGCCGTCATCGCCGGTGGCGTCGAGCACATGGGCCGCCACCCGATGGGCGAGGGCGTGGACCCGAACCCGCGGTTCGTGAGCGAGAAGCTGGTCGACGAGTCCGCCCTGTTCATGGGCATGACCGCGGAGAACCTGCACGACCGCTACCCGCACATCACCAAGCTGCGCGCCGACGCGTACGCGGTGCGCTCGCAGGAGAAGGCCGCCAAGGCGTACGCGAACGGCAAGATCCAGCAGGACCTGGTGCCGATCTCGGTGCGCCGTACCGACCCGGAGGCCGGCGAGACCGGCTGGGGTCTGGTCACCGCCGACGAGCCGATGCGTCCGGGCACCACGCTGGAGAACCTGGCGGGCCTGAAGACGCCGTTCCGGGTGCACGGCCGGGTCACCGCGGGCAACGCGGCCGGTCTGAACGACGGCGCCACCGCCTCGATCGTCGCGAGCGAGGACTTCGCCCGCGCGAACGGCCTGCCGGTCAGGATGCGCCTCGTCTCGTACGCCTTCGCGGGCGTGGAGCCGGAGGTCATGGGCTACGGTCCGATCCCGGCCACGGAGAAGGCCCTCGCCAAGGCGGGCCTGTCCATCTCCGACATCGGCCTGTTCGAGATCAACGAGGCGTTCGCCGTCCAGGTCCTGGCCTTCCTCGACCACTACGGCATCGCGGACGACGACGAGCGCGTCAACCAGTACGGCGGCGCCATCGCCTTCGGGCATCCGCTGGCCTCCTCCGGCGTCCGGCTGATGACACAGCTGGCCCGCCAGTTCGAGGAGCAGCCCGAGGTCCGCTACGGCGTGACCACCATGTGCGTCGGCTTCGGCATGGGCGCGACGGTCATCTGGGAGAACCCGCACTTCGAGGGGGACAAGTGAGCACCACCGCTGATCTGTTGAAGGATGCGGCCGCGCTGTTTCCCGACGAGGTCGTCACGCAGGCGCACGTACGCCACCTCGACCTGCCGTTCGGGGCGGGCCGGTTCGCGCTGGTCACCCTCGACAACGGCTTCGACCACACCAAGCCGACCACCTTCGGACCGGCCTCGCTGGCGAACCTGAACACCGCGATCGACCAGATCGAGGCCGAGGCGGCGGCGGGTGAGATCGTCGGCGCGGGCATCACCGGCAAGCCGTTCGTCTTCGCGGTCGGCGCCGACCTCAAGGGCGTCGAACTGCTGACGAACCACGAGGACGCGCTGGCCATCGGCAAGGGCGGCCACGAGGTGTTCAAGCGCCTCGCCGGCCTCGCCGTGCCGACCTTCGCCTACTACAACGGCGCCGCCATGGGCGGCGGCGTCGAGGTCGGCCTGCACTGCGCCTACCGCACGGTCTCCCGGGCCGTCCCGGCGTTCTCCCTGCCCGAGGTGTTCCTCGGCCTGGTGCCGGGCTGGGGCGGCTGCACCCTGCTGCCGAACCTGATCGGCGCCGACAAGGCGGTCTCGGTCATCATCGAGAACAGCCTGAACCAGAACAAGCAGCTCAAGGGCGAGCAGGTCTTCGACCTGGGCATCGCCGACGCGGTCTTCGACGGCGCCGACTTCCTGGAGCAGTCGCTCCTGTGGACCGCCCAGGTGCTGAGGGGCGACATCGAGGTCGAGCGCCCGGTGATCGACCGCGGCGAGGCGTGGGACCAGGCCGTCGCCAAGGGCCGTTTCCTCGCGGACGGCAAGGTGCACGGCGCGGCCCCGGCCGCCTACCGCGCCCTCGACATCATCGCCGCCGCCAAGAACGGCGACCTCCAGCAGGGCTACGACGCCGAGGACGCGGCGCTCGCCGACCTGATCATGAGCGGCGAACTGCGCGCCGGCATCTACGCGTTCAACCTGGTCCAGAAGCGCGGCAAGCGACCGGCGGGCGCCCCGGACAAGAACCTGGCCCGTCCGGTCACCAAGGTCGGCGTGGTCGGCGCCGGTCTGATGGCCTCGCAGCTCGCCCTGCTCTTCCTGCGCCGCCTCGAAGTTCCCGTCGTGCTCACCGACATCGACCAGGCACGCGTCGACAAGGGCGTGGGCTACGTCCACGGCGAGATCGACAAGCTGCTCGGCAAGGGCCGGATCAACCAGGACAAGGCCAATCGCCTCAAGGCGCTGGTGACGGGCGTCCTGGACAAGGCCGAGGGCTTCGCGGACGCGGACTTCGTCATCGAGGCCGTGTTCGAGGAGATCGGCGTCAAGCAGCAGGTGTTCGCGGAGGTCGAGGCGGTCGCCCCGGCGCACGCGATCCTCGCCACCAACACCTCCTCCCTGTCGGTGACGGAGATGGCGTCGAAGCTCAAGAACCCCGAGCGGGTCGTGGGCTTCCACTTCTTCAACCCGGTCGCGGTGCTGCCGCTCCTTGAGATCGTGCGCGGCGAGCGGACGGACGACGCGTCGCTGGCGACCGCGTTCGCCGTGGCCAAGAAGCTGAAGAAGACGGCGGTCCTGGTCAAGGACGCCCCGGCGTTCGTCGTGAACCGGGTCCTCACCCGCTTCATGGGCGAGGTGCAGAACGTCATCGACGAGGGCACGCCCGTCGAGGTCGCGGAGAAGGCGGTGGAGCCCCTGGGGCTGCCGATGTCGCCGCTGGTCCTGCTGGAGCTGGTCGGCCCGGCCATCGGCCTGCACGTCTCCCAGACCCTGAACCGGGCCTTCCCGGACCGCTTCACGGTCTCCCCCAACCTCAAGGCGGTCGTCGAGGCGGGCAAGCGCGGCTTCTACGTGTACGACAGCGGCAAGCCGGAGCTCGACCCGGAGGTGGCCGCGCTCCTGAAGCAGGGCGACACCGTGCTGACCGAGGAGCAGGTGCGGGCGCGGGTGCTGGACGCGGTGGCGCAGGAGATCGGGCTCATGCTCGACGAGGGTGTCGTCGCCGAGGCCCAGGACATCGACCTCTGCCTCATCACCGGCGCCGGCTGGCCCTTCCACCTGGGCGGCGTCACGCCGTACCTGGACCGTGAGGGCGTCTCCGAGCGCGTGAACGGCAAGCTGTTCCTTTCTCCGGGCGTGGCGAGCGTCCCGGTGTGACAGCCGTCGCGCCAGTGGGCCTCCGCCCGGGTGGCGGAGGCCCACTGGCCTGTCGGGGCGGTGCTCCGTCGTGCCGCGGCGCTGCTCGGCGCGGATCGCGGACGGGGGGCGTCGGCCGCCGGGCCGGCGGTCTCAGACCTCCCGCCACGCGACCAGCGCCAGCCCGGGTTCGTCCTTGCGGCGGGTGAGCAGGAGCCGTCCGGTGGACGGGGCGGACGTCGCCGCCACCACCTCGTCGTCCGCGTCGACGGCCAGCGAGACCCCGGCGTCCGCGGGGAGCACCGGGCCCGACTCGGTCCACCAGGCGCCCGCCGACTCCTGCTCGGTGGGGTAGGCCGCGAAGGCGACCCGGCCGCTCGCCGCGCGCTGGGCGAGCAACGTGCAGTCGTGGCCGTCGAGTTCACAGCGCACGGCGGACACCGCGCCGGGACCCGCGGCGGGCAGCAGGGTGACCGGCGGCCCGCCGGGACGCCAGGCGCACAGATAGCCCGCGTTGTCGGTGAAGAAGAGGGTCGTCCTTGCGGGCGAGGTGGCGACGGCGTGGAGGGTCCCCGGGCGGACCGGTGCCTCCAGCGTCTCCGCCAGGGCCGGCTGCGCGCCCGGTTTCTCCTGCCGCCAGTACAGGATGCCGTCGGGGACCGCGGCGTAGAGCTCCACCCGTCCCGACTCTCCCGTCACCGCCGCCAGTTCCTCCTGCACGTCACGCCCCTTGAGGTCGCGCCAGGGTTCCCAGCCGCCCTTCACCTTCTGGGCGACCATGCTCACACCGCCGCCGCCGTTGCGGACGAAGACGTGGGCGCGTCCCTGGGCGTCGACCGCGACGGCCGGTGTACCGGTGCGCGCGCCCTTCTTGTTGGGGTGGCCGATCGCGGCCCAGTCGAGTGCGGCGAGCCTGGGGCGGAAGTGGGTGGAGTGCACGAGACCGGCCTCGCCGGAGACGGTGGGCCGCCAGGACACCAGGTGGGCGTAGCCGTCGGCGCCCTGTCCGACGGCGAGGACGGGGTGCAGCCGCTGTTCGCCGCCCACCTTGCGCGGGGCGTCCCAGGTGCCGTCCGGCCCGCGCTCCGCCCGGCACAGGACGGCGTCGTCCGACAGCAGGTACACACTGAGCCGGCCGTCTCGGCCGCGTATGAGCCAATCGCCGTTCACCACCTCACTCTAAGCGGCGCCCCGGGCGGCGGCCGGAGCGCCCCGGTCCGCGGCGCCGTGCGACCCTGGCGGCATGGACGTGGAATCCCCGCTGCTCGTGATCGTCGACGCCGCCAACGTGGTCGGGTCGGTGCCCGACGGGTGGTGGCGGGACCGGAAGGGCGCCGCGGAGCGGCTGCGCGACCGGCTCGCCGCCGACGGGCTGCCCGGCCGTGCGGCGCCCGCCGAGATCGTGCTCGTCGTCGAGGGCGGCGCGCGTGCGGTGACGTCCGTGCCCGGTGTGCGGGTGGAGCCGGCGCCGGGCAGCGGCGACGACCGGGTCGTCGAGCTGGTCGCCGGGCATCCGGACCGGCGCCGGCTCGTCGTCACGGCCGACCGTGAACTGCGCCGCAGGGTCACGGAGCTGGGAGCGGAGGTCACCGGCCCGCGTGCCGCGCTGGGGTGACCGGCCGGGCCGCGCCGGAGACAGCCCGCGGACCGCGTCCCCCGGTGGGGCGGAGCGAGCGGAGCCGCGGCGGTTCCCCGCGAATCGAACGTACGGCTGCTCCCTTGCGGCCCGTGCGTACGGCTACTACCCCGGGCCCCGTGCGTACGGCTGCTCCCCCGCGACCCGTGCGTACGGCTGAACGTACGGCTACTCCCCCGCGACCCGCCCGTACAGCACCGCCCCGTCCACCTCCCCGACCTCCTGGTAACCGGCCGTCAGCAGCCGCCGCAGGCTCGGTACCCGGTCGGGGGCGTACGGTCCGCCCCGGGAGTCGTCGACCACCAGGGCCGGGGCGTGCGCGGCCAGTTCCGCGCGGAAGACCGGCCAGGCGCCCCGTACGGCGTACTTCTCGCCCACCTGGGGTCCGTTGCGTCCGCCGCTGTAGTTGGTCAGCAGGCCCGCGGTGAGATAGCGGCTGGCGGGGGTGCGTGCGGCGAGCCAGTACGTCTCCGGGTGCATGCCCCAGACGAGGACGCGGTCACCGGGCGCCGTGCGGTCGCCGACCGCGGCGGCGAGCCGCTGGGCGTGCCCCAGGTCGGTGCGGGGCGCCAGCAGCCCCCAGGCCAGGAACAGGGCGCAGCAGCAGGCGGTGGTGCGGACCGCGGCCGTGAGCCGTTCCCGGGGCAGGACCTGCGTCGCGGCGGTCGCCAACAGGGTGATGGCCGGGGTGAGTTGCAGGTAGTAGTGGCCGAAGAAGTGGAAGCCGACGGTGACGGCGGCGGCCGAGGCACCCAGCCACAGCCACAGGTCCGGCACGCCCGTGCGGGCCACCCGCAGCGCCCGGAGCACTGGCGGGACCAGGCCGGCCGAGGCCACCGCGAGGATCGCCGTGTTGGTCAGGGCCCGGATGAGGACGTGCAGTTCGGAGCCGGTGAAGGAGGCGTACGCGCCGGAGCCGGTGACGGTCCAGAAGACGAAGCCCGCCGGGTCCGTGACCAGGGCCGCGCACAGCACTGGCACGGCCGTCCCGGCCGCCAGCCGCAGCACCCCGCCCGGCGGTGCGCCGTGCCGGTACAGCAGCCACACCACCGGCACCAGCACCGCCCCGCCGGTCTGTTTGGCGAGGAAGGCGCAGGCGACGGCGGCCCCGGCGGCGCCCCAGCGGCGTCGGTCCGCGCACCACATCGCGGCGGCCGTGCTGGGCAGTATGAACACCTCGAAGGTGGCGGCCTGCGCGTCCTCGGGGTTGAGTCCGACGGACACCAGCAGGTACAGCACGCCGGCCGTGCGGCCCGCGGTGTCGCCCCAGCGGCGCCTGGCCAGGGAGGCCAGCAGCAGCGCGGTGCACAGGTGCGCGAGGATCGCCAGCACCCGCACCGGGGTGAGCGAGCCCGATCCGAACACCGCGAACGCGCCCTCGTACAGCCAGGGCACGAGCGGTGGCTTGCGGTCCACGACCGTCTCGTACAGCCGTCCGCCGTGGGCCAGCATCCGCGCCTGTACGGCGAGATAGCCCTCGTCCGGGTTCCACAGCGGCCGGGCGAAGGACGGCAGCCGGGTGACGCAGGCCAGTACCGCCAGCAGGGGCAGCAGCCGCGCCCAGTACGCCGTCCCTGCGGCGACGGACCGTGGTGGGGCGGGAGGCGCGGCGAGCATGGTGAGCACGCTATCCGGACCCGGAGCCTCCACCGAAGCGGGACATACGGGGCGGGGGCTTCGCTCGAACAGGGGCGCCGCGGTTGCCCGCGTCCGTTCGGGGCGCCGCCCACCGGACCTCGTCGTGCCCGCTCAGGCGCGCGGGCCCTGCGACGGGGACGGGGCCGGGGTCTGCCCGCCGGGGGCCAGTCGGCTGTGCGTGCGGCCGTACAGGAAGTAGACGACGAAGCCGATCACCATCCAGACGGCGAACCGCAGCCAGGTCTCGGCGGGCAGGTTCAGCATCAGCCACAGGGTGGCCGCGACGGACACCACGGGGACGACCGGCACCCATGGGGTGCGGAAGGCCCGCGGCAGGTCCGGGCGGGTCCGCCGGAGGATGAGCACCCCGACGGCGACGACGACGAAGGCGAACAGCGTGCCGATGTTCACCAACTCGGCCAGTTCACTGAGGCTGGTGAACCCCGCGATGACCGCGATGACGACGCCGAGCAGGATGGTCGGCCGGTGCGGGGTGCGGAAACGCGGGTGGACGTGGGAGAAGAAGCGCGGCAGAAGCCCGTCGCGGCTCATCGCGAAGAACACCCGGGTCTGGCCGAGCAGCAGGATCATGCAGACGGTCGTCAGGCCGACGGCGGCGCCGAAGCTGATCACGCCGGCGAACCAGGGGTGCCCGGTGGCCTTGAAGGCGTCCGCCAGCGGGGCGTCGATGGAGAGCTGGGTGTAGCGCTGCATGCCGGTGACGACGGCGGACACCGCCACGTACAGCACGGTGCACACGAGCAGCGAGCCGAGGATGCCGCGCGGCATGTCCCGCTGCGGGTTCCTGGTCTCCTCGGCGGCGGTGGCCACGACGTCGAAACCGATGAACGCGAAGAAGACGACGGAGGCGGCGGTGAAGATGCCCATCACTCCGAAGTTGGACGGTGCCCAGCCCGCCAGCAGTTGGAAGAGGGGCGCGTGCAGGCTGCCGCCCGCCTCGACCGGCTGCGTGGGCGGGACGAACGGCTTGTAGTTGCCGGCGGTGACGAAGAAGGCACCGGCGACGATCACGATGAGGACGACGGCCACCTTGACGGCGACGACGATCGAGGTGACCCGGGCAGAGAGCTTCATGCCGAGCACGAGGATGCAGGTGAGGACCAGGATCAGCGCGGCGGCCAGGATGTCGAAGCCGAACCCGTGCGCCCCGTCCCGGCTGCCCAGGTAGGCCGGCAGGTGCCAGCCCGCGTTGTCCAGCAGCGACCGGATGTACCCGGACCAGCCGACGGCGACCACCGCCGTGCCGAGCGCGAACTCCAGGACCAGGTCCCAGCCGATGATCCAGGCGGGCAGCTCGCCCAGGGAGGCGTACGAGAAGGTGTACGCGGATCCCGCCACCGGGAGGGTGGAGGCGAACTCGGCGTAGCAGAGCGCCGCGAGGGCGCAGACGACGGCGGCGACGACGAAGGACAGGGCGACCGCGGGACCGGCGTTCTCCTTGGCGGCCTTGCCGGTCAGCACGAAGATGCCGGTGCCGATGACGACGCCGATGCCGAAGACGGTCAGGTCCAGCGCCGACAGGGATTTCTTGAGCGCGTGCTCCGGATCCTCGGTGTCGAGGATGGACTGCTCGACCTGCTTCGTCCTGAAGAGGCTGCTGGTCACGAGGTACCTCCCGCGCTCGGCGTTCTCGACATGATCGAGAGGGGGCGTGGAAGCTATGCCCCGGCGCGGACGTGTTCACGCAAACGGGCCGGTCGCGTCACTCGTCGTCGGTGACGGAACCGGCCCGTCCGGGCGTTCAGTCGCGGGCCCGCTCCACGGGGTCGATCTCGGCCGTGGGCGGGTCGAAGCGGCCGTCCAGCCGGGCGACGACGCCGGTGACCTGGCGGGCGACGTCCGGTGCGGTCAGGCCGATCTCGGCGAGGACCTCGGCACGCGAGGCGTGGTCGAGGAAGCGCGGCGGGATGCCGAAGTCGCGCAGCGGTACGTCGACTTCCGCGTCCCGCAGGGCCTGGGCGACGGCCGAGCCGACGCCGCCGACCCGGGAGTTGTCCTCGACCGTGACGACCACCCGGTGCCGCTCGGCGAGGGGTGCCATGGCCTCGTCCACCGGTTTGACCCAGCGCGGGTCGACGACAGTGGTGGAGATGCCCTGTTTGTCCAGCAGGTCGGCGATCTCCAGGCACATCGGCGCGAGCGCGCCCACGGAGACCAGCAGCACGTCCGGGGTGTCGGTGCCGGGCCTGCGCAGCACGTCCATGCCGCCGACGCGGTCCACGGCCGGTACAGCGGGGCCGACGGCGCCCTTGGAGAAGCGCACGACGGTCGGCGCGTCCTCGACCGCGACGGCCTCCCGCAACTGGGCGCGCACCTGTTCGGCGTCGCGCGGCGCGGCGAGCCTGAGTCCGGGCACGACCTGGAGGATGGACATGTCCCACATGCCGTTGTGGGAGGCGCCGTCGCTGCCGGTGACACCGGCCCGGTCCAGGACGAAGGTGACCCCGCACCGGTGCAGGGCCACGTCCATCAGCACCTGGTCGAAGGCGCGGTTGAGGAAGGTGGCGTAGACGGCGAAGACGGGGTGCAGTCCGGCGTGCGCCAGGCCCGCCGCCGAAGTGGCGCCGTGCTGCTCGGCGATGCCGACGTCGTGGATCCGGTCCGGGAAGGCGTCCGCGAACTTCTTCAGGCCGACCGGCTGGAGCATCGCCGCCGTGATGGCCACGACGTCCGCGCGCTCCCGGCCGAGCTTCACCATCTCGTCGCCGAAGACGGAGGTCCAGTCGGCGCCCGACGCCTTGACCGGCAGGCCGCTGTCGGGGTGGATGGGGCCGATGCCGTGGAAGCGGTCGGCCTCGTCCTGGAGGGCGGGCTGGTAGCCGCGGCCCTTCTCGGTGAGGCAGTGCACGATGACCGGCCCGCCGAACCGCTTGGCCCGCGCCAGCGCCGACTCCAGGGCCTCGATGTCGTGGCCGTCGATCGGGCCGACGTACTTCAGGCCCAGGTCCTCGAACAGGCCCTGCGGCGCGATGAAGTCCTTGAAGCCCTTCTTGGCGCCGTGGAGCGTGTCGTAGAGCGGCTTGCCGACGACCGGGGTGCGCCCGAGGAGGTCCTTGGTGCGGGCGAGGAAACGCTCGTAGCCGTCCGTCGTGCGCAGCGTGGCCAGGTGGTTGGCGAGTCCGCCGATGGTCGGCGCGTACGACCGCTCGTTGTCGTTGACGACGATGACCAGCGGGCGGTCCTTGGCGGCGGCGATGTTGTTCAGGGCCTCCCAGGCCATGCCGCCGGTGAGGGCGCCGTCACCGATGACGGCGGCGACGTGGCTGTCGCGGCGCAGCAGTTGGTTGGCCTTGGCGATGCCGTCGGCCCAGCCGAGGACGGTGGAGGCGTGCGAGTTCTCGATGACGTCGTGCTCGGACTCGGCCTGCGAGGGGTAGCCGGAGAGGCCGCCCTTCATCTTCAGC
The DNA here is from genome assembly GCF_042268025.1 of Streptomyces sp. NPDC056161. Lineage (NCBI taxonomy): Bacteria > Bacillati > Actinomycetota > Actinomycetes > Kitasatosporales > Streptomycetaceae > Streptomyces > Streptomyces sp. NPDC056161. The sequence continues at coordinate 185,241 of NZ_JBHJUV010000002.1, forward strand.
TTCGAGAAGTCGTGCCGACCGGTGAGCAGTTTGTGCACGTACGACTGGTGGCCCGTGTCCCACAGCACCTTGTCCTTCGGGGACTCGAAGACCCGGTGCAGGGCGATGGTCAGCTCGACCACTCCGAGGTTGGGCCCGAGGTGGCCGCCGGTCTTGGCGACGGCGTCCACGAGGAAGGTCCGGATCTCCTCCGCCAGCTGGTTCAGCTCCTCAAGACTGAGCCGGTCCAGATCGCGCGGTCCCCTGATGCGGGTCAGCAGCGACACCAGTGCCTCCTTGCAGTAGAGCTGATCGAGCGTAGTCAGGCCCGAGGCAGTCTAATGTTCACCTTCCTCCTGACACGACAGTGCCCGGCACCTCAAAGGCACCGGGCACCATCAGCGCCCCGAAAGGGGCGCGGGGAACTGGGGGTCCCCCCTGTTCGAGCGAAGCCGAGAACTCGGGGGAGCGACCAGCCACGACGCCGCCGCAGCCGAGCAACGACGTATTGTGGCCGACCCTGAGCGGAGCGCCTACGCGCGGCCCGCGGTCTTCTGCGTCTTGCGTGTGATGGAGTCGACGACCACGGTGATCAGCAGCACCGCCGCGGTGATCATGTACTTCACCGGCTCGGCGATGGACTCCAGCTGGAGCCCGTACTGGATGGACACGATGACCAGGACGCCGAGCAGCGCGTTCCAGGTGCGGCCCCGGCCGCCGAAGAGGCTGGTGCCGCCGATGACGGCCGCGGCGATCGAGTTCATCAGCAGGTCACCGGTGCCGGCGCTCTGGTTGGCCGAGGCGATCTTCGAGGCCAGGAACAGACCACCGACGGCTGCGAAGCCGCCGGAGATGGCGAAGACGGAGATCCGCACCGCGGTGACGTTGATGCCCGCGCGGCGGGACGCCTCCACGCTGCCGCCGAGCGCGAAGACCTTGCGGCCGTAGGCGGTGCGGCGCAGCACGAAGTCCGTGCCCACCAGGAAGGCCACGAAGATCACCGTGGCCAGCGGCAGACCCTTGTACTGGTTGTACATGTAGGCGGCGGCGAACGAGACGACCGCCAGCAGGATCGTGCGGACCAGCGTGTCGCTGAGCGGCCGGGACGGGATGCCCGCGGCCTCGCGGCGGCGGTTGCCCAGGAACGACGTGACGAAGAACACGACGACCACGACGAGGGCCAGCCCGTAGGCGGCGGCCACGTCGGAGAAGAAGTACGTGGTGAGCTTGCCGATCAGTCCGTCGCCGTCGAGGTTGATCGTGCCGTTCTCACCCAGCACCTTGAGCATGAAGCCGAGCCAGAACAGCAGGCCGGCCAGGGTCACGGCGAAGGCGGGGGCGCCGAGCACCGCGAAGAAGAAGCCGTGCAGCGCGCCGATGGCGACGCCCGCCACGATGGCGATGACCACGGCCAGCCACTCGGGCCAGCCCTGGTTGACGGCGAGGACGGCCGCGAGGGCGCTGGCCGCGCCGCTGACCGAACCGACCGACAGATCGATCTCACCGAGCAGCAGCACGAAGACGATGCCGACGGAGATCATGCCCGTGCCGACCATCGTGACGGTGATGTCGCTCAGGTTCTGCGCGGACAGGAAGTTGGAGTTCAGGCTCTGGAAGACGATGCAGATGATGATCAGGCCGAGGACGACCGGGAGGGAGCCCAGCTCACCGGCCTTCAGCTTGCGCTTGAACTCGCCGAGGTAGCCCGTCAGGCCCTGCTCGCGCACGAGCAGGCGCGGGTCGACCGCGGTCACCGCGGCGGCCGCCGCCTCGGGGTTCTCCACGACGGTCTCGTCCTGCGTGGCCGCGGAGGTCTTGTCGATGCTCACTGGGAAACCTCCCCGTTCGAGCGCGCCGCACGACGGGTCACGGCGTTGTCGGTGGCTCCGGTGATGGCGGAGATGATCTCTTCCTGCGAGGTCGTCTTGACCTCGAACACGCCGTTGTTGCGGCCCAGGCGCAGCACGGCGACCTTGTCCGCCACGGCCTTGACGTCGGCCATGTTGTGGCTGATGAGCATCACGGCGAGGCCGCGCTCACGCAGCCGCTCCACCAGGTCGAGGACCTGGGCGGTCTGCTCGACACCGAGGGCGGCGGTGGGCTCGTCGAGGATGACCAGCTTGGGCTCGCCGAGCATGGAACGGGCGATCGCCACGGTCTGGCGCTGACCGCCGGAGAGCGAGGCGATCGGGATGCGGACGCTGGGGATGCGGATCGACAGGGTGGTGAGCAGTTCGCGGGAGCGGCGCTCCATCTCGACCTCGTCGAGGATGCCGCGCCGCTTCAGCTCACGGCCCAGGAAGAGGTTGCCGACGACGTCGATGTTGTCGCACAGCGCGAGGTCCTGGTACACCGTCGCGATGCCCAGGTTCTGGGCCTCGTGCGGCCGGCCGATCTGGACCGGCCTGCCTTCCCATTCGATGACGCCCTCGTCGATGGGGTGCACGCCGGCGATCGTCTTGACCAGCGTGGACTTTCCGGCGCCGTTGTCACCCACCAGGGCGACCACTTCACCGGCGTGGACCTCAAGCTCTACGTCGGTGAGCGCCTGAACGGCACCGAACCGCTTGGAGACCCCGCGCAACGCCAGCACGGGCGTAGCGGACACGTGAACCATCTCCTTCGCCGCCTGACCCGGCGGGAGGTTGTGCAGAAGTTGGGGGAAATCCATCCGGCGCCCCGCGCCGAGCTTGCGGGGCTGACTGATGCGCGGGGCACCGGTGGAGCCGGGGGCAGTCGTGTCCCACACGGGGATTCAAGGGTGGATCACCGTGTCTGGAGGGACCGTGACCGCCTACTTGAGGCCGATCTTGTCGCAGGCCGTCTTGTACTTGCCCGAGCAGATCTCGGAGACGGTGTAGATGCCGTCCTTGATGACGGTGTCGTTGATGTTGGCCTGGGTCAGCGAGACGACCGGGACCAGCGTGGACGGGACGTCCTTCGCGCTGCCGCTGGAGACCTTGGTCTTGGCGACGGAGTCGAGGCTCTCGCCCTTGGCGAGCGCGACGGCCATCTCGGCGGCCGTGGCCGCCTCCTCCGGGTAGGACTTGTAGACGCTCATGTACTGCTCGCCGGTGACGATCCGCTGCACGCCCGCGAGTTCGGCGTCCTGGCCGGTGACCGGCACGGTGAGGCCGGCCGCCTTGAGGGCGGTGATGATACCGCCGGCCATGCTGTCGTTGGCGGAGTAGACGCCCGCGATGTTCTTCCCGCCGATCGACGAGATCGCCGTCTCCACCTCGGAGTTGGCGTTGTCCGCCGACCACTCCGGGGTGTCGTACTCCTTGGCGATGGTGACCTTGCCGTCGAGGACGGAGTGGGCGCCTTCCTTGAACTGCTTGGCGTTCGGGTCGGTGACCGAGCCGTTGACCATAATGATCTTGGAGGACTTGGTGGCCTTGCTGCCCAGGGCCTTCAGGAGGGCCTCGCCCTGGGTCTTGCCCACCTCGACGTTGTCGAACGAGGTGTAGGCGCTGATCGGTCCCTCGGCCAGACGGTCGTAGGCGACGACCTTGATGCCGGCGTCCGCGGCCTTCTGGATCGAGTTCTGGATGGCCTTGGCGTCCACGGCGTCCACGATGAGCACGTCCACCTTGTTGGTGATCATCGTGTCGACCTGCTGCGCCTGGAGATTCGCGTCCTGGCGTGCGTTGTTGTACTGGATCTCCGCCTTGTTGTTCGTCAGCTCCTTGATCTTCTTCTCGATCAACGGGCGGTCGAACTTCTCGTAGCGCGCGGTCTTGTTCTCCGGCAGCAGCAGGCCGACCTTGATGTCGTCGCCCTTCTTGGGCGAGGACGAGGAAGAGTCGTTGTTGCCCGAGTTCTTGGCGCTTCCACAGGCGGCAAGCGAAACGGCCATCGCACCTGCGGCAACAGCAACGGCGGCACGACGCATACGCGTGTTCACTTCAGAAACCTCCCTGACGAGGCCGCGTCGTTGCGGCCGAGGTGGCTGGAAGTCAACTCGGCCACACGTGCGACGTCAAGAAGTAAATCCTTAACGAGATGGCAACGGTGTCAGCCGTTCTCTAAGTGAAGGCGGGTGTCGCGGTGGGCAGGGTGCCGTCCAAAAGGGTTGAATCACCCATCTCGCTGAGCGCCAGGGCGAGCGCCCCCAGCACCTCGGCACGGCCGCCGAGCGCCCCGGGAAGGATGGAGAGCTGGCGCGCGGCACTGGGGATGGCATAGCGCCCGACCGACTCCCGGATGGGGCCGAGCACCAGCTCTCCGGCCTCGGCGAGGTCCCCGCCGAGGACCACCCGGCTGGGGTTGAGCAGATTGCACAGGTTGGCCACACCGCTGCCGACGTGCCGGCCGACGTCGGCGACCACCCGGCGGCAGCCCGGGTCGCCGTCCCGGGCCATCCGTACGACGGCCTCCATGGTCAGGTCGGCGCCGTGGCTCGGCTGGAGCAGCGGGAGCACGTAGCGCGCGGCCGTGAAGGTCTCCAGGCAGCCGCGGTTGCCGCAGCGGCAGACCGGGCCGGACTCGTCGAGCGTGATGTGGCCGATCTCACCCGCCGTGCCGCCGGGGCCCCGGTAGATCTTGCCGTTGATCACCAGACCGGCGCCGACACCGCTGGCGACCTTGATGTACGCCAGGTCGCGCACGCCCCGGCCGCTGCCCCAGACCAGCTCGCCGAGGGCACCCAGGTTGGCGTCGTTGTCGACGTGCACCGGAACGCCGAGCCGCCCCCGCAGCTCCTCGGCGGGCCTGGTGCCGGACCAGCCCGGCAGGATGGCGGTGGAGCCGAGGGTGCCCGACTCGACGTCGATGGGGCCGGGCACGCCGAGGCCCACGCCCGCGACCTTCGCCCGGTCCACGCCGGTCGCGTCGATCAGCCGGTTGACCAGTTCCTCCGCCCGGTCGAAGCCCTGCGCGGCGGACGCGTCGACGTCCAGCGGCTCGGACTCCTCCGCCAGCACCTGGTGCGCCAGGTTCCCGATCGCGACGCGCAGGTGGGCGTGGCCGAAGTCGACGCCTATGACGATCCCGGCGTCTCCGCTCAGCGAAACGCTCCGGGCCCGCCTGCCACCCGCCGAGGTGGGCGTCACCTGGACGGTTCCGCCGTCCTTGAGTTCTCGCACGATGTTGGAGACCGTCGCCGCGGACAGGCCGGTCGTCCGCGCGATCTCCGCCTGCGTGAGCGACCCGGCCAGCCGCACGGCCCGTACGACTCGTTCCAGGTTGGCTCGGTGCAGCGACGACTGCGACCCCGGAGTCTCCATCGACTCATCCACTCCCGCCATCGGCCGGGCGGCCCCTGCGCCGCCCGTGGCCCAGGTCACATCTGCGGAACCGGGCCACTTACAAGTTATGAACTCCAAGCTCTGCTGAAGGGGTTGCCGCAGTCAAGTCCTTGACGTAAATCGCTGTCACTTCGTCGGTCACGCCGAGGACACCCGACGGACCCGCCCACGCCACTCCAGCAGGGCGGCAGCGGCCTCGTGGCGCGTCCCACGGACCTGCCGCCGACCGCTGCGAGCCCCAGTCCGACCCGCCCACGACGCCTCCCCGCCCCTTCAGCCGCGGAACCCGGACCACCCCTCTCACCCCGGCCCCACCGCCGTCGAGGGAACCTGTGTGCGAATCACACCCGCGAATCCGCGACCGGTCCGGCGGAGGCGCGGCAGTACCCCGAGGGGGTTCCCGTACGGGATCGGCCACCCCGAGGCGGCCCGAAGCCCCTCCCCTCCCCTCCACGCCACACCACGCCACGCCACGCCGGAACATGCATGCACAGCACGCACAGCACGACACGGACGAACAGGGCACCACCCAGCACGACGCCGCGCCGCGCCGCGCCGACCGCACCGTACGGGGCGGCACCGCACCGCCCGCCCGGTGGAGGCGGCCGGGCGGCGCGGTGTCGCCCCGGGAGACCGGTCCGGCCGGGCCCCGCCCTATTTCAGCGCGCCTGCCGTCAGACCCTGCACCACCTGGCGCTGGAAGACCATGTATGCGGCCAGTACCGGCAGCATCGCCATCACCAGCCCCGCGAACAGTCCGGACCAGTCGCCCTTGTATCCCTGGCTCACCGCGAGCTGGACCAGGCCCTGGGTCAGGACGCGTTTGTCCGGATCGGTGTTCAGCACCGTCGGCAGCATGTACTGGTTCCACTGGCCCAGGAAATTGAAGATGCCCACGCTGATCAGTCCGGGCTTGGCCATGGGCAGCATGATCTGGAAGAACGTCCGGGAGTGGGACGCGCCGTCCACGAAGGCCGCCTCCGCCACCGAGGTCGGCAGCGTCCGGAAGAACGCCGTCAGGAAGAACACCGTGAACGGCAGCGAATACGCGATGTAGACCAGGATCAGGCCGTGGATCGTGTTCAGCAGCCCCATGTTGTTCACGACGTAGAACAGCGGGACCAGCGCCAGCATGATCGGGAAGCTCATGCCGCCGATGAACAGGTAGTAGATGAAGCGGTTGCCGGGGAAGTCGAAGCGGGCCAGGACGTAGGCCGCCATCGAGCCGAGCACCAGCGTGCCGATCAGCGAGCCGGCCACCACCAGGACGGTGTTGAGGAAGTAGTCGCTCATGTTGGCCTGGGTCCAGGCCCGCGACCAGTTGTCGAAGTGCAGCTTGTCCGGCAGCGACCAGGGCGAGGAGAAGATGGACCGGTCGTCCTTGAAGGAGGTCATCACCGCCCACAGCAGCGGTGTGACCACCATGATCGCCCAGATGACCAGGAATCCGTGCGAGAAGGCGTTGAGCGCCTGGCCCTCCTTCTTCCGTCCGGGCCGCCGCGCGGCGGACGGGTCCGTCCTGGTCACCGGCGCGCCGGACTCGGCCGGCACGGGAGCGGGGGTCTCGGTCGTCTTCATCGGATCAGAACTCCAGCCGCTCGCGACGGCCCAGCCGCATCACGATCGCCGCGAACGCGAGCGTGACGACCAGCAGGGCGACGCCGATGGTGGTGGCGTAGGCGGCCTGACCGTCCCGGAACGCCTTCTGGTACACGTACAGGACCAGCACCGTGGTCGAGTAGTCGGGGCCACCCGGTCCGGTCGTCATGATCTGCACGACCGCGAACGACTCGGCGCCCAGGGCGAGGATGCCCATGTAGACCCAGCCCGACTGCACGGTGTCCCACAGCAGGGGCAGGGTGATGCGGAAGAAGGTGGTGAAGCGGCTCGCGCCGTCCAGCAGGGCCGCCTCGTACAGGTCGGCGGGGATCGACGCCATGCCCGCCGAGAACAGGACCACGAAGAAGCCGGTGGTCGACCAGACCAGGACCGCCATCACACACCACAGGGCGAGGCCGGGGTCGCCCAGCCACAGCGGCTGGAGGCTGTCGAGGCCGATGCCGCGCAGCACCGAGTTGATGGCACCGCTGTCCGGGTTGTACGCGAAAGCGAACAACAGGGCGACGATCGCGATCGACAGCACCTGGGGGAAGAAGTAAACGATCTTGTAGAAGGAGGAGCCCCGGACGCCGGTGACCACCGGTCCGCCCCTCCGGTGCCGGCCGCCCACGTTGATCATGAAGGAGAGGAACAGCGCCAGACTGATCGTCACCAGTGGGAGCACCACCGCGAACAGCAGGCTGTGCCGCAACGACTTCCAGAAGATGTCGTCGTGGACCATCCTCGTGTAGTTGTCGAGGCCCACCATCTTGAAGTCGGGGCTCAGCCCGGTCCAGTCCGTGAACGAGTAGTAGATGGACTGGATGAAGGGCCAGACGACGAAGAGGGCGTAGAGCCCCAGGGGCACCACCAAGAACCCCGCGATGAACCGGTACTTACCGTGCTGCATGACTGCCGCCCTCGATCTCCCCGCGAGTGCCGTCACCAGGGTCCGCCCCGCGCGCTCGGCGAGGCGGACCCTGGTGACGGATCGTCACTGGTGCTTGTAGTGCTTGATCGACGTGTCCTTGGCGGCCTCGTCGGCGAAACCCTGGATCTTCTTGACGGCCTCCGCCGGAGTGAGCCGGCCGGCCATCATCTCCCCCAGACCGGCGACGCCGATCTTTTCCTTCTCCAGTTGCACGTACCAGTCCTGGAGCCGCGGGTTGACCACGTTCTGGCCCGCCTTCTCCAGCGCGGCGACACCGGACTTGAGACCCGGGGTCAGGGTGATCCCGGTGGTGCCGCCGTTGTACGCGCTCAGCGACCTCGCCTTGACGGTGAAGTTCTTCGACGCGGCCTCACCGAGCATGATGCGCAGCTGCTCCATGCCGCCCACGCCGTTCTTCGCGTGGGCCGGGACGATGTAGGGCTCACCGCCGGAGGCCCAGATGGTGCCGAAGGGCAGCTTGTCGGAGCCGTCGATGCCGGAGGGCGCGGAGACGGCGAGGTCGAAGTCCGCGGGGATGACGTTCGCCGACTCGTTCTCCACCCAGGAGCCGTTCGGGATGAACAGCGCCTTGCCCTCGGCCCAGGCGGTCTGCGACTGGATGTGGTCGAGGCCGGGGGTGCCCTTGAGGACGTAGCCCTTCTTGTACAGCTCGTAGTACGCCTCGAAACAGGTCTTGACCGCCGGGTGCTTCCAGGCGTTCGGTTCCAGGTTGTCGATGGCGTCGAGCACTTCCCGGCCGCCGACCTTGCCGATCATCGGGTAGAGCGAGAAGGGCAGGTAGTACGGGTACTTGCCGGCGTACGTCCAGCCCGCCATGCCCTTCTTCTTGGCCTTCTCGCAGACCGCGAGCATCTGGTCCCAGGTCTGCGGGTACTGCTCGTCGAGCGCGCTCAGGGCCTTCTGCGAGTACCAGACGCCGTACACCGTGTAGGCGTAGTAGAGGATCCAGACCTGCTCGCCGTCGAACTGGCCCATCTCGACGATGCCGGGGCGCAGCGTGTCGCGGACCTTCTTGGCCGGGTCGTCGAACGAGGGGGCGTCGAGCAGCGGGGTGAGGTCGGCGAGCTGCTTCTTGCCGACCAGGACGCCCATGTCCATCTGCTCGGCACCGGAGTTGTCGATGAGGTCCGGCGGGTTGCCCTGGTTGAAGCGGGGCTGGAGCGTCGACTGGATCTTCTGGGTGGTGGAGAACTTCACCGTCGCCTTCGGGAAGTCCTTCTCGTAGACCTTGACGGCGTCCTGGCCGTACTCCTTGCCGTAGCCGCCGTCGAACAGGACGAACTCCATCTGCGCGCTCTCGTTGACCGCGAGCGGGTTCTTCGCCGTCTTCTTGCCCGCGGCGGCCTTGTCCTGGCTGTCCCCACCGCTGCTCGCACAGGCGGACAGGAAACCCGCCGCGGGAAGGGTGAACAGGCCGAGGGCTGCGGAGCGTCTGATAAGATCACGACGGCCGAGGCCATCGCCACCGTGATTCGCTGCGGAAGTGGATCCCATGCTCAAGTCCTCGCCTTCTCCAGGACTCAGGCGGTGAACCGGATCCTCCCCGGCACCGCTCGTCGGGTAGCGCTGGTTCGTGCAGGAAATGCCGACAGGTATAGTCCAGTTCCCGGCGGCCGAGCAACATCATGCGCAAGGTTGACCATGGGTCTTTTCCGAGTTGAGACCTCCCGGAAATATGGGCCCACTGTGAGCGTCTTGCCCGAAAAATCCACGACATACAGCCCCGAATGCCGCAGGCAACACCCTTGACATCATCGGTCACTTGACTCCCTACTGGTTCCTGCGCAGCGATTTTGACAACGTTGTCTGATGCGCAGGGAGGGTTTTCGCACATGCAGCGGAGAGTTCGACACAGATGGGGCCCGGCGGTCGTGATCACGACCGCCTTCGTTCTGGCCGCGGGTTCGCAGGGGGCCGCGGTCGCCCTGCCCGCCAAGGCACCGGCAGCAGACCGGGAGTTCGCATCCTCGTTCGAGGCGAACGATCCGGCGCCGGACTGGCTGAGCACGGTCGACACGACACCGGGCGGCGCCAAGCGCGCCTCGGGCGTCGACGGCGGCTACACCACCGGCATCCCCGGCAACGTCAACGACCACGTCACCGGCGTACGCGCGAGCGCCGAGAACACCGACGGCGGTGAAGTCAAGGAGAACCTCGCCGACGGCGACCCGAGCACCAAGTGGCTGGCCTTCGAGCCGACCGGCTGGGTCGAGTTCGACCTGGACAAGCCGATCAAGCTGGTGACCTACGCCCTCACGTCGGCGAACGACTCCGCCGAACGCGACCCGAAGGACTGGACCCTCCAGGGTTCCACCGACGGCAAGGACTGGAAGACGCTCGACACCCGCTCCGGCGAGACGTTCCCGCAGCGGTTCCAGACCAAGTCGTACGACCTCGCCGAGCCGGCCGAGTACCAGCACTTCCGGCTCGACGTGACGAAGAACAACGGCGCTTCGGGCATCCTGCAACTGGCGGACGTCCAGTTCTCGACCGGTGACAGCGGAGCCCCGGTGCCGCAGGACATGGTCACGCTGGTCGACCGCGGCCCGACCAGCTCGCCGACCGCGAAGGCGGGCGCGGGCTTCACCGGCACGCGGGCCCTCAGGTACGCGGGCCGGCACACCGCGGACGGACGCGGTTACTCGTACAACAAGATCTTCGACGTGAACACGAAGGTCGACCGCGACACCCAGCTGTCGTACCGGATCTTCCCGTCCATGGCCGACGGCGACCGCGACTACGACGCCACCAACGTCTCCGTCGACCTGGCCTTCACCGACGGCACCTACCTGAGCGACCTGGGCGCGATCGACCAGCACGGCTTCGGTCTCACGCCGCAGGCGCAGGGCGCCTCCAAGGCGCTGTACGTCAACCAGTGGAACAACGTGGAGTCGCGGATCGGTTCGGTCGCGGCGGGCAAGACCATCGACCGCATAGTGCTGGCCTACGACTCCCCCAAGGGCCCGGCGAAGTTCCGCGGCTGGCTGGACGACGTCTCGGTCAAGCAGGTGGCCCCCGAGAAGCCCAAGGCGCACCTGTCCGACTACGCGTTGACCACCCGCGGCACCAACTCCAGCGGCAGCTTCTCGCGCGGCAACAACTTCCCCGCGACCGCGGTCCCGAACGGCTTCAACTTCTGGACCCCGGTGACCAACGCGTCCTCGCTCAGCTGGCTGTACGAGTACGCGAAGGCCAACAACGCGGACAACCTGCCGACGATCCAGGCGTTCAGCGCGAGCCACGAGCCGAGCCCCTGGATGGGTGACCGGCAGACCTTCCAGGTGATGCCGTCCGCCGCGTCCGGCACCCCGGACACCGGCCGCGAGGCGCGCGAGCTGGCCTTCCGGCACGAGAACGAGACCGCCCGGCCGTACTACTACGGGGTCAAGTTCGAGAACGGCCTGAAGGCCGAGATGGCCCCGACCGACCACGCGGCGACGATGCGCTTCACCTTCCCCGGTGACGACGCGAGCGTGCTGTTCGACAACGTGACGGACCAGGCGGGCCTCACGCTCGACAAGGCGAGCGGGACCTTCAGCGGCTACTCGGACGTCAAGTCCGGGCTGTCGGCCGGCGCCACCAGGATGTTCGTGTACGGCGAGTTCGACAAGCCGGTGACGGACGGCTCGTCGAGCGGCGTCAAGGGCTACCTGAAGTTCGACGCGGGTGCCGACCGCACCGTCACCCTCCGCATCGCCACCTCGCTGATCAGCGTCGACCAGGCCAAGGACAACCTGCGCCAGGAGATCCCGGCCGGCGCGTCCTTCGACACCGTCAAGCGCCAGGCCCAGCAGGCCTGGGACAAGGTGCTCGGCAAGGTCGAGGTCGAGGGCGCCACGCCCGACCAGCTGACGACGCTGTACTCCAGCCTGTACCGGCTGTACCTGTACCCCAACTCGGCCTTCGAGAAGGTCGGTTCGAAGTACCAGTACGCCTCCCCCTTCTCCGCCAAGACGGGCCAGGACACCCCGACCCGGACCGGCGCGAAGATCGTCGACGGCAAGGTGTACGTCAACAACGGCTTCTGGGACACCTACCGGACGACCTGGCCCGCGTACTCCTTCCTGACGCCCGGCAAGGCGGGCGAGATGGTCGACGGGTTCGTGCAGCAGTACAAGGACGGCGGCTGGACGTCCCGCTGGTCCTCCCCCGGCTACGCGGACCTGATGACCGGCACCTCCTCGGACGTGGCCTTCGCGGACGCGATGGTCAAGGGCGTCGACTTCGACGCCAAGGCCGCCTACGACGCGGCCGTGAAGAACGCGACGGTGGTGCCGCCGTCCTCCGGCGTCGGCCGCAAGGGCATGGCGACCTCGCCGTTCCTCGGGTACACCAGCACCGACACCGGTGAGGGCCTGTCCTGGGCGATGGAGGGCTACGTCAACGACTACGGCATCGCCCAGATGGGCCAGGCCCTGTACAAGAAGACGGGCGAGAAGCACTACAAGGAGGAGTCCGAGTACTTCCTCAACCGCGCCCAGGACTACGTGAACCTCTTCGACCCCCGGGTGGACTTCTTCCAGGGCAAGGACGCCAAGGGCAACTGGCGCTTGGACCCGTCCAAGTACGACCCGCGCGTGTGGGGCTACGACTACACGGAGACCAACGGCTGGGGCTACGCCTTCACCGCCCCGCAGGACAGCAAGGGCCTGGCGAACCTGTACGGCGGCCAGAAGGGGCTCGGGGACAAGCTCGACGAGTACTTCTCCACCCCGGAGACCGCCTCGTCCGACGTCGTCGGCTCCTACGGCGGTGTCATCCACGAGATGACCGAGGCCCGGGACGTGCGGATGGGTGAGTACGGGCACTCCAACCAGGTCGCCCACCACGCCATCTACATGTACGACGCGGCCGGGCAGCCCTGGAAGACCCAGCAGAACGTCCGTGAGGCGCTCTCCCGCCTGTACACCGGCAGCGAGATCGGGCAGGGCTACCCGGGCGACGAGGACAACGGCGAGATGTCCGGCTGGTACTTCTTCTCGGCGCTCGGCTTCTACCCGCTGGTCATGGGCAGCGGCGACTACAGCATCGGCTCCCCGCTGTTCAAGAAGGTCACGGTCCACCTGGACAACGGCCGGGACCTGGTGGTCAACGCCCCGAAGAACAGCTCGAAGAACGTCTACGTCCAGGGCGTCAAGGTCAACGGAAAGAACTGGACGTCGACGTCGCTGCCGAACTCGGTGCTGCAGAAGGGCGGCGTGGTCACCTTCGACATGGGCTCCAAGCCGTCCTCGTGGGGTACGGGCAAGGACGCGGCCCCGGTCTCCATCACCAAGGACGACAAGGTGCCGACGCCGCACGCGGACGTGCTGAAGGGCGTGGGCCCGCTGTTCGACAACACGTCGGCGACGGAGGCGGCGGTCAGCTCCGTGGACCTGCCGGTCGACGGCGCCACCAAGGCGGTCCAGTACACGCTGACCTCGTCCAAGGACCGCACGAAGGCGCCGACCGGCTGGACCCTCCAGGGCTCCACGGACGGCACGACGTGGCAGACCCTGGACAAGCGGTCCGGCGAGTCGTTCTCCTGGGACCGGCAGACCCGGCCGTTCACGATCTCCGCGCCGGGCTCGTACACCCAGTACCGCCTGGTCCTGGACGGCGAGTCGACGCTGGCGGAGGTGGAACTGCTGGCGTGACGGACGTGCTCGTCACCCGGGACTGATCCCGTGAGCACGACGACGAACCGAGAGGGCCCGCCGGTCTTGTCCGGCGGGCCCTCTTGTCCAATCCCGAGCACGGTTCCGAGCGCAGTTCCGAGCACGGTCTCTGCGCCCTGACGGTCCGTTCCGGCGTCGCAGGCCCCCCGCTCACTCCTTGGTCGCGCCGGCGAGCATCCCGGAGACCAGGGTGCGCTGGGAGAAGAGGAAGAGGACCAGGACGGGCAGGATGGCGATGACGATGGCGAGGGCCAGCTCCGGAATGGTGATGTTCAGGCCCGCGCCCGCCACCGGGTTGAACGACGGCGTGGACGTCAGGAGCTGGTTCAGACCGACCTGGATGGGGAACTCGTCGCTGTTCGGCAGCACCAGGTAGGGCAGGAAGAAGTTGTTCCAGTTCCCTACGAAGCTGAAGAAGGCGACGAGTCCGATGACCGGCTTGGCCAGCGGAAGCGCGATCCGCAGGAACAGCTGCCATTCGGTGCAGCCGTCGATGCGGGCCGCGGCGAGCAGGTCGCGGGGCAGGCTCGTGGCGAAGTAGATGTACACCAGGTACACCCCGAACGGGTAGAACGAGAACGGCAGGATCACCGACCAGACCGTGCCGATCAGGTGGAACTTGTTCAGTTCGAGGAAGACCGGCAGGACCAGCGTGGCCGACGGCATGATCATCGTCACGAGGGTGACCGCGAGCAGCGTCTTGCGGCCGCGGAACTTGGTCAGGGCCAGCGCGTAACCGGCCGGGACACTGGTGAGGAGGGTCAGCACCAGGGAACCGCCCGAGTAGACGGCCGAGTTGCGCAGCCAGACCAGGACGGCGCCGTCCTCGAAGGAGAACAGGTGCCGCCAGGCGTCGCCGATCCGGCCGAAGGAGCCGAAGGACAGCGGGTTGTCGTGGACGATCTGCCCGGCCGTCTTGCTCGGGGCCAGCAGCAGCCAGACGACGGGCAGCACGAAGAACACCAGCAGGGCGGCGAGCAGCAGGCCGACGACGAGTGCGGAGACGGCCCGCGAGGGCGCGGTACGGGAGCGCGGAAGCGCGGAGGGCAAGGTCATTTCTCATCCAACGTGAACATGTTCGAGCGCCACACCAGGAGGCCCGCGCAGAGCAGGCCGAGCGCCAGGAGGAAGACGGAGATCGCGGCGGCGCCGTTGAAGTCGCCCTGCTGGAAGGCGTAGACGTAGGCGAGCTGGTTGGGTGACCAGGTCGGGCTGACCCTGCCCAGGCTGGCGGTCTGCAGGAGTTGCGGCTCGACGAACAGCTGGGTGCCGGCGGCGAAGGCGAGGATGGTCATGTAGGCGATCCACTGCCGGATCATCGGGATCTGGATGGACCAGGCGATGCGCCAGGGGCCCGCCCCGTCGATCCGGGCCGCCTCGATCACCTCGTCGGGGATGTTGTTCAGCGCCCCGTACATGACGACCATCCAGCCCCCGGCTCCGGTCCAGAAGGCGATGAGCATGAAGATCATCGGGAGGTTGCCGGGGGCCAGGACGGCGGCGAAGCTGTCCATGCCCAGTGCCTTCAGCAGCCAGGAGACCGGGCTCACGTCCGGGTCGAGCATGAACAGCCAGACCAGCACGCTCGCCACGCCCGCGAGCGCGCCGGGGATGTAGTACAGGAACCGCAGCAGCGCCGAGACCGAGGTCCGCAGGCGGCTGCGCAGGACGACGGCCGTCAGGACCGTCAGCACCACGAGGGTCACCAGCCAGAGCACCAGGTACACCAGGATGTGGCCGAACGCCGGCAGGAACCGGTAGTCCTGCACGACCCTGGTGAACTGGTTGAGTCCGGTGAACTGGCCCCGGTCGTTGGTGACGGCCAGGTAGAAGGCGTAGCAGGTGGGGAACACGCCGAAGGCGAGCAGCAGCAGCGTGTACCCGGCGACGAAGAGGTAGCCCGCGCGGCCGGCCCGCCGCCGCGGCGTGCCACCGCGGCGGAGCGGGGCGGCGACGGCGACGGGCCGGGTGTCCAGCAGCGTCATCGGTCGGTCACCTGGTATCCGTTGGCCTTGGCCTGGTCGCCGATGGCCTTCTGCCAGGCCGGCAGGGTGGCCGTGAGCGTCTTGCCGCCGGTCAGGGCCGGCAGGACGACGCTGGACCAGGACGTCGCGTCGGAGAACCTGGTGTTGGACCAGCCCGTCCACACCTCGTCGGCCGCCTGCTGGAAGGGGCCGCTGACGTCTTCGGCGAAGTAGCTGTTGTTGGCCGGGTTGGCGAGCCATGCCTTGGCGGCGGGCGCGTAGGCCGGGTAGGTGGGGGCCTTGGCCTGGTTCTCGTCCGATGTGGTCAGCCAGGTCACCAGGTCGGTCGACGCCTTGAGGTTGGTGCTGTGCGAGGAGACCATCCAGACGCCGCCGCCCACGTTGCCGGTGCTCGCGGTGGTCTCACCGGGCCAGGTCAGCGGCGCCGCCGCGGCGATCTGCCGGGCGGGCGTGTGGAAGGCGGTCTTGAACAGGTACTGGCCGTACCAGGACGGGCCGTAGGCCATCAGGACCTTCGAGCCGCTGTTCTTGGCGAAGCCCTGGCTGAAGAAGCCCTGGGTGGTGACGGCCTTCGCGGAGATCAGCTTGTCCAGGAGGGTCGCCATCCGGGTGCACTTGGGGTCCTTCAGGTCCACCCGCAGCGTGTCCGGTTCGGTCAGGCTGAAGGCCGGGCACTGGCCGGACCAGAAGTAGGACTCGTGGGAGTTGGTGTCGCCGACGGAGCCGACGAGGTAGCCGGGGTGCTCCTTGGCTACCTTCAGGCCGAGGGCCTCGTACTCGGCCCAGGTGGTGGGGGGCTGGTAGCCCCACTTGTCCATGAGGGGCTTGTTGTACCAGAGGACGACCTGCGCGATGTCGTTGCGCAGGCAGTAGGTGTGCCCGTTGAACTGGCACGGCGCGAGCGAACCCTTGGCGAAGCCGCCCAGGGTGCTCCCGGGGACCAGCTTGTCGTCCAGCGGCGCGGCGAAGGGGGTGGCGCCGGGCTTGGTGGGGGCGGACGCCCAGGTGACGTCGGTGGGCGAGCCGAAGACGACGTCGGGCCAGCCCTCGCCGGTGCGGTCGAACAGCTGCACCTTCGACTGGAGGTAGGTCGAGCCGTCGGCGCCGCCGTCGTAGGTGACGATCTTCATCTGCACGTCCGGGTGGGACTTCTGGTACGCCTGCACCGAGGGCAGCCGCGTGGAGTCGGTCCAGACGGTGATCTGCGAGCCGGCCTTCTGGCCGACGGGCTTGAACTCGGCGGTACCGCTCTTGGCGGCCGGTCCGCCGGTCGGGTCGGCGCTGGCGCAGCCGGCCAGCAGGGTGACGGCCGTCAGGGCCGCCCCCGCGGCCAGGGCGCGTACCGTTCGGGCACCCGGGCCGGTTCTGGAGAAGCGGGAAGACGTCATCGTCTTGCCTTTCGTGGTTCGGGATGGTGCGGGTGGGGCGCGGGGGGTCAGTGGGGGTCAGTGGGGGTCGGCGCGGGTCAGCGGGGCTGTTCCACGAACCTCTTGAGTGCGTCGCCGTAGCCGAAGTCGAGGGGCAGGGCGATGCCCGGCCCGGTGGGTGCGTGCACCAGTCCGTGCTCGTCGACGTGCCGCTCACGGACGACGGTGGTGGCGGTGACCAGGGACTCGTAGTAGGTGGTGTTGGAGATGGCCATGCACAGGTGCTGGTTGGGGATGTCGGAGCCGTGCACCTCGGCGCGCAGCCGGAAGGCGTCGGCCAGATGGGCGGTGCGCATGGCTCCGGTGATGCCGCCGCGCAGCGTGGTGCCGGCCCGCACTCCGAAGGTGGCGGCACCGGCCTTGATGAAGTCGGCGGAGTTCATGTGGGCGCCGTCGGAGGTCTCGGCGACCAGCAGCGGTACGGAGACGGCTTCGGCGAGCCGCTGGTAGGCGCTGATGCTGAACTCGCGCATCGGCTCCTCGTACCAGAGGTAGTCCGCCTCGGACAGGGCGCGGCCCAGGTAGATGGCGTCGGGCAGGTCGAAGCCGGCCGAGCCGTCGTACATCAGCGGGACGTCCGGGCCGACGTGGTCGCGCAGGGCCTGGCACAGGGCGGCGTCCCGGCGGGCGTCGCCCCAGGCGTGCAGTTTGATGCCGCGGTAGCCGAGTGCCAGGCTCTGGTCGGCGACGGAGAGGAACTCCTCGGTGGTGGCGAAGGTGGAGGTGGAGGCGTAGGCGGGGATGGCGTCGCGGAAACCGCCGAGCAGTTGCCACACCGGCCGGTCGTGCACCCGCCCCGCCAGGTCCCACAGCGCCACGTCGATCAGGCCCAGGGTGGGCAGGGGCAGTTCGTGGATGCGGTCGAGTTCCCAGACGCGGTGCCAGAGCCATTCGCGCCGGAAGGGGTCGGCTCCGAGGAGTTCGTCCCGGAAGACGCGGTCGACCAGGTCCCGCAGGGTGACGGCCGCTCCCGGCCGGGCGAACACCGCCACCCCCTCGGCACCTTCGTCGGTGCCGATGTGCAGGACCGCGCCGTCGCCCACCGATGGGCTGCCGCTCAGCCCGTCCCGCCAGAAGAAGGGCGGTTCGGCCGCGGGGACGTCGATCGGATGGACTTCGACATGTGTGATCTTCATGATCGCTTTCTGTTCCTGTGGTGGAGCGGGCCCGGCCGGGAGAAGGCCCGTGCGCCGGCGTCGCGACGAGGCGGACGTTGCCTGTCGGGGCGCTAGAAGCCGCCGTAGGCCCGCAGCTCGTAGACGCTGCCGCCGTTCCAGCTCGAACCCGTGACGGTCAGCCGCAGGTAGCGGGCGTCGAGGGGGGTGTCGGCGAAGGAGTAGGCGGTCTGCGCGGTGGTGCGGGCGGCCGTGTGGTCGTCGAACGTCGACCAGGCGACGCCGTCGGCCGAGTACTCCAGGAGGTACTGGTAGCCGCTGGGCTTCTCGAACGTCGTCGCCACGCTGGAGACGGACGTCACCTTGCCCAGGTCGACCTGGATCCAGGACGGGTCGGGCAGCCCGAGACCCTGCGCCCAGCGGGTGGACAGGTCGCCGTCCACGGCCAGTTCGGGGGTGTTCGGGTCGGAGTAGGAGGACACCGTCACCGGCTTGTGCAGCGCCAGGTCGTCGTCGGCCGGCATGGTGATCGTGGCCGCGGGGCTGGGCTCGGAGGCGTTGAGCGCCGCGTCCCTCGCCACGACGGTGAACGTGTACTCCTTCTGCGGGGACAGGTCGCCGACCCGCAGCCGGGTCCTGTCGGTGACGGCGATCCGCTTGCCGTCCTGGTAGACGGCGTAGCTGGTGACGCCCTGGTCGTCCGGCGCGGCCGGCCAGCTCACGTCGGCCATGCCGGGCAGCAGCGCGGTGGCGGTGGGCTGCCCCGGCGCGTCCGGCGCGGTGTGGTCGCCGCTCGGCGGCAGGGCGGTGCCGTAGACCTGGAGTTCGTAGAGGCTGCCGCCGTTGCCGCTGGAGCCGGTGACGGTCAGCCGGACGTAGCGGCCGTCGGTCTCCCGCTCGGCGGGGGAGTAGGTGGTCTGCGCGGTGGTGTCGCTGCCGGTGTGGTCGTCCAGCGTGGTCCAGTGCACCTCGTCGGGGGACACCTCGACGCGGTACTTGTAGCCGCTGGCCTTCTCGAAGGTGGTGATCGCGCCGGAGACGTCGTACTGCGCGCCGAGGTCGACCTGGATCCAGGACGGGTCGGGCAGCCCGAGACCCTGCGCCCAGCGGGTGGACAGGTCGCCGTCCACGGCCAGTTCGGGGGTGTTCGGGTCGGAGTGGGAGGACACCGTCACCGGCTTGTGCAGCGCCAGGTCGGCGCCGGACGGCATGGTGACCGTCACCGGCGCACTGGCCGGTGACTCGTTGCCCGCGGCGTCGCGGGCGGTCACGGTGAAGGTGTACGTCCGGCCGGGAGTCAGGTTCGGGATGCGCGCCGAGGTGCCCTTGGCGGCACTGGCGAGCTTGCCGTCCTGGTACACCGCGTAGCCGGTGACACCGGTGTCGTCGCTGGCCGCGGGCCAGGTCAGGTCCGCCACGGTGGGGAAGTCGGTGACGGCGCCGGGCTTGCCGGGGGCGCTCGGCGCGGTGCGGTCGCCGGGCTGCGGGTCGGGGTCGAGATGCCGGTACCGCGGCTGGAGGCCGGCGTTGTCGACGATCGACGCGGGCAGTTGCTCACAGCCGTCGACGGTGGTGTTGTTCAGGATCGTGTCGTCGGTGCTGTTGAACTGGGCGCTGAACTTCGGCGTCGTCGTGAAGTTGTAGTCGGCGGTGATGTCCATGCCGTGGTTGAGCAGCAGCCACTGGTAGGCGACGTCGCAGAAGGCGTTGTTCGTGGTGTGCCAGTAGCGGCTGCCCTCGTCCTGGTAGATCGCGCCGTAGGCGTGCTCGGGGACCTTGCGGATGTAGTTGCCGGAGACGACACCGCCCGGGTTGGCGCTGAGGGTGTAGATCGCGCCGCCGTCGGCCTGCGACTTCATGATGTCGCTGATCTCGTTGTCGCTGATCTCGTTGTCGCGTGCGGTGGTCGGGGTGTCCCAGACCGGTACGCCCGAGTTGCCGGGGTAGTTGCTGTCGCCGCCCTTGTCGGTCAGACCCCAGCCCCAGCCGACGGAGATGCCGCTGTAGGGCAGGTCGTAGACCTTGTTGTGGGTGATGACGGTGTGGTCGGTGTACCCGGCGAAGATGCCGAGCGACCCGTTGTACTGGTCGGCGACGTGGGTGACCACGTTGTTGTCGACCGTGTTGTCCTTGGTGATGTCGCGCGGGTCGTCCGGGTGCGCGTCGATGACGTCGGTGCCGCCGACCTGGATGCCGGTCGACGCGATCTGCTGGAACACGTTGCCGGTGATGTCGGTGCGCTGGGTGCCGGTGTTCAGGTTGAGGCCGACCGCGCCGAGGTGGGTGAAGGTGTTGCCCGCGAAGCCGATGTCGTGGCCGTGGCTGACGTTGACGGCGCCGGGCGTCTTGACCCACTTCAGCCGGGTGGAGTCGAAGGTCGGGTTGTCGTCGCCGACGATGCGGAAGCCGGCCTGTCCCTCGATCAGCCCGTCGCTCGAACTCGGCGCGAGCCAGGTCGAGTAGGAGAAGGTGATGCCCTGGAAGGAGACGTCGGTGACCGGGTGGTCCTTGGTCCCGTTCAGGTCCACGAGGTCCTGGACCCTCGGCACCGTGACGGTCGCCTTCGAGAGGTCCTGGCCCTGCTTGGGCATGTAGTAGAGGTCGCCCGCGCTCTTGTCGAGGTACCACTCCCCCGGGGTGTCCATCAGTTCCCGGGCGTTCTCCAGCCAGGTCGGGTTCTGGATCTCCTGGCCCTCGTGGAGGTTGGCGTTGTGGAAGCAGGGCTGCTGGATGGTCATGGTGGTGCCGGATATGGACTGCACGGGGCAGCGCATCAGCATCCAGCCCCAGCTGCTGACGACCTCCATGTCGGACTGGTTCTTGTACGCGTCCAGACTGGTGTCGGTGATCTTGTAACCGGTGGCGGTCTTGGTGAAGCCGGGCGGATTCTGCTGCCCGCGGGCGCGGGTCTCCAGCTCTCCGTCGACGTAGAGCTGGCGGGTGTCGAGATCGCCCACGTGCGCCTTGTACACCTGGTGGGAGGCGTCGAGGGGGGTCCAGCCGGTGACCTGCTCGCCGCCGCTGACCACGGGACGGGCGCCGGGTGCCGCCTCGTAGACGATGCGGTGGCCGTTCGTCCCCGAGTCGCGGGCGGTCAGGGTGAAGGTGTCGGTCAGCCGGTAGGTGCCGGACAGCAGCTCGACGTGGATGTCGCGGTGCATGTCGCGGTTGATGCCCCGGACGTGGTCGCGGGCGTGCTCAAGCGTCCGGAACGGCTGCTTGGCGCTGCCCGGTCCGCTGTCCCGGCCGTGGTCGGGCGAGACGTAGAGCTTCAGCGGGGGCGGGCCCTGGTCGGCGGCTGCCTGGGCCTGGAGGCCGCTCAGCGGCAGCGCGGCCGCGGCCAGCGAGAGGACCGCGAGCACGCTTCCGCGTCGTGCGCGACGGGGACGGGGTGGAGACATGGACATGGGAATCCAATCGCCTGTGCGATGAAGGGAGTGGACGGCCCGGGACTTCACCGGGCCGTCCAGGCAATGGACGGCTCATTCCTCGGACACCCCGCCGGTGGCCTCGTTCAGGAGGCGGAGGTCGCCGGCGGGGTGGTCTCGGTGGGGCCGACGCCGTCCGAGGGACCGGACGTGCCGGGGGCGTCGACGTGGGGGGTGACGTTGAACAGCCGGTCGCGGATCCGCCGCTCGAACTGGTGCCGGGTGGTGGCGATGTGCTCGTTCATCAGCTCGGCGGCCCGGTCCGGGTCCCCGGAGGCGATGGCTTCGGCGATGGCCAGGTGCTGGCGGCCCGCCACTTCGAGGGAACCGGGTGTGTCACCGTGGAAGAGGAGCACGTCGGACTGGGCGGCCAGGCGCCGGACGTTGGCGACGCTGGACCGCAGGAAGACGTTGTGGGCGGCGACGCCGACGGCGTCGTGGAACAGTTTGTCGGCCGCGGCGAAGGCGTCGGCGTCGCCTCCCCGGCCCGCCTCCAGGGAGCGTTCGGCGCCGTCCCGGATGTCCCGCACCTCGATGGGGGTCGCCTGCCCCGCGGCCCGGCGCGCGGTCTCCGATTCGATCAGCGTGCGGTAGTCGAGGAGCATCAGCACGTGCTCCATGCTGGTCGGCTGGAAGTGTGTCAGATGGTCGTCGGCCAGGCCGCCGGGTGACTCGGCGACGAAGATGCCGGCGCCCCGCCGCACGCTCAACCGCCCGAGAGCCGCCAGCACCTTGACCGCTTCACGGGTGACGTTGCGCGAGGTGCCGAGGATCTCCGCGAGCCCGGCTTCCGTGGGCAGGCGGTCACCGGGGTGCAGGTCCTGCTCGCCGATGTAACCGAGGAGTTGCTCGGCGACCAGTTCGTATCCCGGCCGGTAACGCCTGGTCGCTCCGCCGTCTTTGGCCGAGACCTTGCGCTGTTCTGACACGGGAACCGACCTCCGGGAGTGATGAATCAGACTCATTTGCGGGGTCACTATGACACTGCGGTGGTCACCGGGCAAGAGTCTGACTCATCGACATCGCCGCGACTCCTGCACGGTGGGCGAGCACGGGGAGACTTTGCCGATAAAACAGGGCATCCCGCGTGCTCTTGTCTTGCACACAGCGGCGAGAGCTGCCTATGGTCCGTCCGATCCGGTCAACCCCGGACGTCAAATGAGTCTGATTACTTGAGGCGTGTTCTGGCCGCTTCTGGCCGCCCGACAGCGAGACGGCGGCAGGACAAGACCGGCGGGACGGACCCGTGCTCCCGGACTCGGCCGGGCCCCGTCCCGCCGCGGTCCCGCGCCCTGACGACCTTGCCGAACCCGCCCCGTGTGAGGAGCCACCGTGCAGTTGGAGTACGACATCCCCGTCCGGCGACCGGCCCCGACCGGGCGGATCTGACATGGCAGCCTTCGACGGCCTGACCGCACTGGTCACCGGCGGCGCCTCCGGCATCGGACTCGCCACCGCACGCCGGCTGCTGGCCGAGGGCGCGCGCGTCGCCGTACTGGACCCGCAGGCGCCACCGGTCGACGGGATGGTCCACGTACGGGGCGATGTGTGCGACGACGCCTCGGTGACCGCAGCCACCGGATCGGCCCTGAAGTCGCTCGGCGGGCTGGACATCCTGGTCAACAACGCCGGCATCGGGGCCCAGGGCCGCGTGGACGACAACCCGGACGACGAATGGCACCGGGTGCTGGACGTCAACGTGGTCGGCCTGGTGCGGGTCACCCGGGCCGTGCTGCCCCAGTTGCGCGCCTCCCGGCACGCGGCCGTCGTCAACGTCGCCTCCATCGCGGCGACGGCCGGTCTGCCCGGCCGCGCCCTGTACTCGGCCAGCAAGGGCGCGGTGCTGTCACTGACCCTCGCCATGGCGGCCGACCTGGTGGCCGACGGGATCCGGGTCAACGCCGTGAACCCGGGGACGGTCGACACCCCTTGGGTGACCCGGTTGCTGGAGACGGCGGACGATCCGGAGCGGGAGCGCGCCGCCCTGTCCGCGCGGCAGCCGCACGGACGGCTGGTGACCGCGGACGAGGTCGCCGACGCCATCTGCGCCCTCGCCTCCCCGGGGGCCTCCTCCGTCACCGGCACGGCACTGGCCGTGGACGGCGGCATGGCCGGCTTGAGGCTGCGCGTGAGGGGCTGACAAAAACCGGCGGACTGACAAGGATCGACCAGAACCGAGAACCGAGGGCCGAGGAACGGGGACCGGGAACGGGAATCGAGACCCGGGGACCGAGACCCGAGGACCGGGAGCCGAGGACCGAGACCCGAGGACCGAGACCCGAGGACCGGGAGCCGAGGACCGATCCCCTGGGACGGAAGCCGAGGAACGGGGACCGGGAACCGAGGGCCGAGAACTGGCGGCCGAGAACTGAGGAGTGAGGACATGCAACGCTTCGCGACGGTCATCCGGCTGAAGCCGGAGAAGGAAGAGGAATACCGCCGTCTGCACGCCGCCGCCTGGCCCGGAGTGCTGGCGGCCCTCAAACGGGCCCACATCGGCAACTACTCCATCTTCCTGAGGGACGGCCTGCTGTTCAGCTACCTGGAGTACAGCGGCGACGACTACGCCGAGGACACCGCCGCCATCGCCGAGGACCCGGACACCCGTGCCTGGTGGGCCCTCACCGATCCCTGCCAGCAGCCCCTGGACAGCGCCGCCGAGGGCGAGTGGTGGGTCCCGGCGGAGGAGGTCTTCCACCTCGACTGACGCGGACGCCGCCGTGCCGGGACCGGCGGACCCGACAGCCGCGGGCCGCCCGGACGGCACCGGCCCGCCGGCCACCGGGCGTGTTTCCGAAGTCCCGCCGGGGCCCACGCCACTTTCGAAACACGCCCCAGTCCGACCCGCCCAAGACACAAGGGACCGAGTGTGCGCATCGACGCTCATCACCACCTGTGGGACCTCGACGTACGCGACCAGCCGTGGACCCACCCGATCCCCGTCCTGCACCGCAGCTTCACCATGGACGACCTACGCCCCCTGCTGCACCGGGCGGCCATCGACGCCACCGTGGTCGTGCAGACCGTCCCGGTCGCGGAGGAGACCCCCGAACTCCTCGCGCTGGCCGCGCGGGACCCGCACGTGAGGGCCGTCGTCGGCTGGACCGACCTGACCGACCCCGCGATCCCCGACCGCCTCGCCGAACTGCGCGAACATCCGGGCGGCGCGGCCCTCGCCGGCATCCGCCACGGCGTCCAGGACGAACCGGACCCACGGTGGCTGGACCGTACGGACGCCCGGCGCGGCCTGGCGGCCGTCGGCGCGGCCGGCCTCGTCTACGACCTGCTCGTCCGCCCCGACCAACTGAGCGCGGCCGTACGGACCGTGACCCAGCTGCCCGAGGTGCGCTTCGTCCTGGACCACGCGGGCAACCCGGAGGTCGAACCGGGCGGCCTGGAACCCTGGACGGCCCTCATGACCCGGCTCGGCCACTGCGACAACGTCGCCGTCAAGCTCTCCGGACTGGTCACCCGCGCCCCCGCGCCCCACGCACCCGCCCTGCGCCGCCACGCCGACGTGCTCCTGGAGAAACTGGGCCCGGACCGGCTGATGTTCGGATCCGACTGGCCGGTCTGCCTGCTCGCCGCCGACTACGGCGACACCCTCGCGGTCGCCCAGACCCTCACGGCGGCACTCAGCCCCGACGAGAGCGCCGAGGTGTACGGCGGGACCGCGGCACGCTGGTACGGACTGGTCGCATGAACCTGCGCACGATCGGCCGCACCCCGGTGCGCGTCGGTGAACTCGGCTTCGGCGCCGCCCCGTTGGGCAACCTCTACTCCGCCGTCGACGACGCCACGGCCGGCGCCACCATCGAGGCCGCGTGGGCGGCGGGAGTACGCCACTTCGACACCGCTCCGCACTACGGCCTGGGCCTGTCCGAACGCCGGCTGGGCCGGGCACTCGCGGGACGGCCGCGCGACCGGTTCACGCTCTCCACCAAGGTCGGCCGGCTCCTGGTGACGAACCCGCACCCCACCGGGTCCGATCTCGCGGCGGGCGGCTTCGACGTCCCCGACACCTCGGTCCGGCGGCCCGACTACTCCCGGGACGGCGTCCTGCGCAGCCTGGAGGCGAGCCGGGCGCGGCTCGGCGTGGACCGCATCGACATCGTCTACGTCCATGACCCGGACGAGCACATGGACACCGCGGTCGACCAGGCCGTCCCCGCTCTGGTCGAACTGCGCGAGCAGGGAGTCGTCGGTGCCGTCGGCGTCGGCATGAACTCCGTCCCGCCACTGCTGCGCTTCGTCGCCGAGACGGACGTGGACGTGGTGATGGTGGCCGGCCGCTGGACCCTCGCCGACCGGAGCGCGCTGCCGCTCCTGGCCGCGTGCGCGGACCGAGGGGTGTCCGCGGTCGCCGCGGCGCCCTTCAACTCCGGGCTCCTCAGCAGCCCCTCCCCCGCGGACGGGGCGTACTTCGACTACCGGCCGGCCCCCGCCGATCTGCTCGCGCGGGCCCGCGCCCTGGCCGGTGTCTGCCGCCGGCACGGCACGGTTCTGCCCCACGCGGCCATCCGCTTCCCGCTGCGGCACCCGGTCGTGGCAAGTGTCGTGGCCGGCTTCCGTACGCCGGAGGAAGTCCGCTCCGCGGCCAGGTGGGCGGCACGGGACCTGCCCTCCCGGGCCTGGGAGGAACTGGAGGCCGTCGTCACCGGTGAGGCGCCGGAGCCCGCGGCGAAGCCCTCGGCGGAGCCCGCGGATGAACAGGCGGCGGAGCCCGCGGATGAACAGGCGGGCGAGAACACGGCGTCTTGATGCCGGTGCGGTCACGGCAGTCCGGGAACCGGCGGCCGGAGGCCGGGGATCCGACAGCCGCCGGAGGCCGGGGATCCGGCAGCCGGAGGCCGGGGATCCGGCGCTCTGACCACCGCCGTCGCCCCCTCGGCGGCGGCCTCGAGCGCTGGACCGGCGGACGCCGCGGGCGCGGTGGTACCGGCCGCCGCGTTCGTGCCCGGCAGCCGTCGGTGACGTCGCGTCAGTCCACTCCGGATCCGCGGGCGTCATCCGACGGGGGTACCCCAACTGGGTTGACATCGTTGTCGGTTGAGGCGGTAAAGTCATGTGACGGCGAGTCGACAACGTTGTCGCATCTCCGTCCGACACGAGCCACGCCCCACCCGGACAGGTCGATCCCCCCTCGCCCGTCCGGCCCGCGGACCCGGTGCGCACCGCCACCGGGTCCGCCCGGAGCGGCTTCCGCTCGCCTACACCGCCTCCGCCGTCCGCCCCGCCCCGGTCACCCGGTCCTCCTCCGGCCGGAGCGCGTCCCCGGTCACCGGCCCCGTCCGGCCGAGTTCGCCCACCGGTCCTGCCCGGCCGGAGCGCGGCACCCGCGCCACGAACTCCGTACGCCCCGGTGCGCTCTCCACCGCGATCCGGCCCCCGTGCGCCGCCACCACCGCCGCCGCGACGGCCAGTCCGAGCCCCGAGCCGCCGCCCTCCGCACCACCGGACCGGGCGCGGGAGGTGTCCGCGCGGGTGAACGGCTCGAAGACCACCGGGAGGAGATCGGACGGGATGCCGGGACCGTCGTCGCGGACGCGGACGACGCCATGGGTGGGGGTGGTCTCGACGGTGGCGACCACCGTCGTCCCCACGGGGGTGTGCCCGCGCGCGTTGGCCAGCAGGCGGGCCACCACCTGACCCAGCCGCGCCTCGTCGCCGACCACCAGGGCGGGGGCGTCCGGCGGGAGTTCGAGCCGCCAGACGTGCCCGTCACCGGCGGCCCGCGCCGCCCACACCGCCTCGGTGACCAGGCAGGCGAGGTCCACCTCGGCCGATGGCAGCGGACGGCCCTCGTCGAGGCGGGCGAGCAGCAGAAGGTCCTCGACCAGCCCCGTCATCCGGGCCGATTCCGCCGTGACCCGCCGCCAGGCAAGCTCCGGGGCGACGCGGCCGGAGCCGTGGTTCATCAGCTCCGCGTAACCGGCGATGGCCGCGAGCGGCGTGCGGAGTTCGTGGCTGGCGTCGGCCAGGAACCGCCGCATCCGCTCCTCGCCGCGCCGCACCCGCTCCTCGGCCCGCACCCGGTCGGCGTGCGCGGTCGCGGCCTGGTCGGCGAGGCGGTTCAGGGCGGCGCCGATCCGGGCGACCTCGCCGCCGGGCCCGGTGTCCCGCTCCGGCAGCCGTACCCGGGCGAGGTCGGTCGTCCGGCCGGTGCCGAACGGTGTACGGGAGATCGCCTCGGCCGTGGCGGCGACGTGTCGCAGCGGGCGCAGCCGACGCCGTACGAGGGTCGCGCACACGCCGCACGCCACGGCCAGTCCGGCCCCGGCGATCGCGGTCTCCGCGGTCGCCAGCCCGCCGAGACCGGCCAGTACGTCGTCCATGGGGAGGCCGGTCAGGAGGTGGATCCCCGCCCGGTCGAGGGCGAGGAGGCGGTAGGTGCCGAGTCCGGGGACCGTCCGGGTGTGCGCGGAGCCGTCGGCGGCGATGCCCCCGAGGGCGGCGCGCTGGACGCCGGTGAGGTCGCGCGGCCCCGCGCTCCCTCCGCTCCGGTCGGCCCCGCCGTCCCCGTGGCCGTCGCCGGACCCGTCCGTGCCGCTGTCGCCGGACCCGTCCGTGGCCCCGTCGCCGGACCCGTCCGTGGAGCCGGCGGCGGGCCCGTCGAACACCGCCGCGCTCAGGACCTTCCCGTTCCCGTCGAGCCGGGCCGCGAGCAGGCCCGCCGGACCGGCTGCGTCGCCGAGGAAGGAGAGGTCCGCGGCGAGTTCCGGGTGGCGGGCCGCACCGTCCGCGCCCCACTCGGCGGCGTCGGTCACCCGGTCGTCGAGGTGCCCCAGGACGTAGGCGCGTTGCACGATCACGGTGCCGACGGCCAGTGCGGCGCTCAGACCCACGAGCGCGGCGACGACGACGGTCAGCAGCCGCGTGCCCAGGGAACGGCCCCTCGGCGGGTCCGGCACGGCGGTCATCTCCGACACTCCCCGCGCCGGGCGGCGTGGCCGGGGCGGCGGACGATCGGCCCGTGGGTACGGCCGGTGCGCGGCCCTGGGGTTCCAGTCATGTCCCGATCCTGTCCCGGTCCGCTGAGCGGACCCTGTGTCCAGGCTGAGGGTCGGTCATGACCCGGATGCCCCGGATGACTCGGATGACCCGGCTGCCCCGGGACGTGACCGGCGAAGGGCCGCACCCCCGTCATCGGGGATGCGGCCCTGGGCGGCGGCGCTCCGAGCCCGGGGCTCGGCCGCTGCCGGTTACTTGCGGATCAGGTTGCGCAGCACGTACTGCATGATCCCGCCGTTGCGGTAGTAGTCGGCCTCACCGGGGGTGTCGATGCGGACGACCGCGTCGAACTCGACGCCCGTGTCGGTGGTGACCTTGACCGTGCGCGGCGTGGTGCCGTCGTTGAGCGCGGTGACGCCGGAGACGGAGAAGGTCTCCTCGCCGGTCAGGCCGAGCGACTCGGCGGAGGCGCCCTCCGGGTACTGCAACGGCAGCACACCCATGCCGATGAGGTTGGAGCGGTGGATGCGCTCGTAGGACTCGGCGATGACGGCCTTGACGCCCAGCAGGGCCGTGCCCTTGGCCGCCCAGTCGCGGGACGAGCCGGAGCCGTACTCCTTGCCGGCCAGGACGACCAGCGCGGTACCGGCGGCCTGGTAGTTCTGCGAGGCGTCGTAGATGAAGGAGACCGGTCCGCCGTCCTGCGTGAAGTCGCGGGTGTAGCCGCCCTCGGTGCCCGGCGCGATCTGGTTGCGCAGCCGGATGTTGGCGAACGTGCCGCGGATCATGACCTCGTGGTTGCCGCGGCGCGAGCCGTAGCTGTTGAAGTCGCGGCGCCCCACCCCGTGCTCGGTGAGGTACTTGCCCGCCGGGGTGTCGGCCTTGATGGCACCGGCCGGGGAGATGTGGTCGGTGGTGACCGAGTCGCCGAGCTTGGCCAGGACGCGCGCGCCGGCGATGTCCTCGACCGGGGCCGGCTCCATGGTCATGCCGTCGAAGTACGGGGGCTTGCGGACGTAGGTCGACTCGGCGTCCCAGTCGAAGGTGTTGCCGGTCGGGATCGGCAACGCCTGCCACTGGGCGTCGCCCGCGAACACGTCCTGGTAGGACTTGTTGAACATGTCCTCGCCGATGGCGCCCGCGACGACGTCGTTGACCTCGGCCTCGCTCGGCCAGATGTCCTTCAGGTGGACCGGGTTGCCGTCCTGGTCGGTGCCCAGGGCGTCACGCGTGATGTCCACCTTCATGGAGCCCGCGAGGGCGTACGCGACGACCAGCGGCGGGGAGGCCAGGTAGTTCATCTTGACGTCGGGGTTGATCCGGCCCTCGAAGTTCCGGTTGCCGGACAGGACCGAGGTGACGGCGAGGTCGTGGTCGTTGACGGCCTTGGAGACCTCGTCCGGCAGCGGGCCGGAGTTGCCGATGCAGGTGGTGCAGCCGTAGCCGACGAGGTTGAAGCCGACCTTGTCCAGGTACGGGGTCAGGCCCGCCTTGTCGAAGTAGTCGGTGACGACCTTGGAGCCCGGCGCGAGGGTGGTCTTGACCCAGGGCTTGCGGGTCAGGCCCTTCTCGACCGCCTTCTTGGCCACCAGGGCGGCGGCGACCATGACGTACGGGTTGGAGGTGTTGGTGCAGGAGGTGATGGCGGCGACCGTGACCGCACCGTGGTCCAGGGTGTAGGTGGTGCCGTCGGGGGCGGTGACCTGGACCGGGTTGGACGGGGCGCCGTTGGGGGCGACCGCCGGGGAGTCGGAGGCCGGGAAGGACTCCTTGCCCGGCTCGTCGCCCGCGTCCACGTAGTTGAGCACGTCCGACTTGAACTGCTGGGCGGCGTTCGCGAGGACGATGCGGTCCTGCGGGCGCTTCGGTCCGGCGATCGACGGGACGACCGTCGACAGGTCCAGCTCCAGCTTCTCGGAGAAGTCGGGCTCGGCCTTCGGGTCCAGCCAGAGGCCCTGCTGCTTGGCGTACGCCTCGACCAGCGCGACCTGGTGGTCGCTGCGGCCGGTCAGCCGCAGGTAGCTGAGGGTCTCGTCGTCGATCGGGAAGATCGCGGCGGTGGAGCCGAACTCCGGGGACATGTTGCCGATGGTGGCGCGGTTGGCGAGGGAGGTGGCGGCGACGCCCTCGCCGTAGAACTCGACGAACTTGCCGACGACGCCGTGCCTGCGCAGCATCTCGGTGATGGTGAGCACGAGGTCGGTGGCGGTGGTGCCGGGCCGGAGCTGGCCGGTGAGCTTGAAGCCGACGACGCGCGGGATGAGCATCGAGACGGGCTGGCCGAGCATGGCGGCCTCGGCCTCGATGCCGCCGACGCCCCAGCCGAGGACGCCGAGGCCGTTGACCATCGTGGTGTGCGAGTCGGTGCCGACCAGGGTGTCCGGGTACGCCTTGCCGTCGCGAACCATCACGACGCGGGCCAGGTGCTCGATGTTGACCTGGTGGACGATGCCGGTGCCGGGCGGGACGACCTTGAACTCGTCGAACGCGGTCTGGCCCCAGCGCAGGAACTGGTAGCGCTCCTTGTTGCGGCCGTACTCCAGGTCGACGTTCACCTTGAAGGCGTCGTTGGTGCCGAACTTGTCGGCGATGACCGAGTGGTCGATGACCAGCTCGGCCGGGGCCAGCGGGTTGATCTTGGCGGCGTCGCCGCCCAGCTCCTTCACGGCCTCGCGCATGGTGGCGAGGTCCACGACGCACGGGACACCGGTGAAGTCCTGCATGATCACACGGGCCGGCGTGAACTGGATCTCCTGCGACGGCTGGGCCTGGGAGTCCCAGTCGCCGAGGGCGCGGATGTGGTCGGCGGTGATGTTCGCGCCGTCCTCGGTGCGGAGCAGGTTCTCCAGCAGGACCTTGAGGCTGTACGGCAGGCGGGCCGAGCCCTCCACCTTGTCCAGCCGGAAGATCTCGTACGACTCGTCGCCCACCTGCAGCGTGCTGCGGGCGTCGAAGCTGTTCGCCGACACGACAGTCTCCTTCATTGATGTGCGCGTACCACCACGATCCTGCCGCCACGGCCCGCGGGCCGTTCCGCTAAGGTAAGGCTAAGTTAGGTAGCCCTTACCGGGGTGGCGGCTGTGGTGCCCCTCGGCAGATATCTCGATGTCGAGATAACTCTAGTACATGGGGCCCGAATGGTCATGCCCGGACCGGCCGTCCGGCCTCGACCGAACCGGTGCGGGCCCCCGCCTCGGCACGTTCGGTGACGCCGCGATCACAGTCGATGCCTGCCGCACAGGCCGGGCCCGGCCTCCACCCCTCCACCACCGATCCACCGAGCCACCGAGCCACCCGGCGCGGACCCGGACGGACCCCGGCACCGGCCACGCGTGACCGCGGGCGCGACACGCCGAGGCCAGCACCTCGTCACAACCTCCCCTTATCGGACAATGTCGCCACATAACACCTATTACGTCAGCCGGTTACCCCCCGGACCATCCCCTCGCCGTACCTCCAGGGGCCACTGACGTCCCGTCACTCGAATGGACCCCCCAACGGGCACCATCTCATATCTGAGATAACCTCAACCCCATGGCAGACGACTACCTCGTACGCATCGGCAAGCTCATCCGTGACGCCCGGCAACACCGCGGCTGGACACAGACACAGCTCGCGGAGGCGCTCGGAACCAGCCAGAGCGCCGTCAACCGCATCGAGCGCGGCAACCAGAACATCAGCCTTGAGATGATTGCCCGCATCGGCGAAGCCCTGGACAGCGAGATCGTGTCGCTGGGGTACGCGGGCCCCATGCACCTCAGGGTGGTCGGCGGTCGTCGCCTGTCCGGCGCCATCGACGTGAAGACGAGCAAGAACGCCTGTGTCGCCCTGCTGTGCGCGTCGCTGCTGAACAAGGGGCGCACCCTGCTGCGCCGGGTGGCCCGGATCGAAGAGGTGTACCGCCTGCTGGAGGTGCTCAACTCCATCGGCGTACGGACCCGCTGGGTCAACGACGGGGTCGACCTGGAGATCGTGCCGCCGGCCGAGCTGGAGCTGGACGCCATCGACGCGGAGGCGGCCGTCCGCACCCGCTCCATCATCATGTTCCTCGGCCCGCTGCTGCACCGGATGGACGCCTTCAAGTTGCCGTACGCCGGCGGCTGTGATCTCGGCACGCGCACCATCGAACCGCACATGATCGCGCTGCGCCGGTTCGGTCTGGAAGTCGCCGCGACCGAGGGGCAGTACCACGCCACGGTGGACCGGGCCGTGCGCCCCGGCCGCCCGATCGTCCTGACCGAGCGCGGGGACACGGTCACCGAGAACGCGCTGCTCGCCGCGGCCCGCTACGACGGCGTCACCACGATCCGCAACGCCTCCTCCAACTACATGGTCCAGGACCTGTGCTTCTTCCTGGAGACGCTGGGCGTACGGGTCGAGGGCATCGGCTCCACCACGCTCACCGTGCACGGCGTGCCCGTCATCGACGTCGACGTGGACTACTCGCCCTCCGAGGACCCGGTAGAGGCGATGAGCCTGCTGGCCGCCGCCGTGGTCACCGAGTCGGAGCTGACCGTGCGCCGGGTGCCGATCGAGTTCCTGGAGATCGAACTCGCGGTCCTGGAGGAGATGGGCCTCGACCACGACCGCACCACGGAGTACGTCGCCGACAACGGCCGTACCCGCCTGGTGGACCTGACCGTGCGGCCCTCCAAGCTGGAGGCGCCCATCGACAAGATCCACCCGATGCCGTTCCCCGGCCTGAACATCGACAACGTCCCCTTCTTCGCGGCCATCGCGGCGGTCGCCCAGGGCCAGTCACTGATCCACGACTGGGTCTACGACAACCGCGCGATCTACCTCACGGACCTCAACCGCCTCGGCGGCCGACTGCAGTTGCTCGACCCGCACCGCGTCCTGGTCGAGGGCCCCACCCGCTGGCGCGCCGCCGAGATGATGTGCCCGCCCGCCCTCCGCCCGGCCGTGGTCGTCCTGCTGGCGATGATGGCCGCCGAGGGCACGTCCGTGCTGCGCAACGTCTACGTCATCAACCGCGGCTACGAGGACCTGGCGGAACGCCTCAACTCGATCGGGGCCCAGATCGAGACATTCCGCGACATCTGACCGACGGAGGCCGCCGCAGCCGCCGCACCCTGTTGACCTGCGCTGATGCGGGTCCGGAGGGGTGCGGCGGGGCCCAGCGCAGGTCCCCCCGACGGGCGGGGCGGCATAGGGGACACCCCGGAACCGGAACACGCCGTTCTTCCGGTTGCCGTCGAGAACGCCCTGCTCGACACGGACCTGGGTCATGGCCTCTCCCCCGTATCGGCGACGAAGCCGCCGTGCTCGATGCCGAAGACCGCGCGGGCCTCGTCCTTGCCGGGTTCGTCACCGCTGACGCCGACCGCCGCCGAGACGGTGCCGTCGGCGTCGCGGACGAGCACCCCGCCCGGCACCGGTACGACACGGCCGTCGGACATGCCTGCCGGCGCGGTGTAGAACGCCGGCGCAACGGCCGCGCGTTCGGCCACCGCGCGGGTGCCGCGCCCCATGCCCAGGGCTCCCCACGCCTTGGCCTGGGTGATCTGCGGACGCAGGTACGCGCTGCCGTCCTGGCGTTTGAGCACCAGCAGATGCCCACCGGGGTCGAGCACGGCCACCGTGAGCGGTTCGCATCCGAGCGCGGTGCCGTGGCGGAGTGCCGCGTCGACCATCGCCGAGGCTCGATCCAGCGACAGCATCAGGCCGGCTGCCCCGCCGGTGCGCGGTCCTCCGCGGGGAACTCCTCCCTCGCCCGGCGGCGCTGCTCGATGCTCATGAAGCCGTACCCGGACGAGCCGCCGAACTGCAGGGTCAGGCCGAGCGGCTCGCCCGGCGCCATGCCGTTCATCGGATTCCTGCCGCGCGTAACCGGGGTCCGAACGTTCGATCCTGCGTGCCTGCGGTGTCGACAGGATCAGGCTCGTCGCGTGCGCGGAATGCGCGTCGACGGCGGCGGCCTGCTCCGGGGAGCGCGCCTCCACGGCCTCGACGATCGCGAGCCGGTGCGCGTGCAGCCCGCCGGTGACCCGTCGCCATTCGGCCAGGCGCCCGCCACTCAACTCGACGGCGAACTCGACCTGGACGTCCGCGAGGAGCCAGCACAGCGGGATCAGCAAGAGGACGCCGGGTCCGAAGCCCCGTGCCCACCGGGCTCGCCGACCGGATCCAGGGCGCCTGGTACGGCCGGATCATCGGCAACACGATGGGCAAGCCCTTCGAGTTCGGCCCCACCCGGGAGTCGATCCGCGACTACCTGGCGTCGAAGAACGCCTACCCGCTCACGGGGTACGTGCCCTTCGACGATCCCGCCGAGCGGGACCGGCTCGGCCGGTGGGGCTTCGAGGGCATCACGGCCGGCCGCATCCACGGATCGGTCCGCGACGACGACATCGACTACACGATGCTGGGCCTGCATCTGCTGGAGACCTACGGCACCGGCTACACCTCGCGCGACGTGGCGGCGGAGTGGCTGTCCCGCTTCCCCGTGTACCAACTCTTCACCGCCGAACGCGCGGCCTACCAGAACCTTCTTCGCGAGGTGCCCCTGGCACGATCATCTGCGGCCCGCTCGCCGGACGCCTCTCGGACCGTACGACCTCGCGGTTCGGCATGCGCCGGCCGTGGATAGCCGGCGGCGCGGCCGGCGCCGACTGCCGGTCGCCGTCTCGGCGATGAGCGGAACGGCGCTGCTGCTGGTCGTGATCACCACCGCCGTGCAGGTGTTCACCGTGCACGGGGCGACCGGCCGGTGGTTCGCGCTCTCACCGGCCGCCCCGGGCGGCGCGCTCGGCCGGGGCCCGGACAGGACCGTCACCTACGCCACGCTCGGCGGTGAGCAACTGAAGGCGGACCTCTACCTGCCGAAGGCGTCGCCGGCGGCCCCCCTGGTCGTCAGCATCCACGGCGGCGGCTTCATCAGCGGCAGCCGTGGCCGCACGCCGTACACGAGCTGGCTGGCCGACAACGGCTATGCCGTCCTCGACGTCGACTACCGGCTCGGCAGCGCGAGCGCGCATACCTGGAACACCGCCGACCAGATCACCCCGGCAGCGCCGCCCACCCTGATGTTCCAGGGCTCCCGTGACCATCTCGTCCACGCGGACCACACGAAGGCGTTCGCCGACAAGCTGACGGCGGCCGGCATCACGAACCGATACGTCGAGATCCCGTTCCTGGACCACGCCTACGACTCGTCGTCGCTCAACATCGGTACGAGTGCCACCCGGGCGCTGATGCTGCCCTGGCTCCAGAAGTACGTCGGGGCCGGTGCCTCTCGGTAGTCCCCGAACCGCGCTCGCCGCGGGGCGATACCGACCGGGCCGATACCGACCGGGCCGAGCGCGGCCGTCGTGCACCGTCGACGGCCGGGCGGTCCGGGCCGGGTCAGGAGAGCTGCCGCCAGGCGTGGTCGAGCGCGGCGCGCAACTGGGCGGTCCGGTCGGCGGTGAGTCCGTCGGTCATGTGCCTCTCCAGGTCGCGTACGGGCTGCGCGTACTCGGTGAGGAGCCGGTGTCCGAGGTCGGTCAGTGCGATGAGGAGTTCGCGCCGGTTGACCGGGTTGGGGCGTCGGACGACATAGCCCCGGGTCTCCAGCGTGCGGACCATGTCGGCCATCGACTGGGCGGTGACGAAGGAGTCACGGGCGAGCTGTGCGGCGGTGAGACCGTCATGCCGCTCCAGCACGGTCAGCGCCGTGTACTGAAGGGCGGTCACCCCCGACGGCTTGAGCAGTTCGTCGAGCCGGGCCCGTACGACGAGTTCGACGCGTTTGACCAGGTACAGCAGTGAGGGAGGTGTCTTCACACCTCGACCGGCCGGCTGTGCGGCGGCTTCCGGCACGGCGCCCTCCGTTCGGCTGTCCGGGCGGGCACGCCGCGGCCGCGTGCCCTGCACATGATGGATCCATCCTACCCCGTTGACAGGATTCCTGCCGGTCGTGAGACTGGCGCCCATCACCAGGAATCCTGTCAATGCGGGGGGCCACCGGGGACTGCGCCGGTTTGCCCGCTGATTGCGAGCAGCCTGCTCGCCCGGCGTGGCGATGGCGGCATCCCGCTACCCCTGCCGCCGCGCGGCGGCGCGACGCTCGTCACGCCCGCCGTGCGGCGGCTGCGGGCGACACGCACGAACGCCCTTCGGCACCCCCGCTCCGTCACCCCGACATCGGAAGGGACCCCCATGAGAACTCCAGTCGCCCTGCTGGCCCTCACCCTGTGTGCCCTCACCCCCCTGCCCGCACAGGCCGCAACGGACACCCATCTGGAAGGCCGCCTCTCCTCCGGCGCCGCCTACGTGATGGACGTCCCCGCCGCCTGGAACGGCACCGTCCTGCTCTACAGCCACGGCTACGTCCCCGCCGGACTGCCCAACCCCGCCCAGAACGCGCCCGGTACGGCCACCCTGGACTCCCTCCTCGACCAGGGTTACGCACTCATCGGGTCCTCGTACGCGACGAACGGCTGGGCGGTCACGGACGCCGTACCCGACCAGCTCGCCACCCTGGACCTGTTCACCGACCAGTTCGGCACGGCGAGGCGGACCATCGCCTGGGGCGTCTCGTACGGGGGATTCGTCACGACGACGCTGGCCGAACAGCATGCCGACCGCCTCGACGGCTCGCTCGCCATGTGCGGTCTGGTGCAGGGCGGCGTGGCGAACTGGAACAGCACGCTGGACTCGGTGTTCGCGCTCAAGACGCTGCTGGCACCGGACGCGGACATCCCGCTCACCGGATTCGCCGACCGGGCGCAGGCGCAGAGCGCCGCCACGGACCTGACCGCCCGGACCACCGCGGCCCAGCTGACCGCCGGGGGCCGGGCCCGCATCGCCCTCGCCGCGGCCCTGAACGACATCCCCGGCTACAACAGCACCACGCAGACCGAGCCGGGCCCCACCGACTGGGACGCCCAGCAGGCCAACCAGTACGCCGCCGTCACGGGACTCCTCCAACTGCCCGCCTTCGGCTGGCGGCAGGAGGCCGAGAGCCGCGCCGGGGGCAACATGTCCTGGAACACGGGCGTCGACTACACCGCGATGCTCCACCGCTCCCCGCTGTTCAAGGAAGTGACGGAGCTGTACAAGGCATCGGGTCTCGCACTGGACTCCGACCTCGCGGTGCTCAACCGCGCACCCCGCGTCTCCGCCGACCCCGCCGCCGTACGGTGGATGAAGAACACCAGCGTTCTCGGCGGCCGGCTGACCGACCCCCAGCTCGACATCCACACGACCGGCGACCCGCTGATCCCCGTCCAGGCGGAGAGCGCCTACCGCCGGGCCGCCGACGCGGCCGGCTCGGGCGCCCGGCTGAGCCAGGCGTACGTCGACGGCCCCGGGCACTGCACCTTCACGTCGGGCGAGATGATCGGCGCCCTGGAGACCCTGGAGCACCGCCTGGACACGGGCAGGTGGGACACCTCGCCGGCCACGCTCAACTCCCGCGCCCGGCAGGCGGATCCGGCGAGCGAGCCACGCTATGCGGCCTACCGGCCCGGCCCCTACCCGCGCCCGTACGACTCGGCGCACCCGGACGGCCTGCGGCCCTGACGACCCCGGCGGTGCCGGCTCCCCCGCGACGCCCGGCCGGCCCCGCGCACGCCATTGACAGGATTCCTGTTGGTCGCAAGACTGTCCAGCAATACCAGGAATCCTGTCAATGGAGGGTGGAGTTCCATGGATCTGACCGGGAAGGTGGCCGTCGTCACCGGCAGTGGCCGCGGTCTGGGGCTCGCCTACGCCCGCGCACTCGCCGCGGCCGGAGCGTCCGTCGTGGTCAACGATGTGGAACAGCGGGTCGTCGACGCGGCGGTCCAGAGCGTGGAGTCGGTCGGCGGCAAGGCGTTCGGAGTGACCGCCGCGGTCGGCGCCACCGCCGCGGCCGAGGAGCTGATCTCGGCGGCGGTGGAGCGCTTCGGGCGGCTCGACGTACTGGTGGCCAACGCCGGCGTCCTGCGGGACAAGGTCCTGTGGAAGATGACCGACGACGACTTCGACGACGTGGTCCGTGTCCATCTGCGCGGCACGTTCACCTGCGCCCGAGCCGCCGCGGTGCGGATGCGCGAGCAGGGCGAGGGCGGACGCATCGTCCTGATCGGGTCGCCGGCCGGGCAGCGCGGAAACTTCGGGCAGACGAACTACGCGGCGGCCAAGGCCGGCATCGTGTCCATGGCCCGCACCTGGGCCCTGGAGCTGGCCAGGGCGCGGATCACGGTGAACGCCGTCATCCCCGTGGCAGCCACCGAGATGACCAGGACGATCCCGGCGTTCACGCCCGCCATCGACGAGGCCGGGCGCACCGGTGCCCCGCTCCCGGACTGGATGCGCAAGCAGGAGGGGCTGGGCACCGTGGAGGACGCCGCCGGCCTGGTCGTCTTCCTCGGATCCGACGCCTCGGCCGACGTCACCGGTCAGGCGATCGGCATCGGCGGGGACCGGCTGGCGCTGTGGTCCCATCCGCAGGAGAAGAAGACCGACTTCCGTGACGGCGGCTGGAGCGCCGACGAGATCGCCGCCGCCTGGAGCACCGGTGTCGGCACGCGGGCCGAGACGTTCGGCATCCCCGCGCCCCAGCCGCCGAAGGGAGACTGAGATGACCGCCCCCGCCCCCATGGACCCGGACCGGCTGACCGCGATCGACATGCACACGCACGCGGAGGTGTCCCGCACCGGCCACAGCTCCCTCAGCGCGGAGCTGATGGCCGCCTCGGAGAAGTACTTCGCCGCGCACGGCCACCGCCGGCCCACGATCGACGAGACGGCCGACCACTACCGCCGGCGCCGTATGGCCGCCGTCGTCTTCACCGTCGACGCCGAACACGCCCTCGGCCACCCGCCCATCCCGAACGAGGAGATCGCCGAGGACTGCGCCGCCCACGCCGACGTCCTGATCCCCTTCGCCTCGCTCGACCCGTGGCGCGGGCGGGCGGCCGTACGCCAGGCCCGTCGACTGGTGGAGGAGTACGGCGTCAAGGGCTTCAAGTTCCACCCCAGTCTGCAGGCGTTCTCGCCCGACGACCGGATGGCGTATCCGCTCTACGAAGCCATCGAGGAACTCGGTGTGCCGGCCCTCTTCCACACCGGGCAGAGCGGCATCGGCGCCGGTGTGCCGGGCGGCGCGGGCATCCGCCTGAAGTACTCCAACCCCCTGCTGATCGACGACGTGGCCGCGGACTTCCCCGACCTGCCGATCATCCTGGCCCACCCGTCCTTCCCCTGGCAGGACGAGGCGCTGGCGGTGGCGACCCACAAGCCGAGCGTGTACATCGACCTGTCCGGCTGGTCCCCCAAGTACTTCCCGCCGCAGCTCGTCCATTACGCCAACACACTGCTCAAGGACAAGGTGCTCTTCGGCTCGGACTACCCGGTCATCACCCCTGACCGCTGGCTGGACGACTTCGCGAAACTGGACATCAGACCCGAGGTCAGGCCGCGCATCCTCAAGGAGAACGCACTGCGCCTGCTCGGACTCGGCAAGAAGTGACGACCGGCGGTCCCTGAACCGGTGCCAGGGGAAACCGAGGAACGGTACCCGGCCGCCGCTGCCGCGCCCGGTTCCGGTGCGCACCGGAACCCGAAGTGCCCGTGTCCGACACCGGCACACCGGCGGGCCCCGCGCCCCGTGTACGCCGGTTCCCGCACCCGTCGGACCACCCTCCCGTCAGCCGCGAGTCCGGCCGCCCCGGTGAAGGCCGGGCTCCCCATCCGAAAGGCACGGCATCCGCATGCGCAACCACGGCGTCGGCTCCTGGACCGCGAGGCGCGCCCGCAAGAACCCGCACCGCCCCGCCATCGTCCACGGCGATGTCCGGATCACCTACGCGCAGCTGCACGACCGCACCACACGCCTGGCCCACCACCTGCGCCGCCTCGGAGTGCGACCCGGCGGCCGCATCGCCTTCCTCGGCCCCAACCACCCCTCCTTCCTGGAGACCTTCTTCGCGGCCGGTCAGCTCGGGGCCATCTTCGTGCCGCTCAACACCCGGCTCGCCGAACCCGAGCTGCGGCACTGCCTCCAGGACTCCGGGGCGAGCGTGCTGGTGCACACCGCGGCCTTCGAGCGCTTCGCCCTCTCCTGCCCCACCCCCCGCCTGGTCGCCGTGGGGGAACGGCTGGACATGGACCTCGCCGCCTGCACACCGGCGGCTCTCGACACCCCGGTGACGCACACCGACACCGCCGTCATCATGTACACCTCCGGGACGACCGGACGGGCCAAGGGTGCCGTGCTCACCCACGGCAACCTCATCTGGAACAGCCTGAACGTCCTGGTCGACGCGGAGTTCGCCGCCGGTGACGTGATCCTGCTGTCCGCGCCCCTGTTCCACACGGCCACGCTGAACATGACCTGTCTGCCGGCCGTCCTCAAGGGCGGCACACTCGTCGTCGAGGAATCGTTCTCGCCCGCCCGCACCCTCGACCTGGTCGAGCGCTTCCGGGTCACGGTGATGTTCGGGGTGCCGGCCATGTTCCAGGAGGTCGTCGCGGAGCCCCGGTTCGCCGACGCCGACCTGTCGTCGCTGCGGATGCTGCTGTGCGGGGGTGCGCCGGTGCCCGAACCGCTGATCCGCGCCTACCAGCAGCGCGGGCTGAGCTTCATCCAGGGCTACGGCATGACCGAGGCGTCCCCCGGCGTGTGCCTGCTCGACGCCGAGCACGCCCTCGACAAACCCGGCAGCGCCGGTCTCCCCCAGTTCTTCAGCGACATCCGCATCGTCGACCCCGCGGGCGAAGCCGCCGCGCACGGCGAACTCCTCGTGGAGGGCCCGAACGTCATGAGCGGGTACTGGAACCTCCCCGAGGAGACGGCCGCCGCGCTCCACGACGGCTGGTTCCGCTCCGGGGACATCGCCCGTGCCGACGAGGACGGGTACGTCTCCATCGTCGACCGGGCCAAGGACATGATCATCTCCGGCGGGGAGAACATCTACCCGGCCGAGATCGAGAACGTCCTGTACGAGCATCCGGCCGTGGGCGACTGCGCCGTCATCGGTGTCAGGGACGAGAAGTGGGGCGAGGTCCCCCGTGCCGTCGTGGTCCTGGCACCCGGCGCGCGGGCGAGCGCCGAGGACATCCTCGCCTCTTTGGAAGGGCGCCTGGCCCGTTACAAGATCCCCAAGTCGCTCGTCTTCACCGACGCGCTGCCGCGCAGCGGCGCCGGGAAGCTGCTCAAGCCCCGCATCCGCGAGAGCTTCGGTACCACCACTTGAACGTCGGTACCCCACCTGAACTTCGGTACCACCACCTGAAGGAGACCCGCCATGACCGCATCCCGTACCGTCACCGGACTCGACGAGATCAGGGCCCTCGCCGGGACGGACCTCGGCCGTACCGACTGGGTGGAGGTCACCCAGGACCGGGTGCACACCTTCGCCGACGCCACCGACGACCACCAGTGGCTCCACGT
Organism: Streptomyces sp. NPDC056161; assembly: GCF_042268025.1. NCBI lineage: Bacteria > Bacillati > Actinomycetota > Actinomycetes > Kitasatosporales > Streptomycetaceae > Streptomyces > Streptomyces sp. NPDC056161. The sequence continues at coordinate 226,964 of NZ_JBHJUV010000002.1, forward strand.
CGACCCCGAACGCGCCGCCGCCGGTCCGTTCGGCGCGGCGATCGCCCACGGGTATCTGACCCTGTCCCTGATCATCCCCCTCTTCAACCAGTTGCTTTCCGTGGAGGGCGCCTCCATGAGCCTCAACTACGGCCTGGACAAGGTCCGTTTCCCCCATCCGGTGCGGGTCGGCGCGAAGATCCGCCTGCACGGCGTGGTGGAGTCCGCGGAGGAGGTCCACGGCAACGGTGTCGAGATGCGGCTCGCCTTCACCGTGGAGATCGAGGGCTGCGACAAGCCCGCCTGCGCCGCGCACGCGATCTACCGCCACTACGCCTGACGATCACCACCCCGCGACGGCGGACGGCCGCCCGCCCAGATCCCGGGCCGGGCCGGGCCCGGCCGTTCCCGGACCTGTCGTGACCGCGGCAGGATCCGATGGTGGTCGTACGATGGCCTGACCTTTTGGAGCCATCTCAAGGAGTCACCGTGGCCCGCCCTCGTACCGCCGCACGGACGGTGGAGCACCCCGACATGTCGGCGGTCTCGCTGCAACAGGTGCTGGAGGCACTGGTGGATCCGGTGCGGCGCGGGGTGGTGTACCAGTTGACCCGGGCGGGTGAGGACCTGAGCTGCGGCACCTTCGACGCGCCGGTTTCGCCTTCGACCCTGACGCACCACTTCAACGTGCTGCGGGAGGCGGGCGTGATCCGGCAGTACTACGTGGGGGCGACGAAGATGAACACGCTGCGCGGACAGGAGCTGGAGGAGCGGTTTCCCGGTCTGCTGTCGTCCGTGGTGGCCGCCTCCGTCACGGAGCGGGAGACGGAGCGTTCCTGAACCGGCGGGGTCACGAGTACACCGGCGACCGGGGGCGACACTTCGATCGTCGTCAAATTTTGACGCTAGTCGAAATTTTGGGCAGGGTGGGTGCGGGCACCGGGCTGACGCGGTGCACTTCGGCGAATCCTGCTCCCAGAACGGATCCACCATGACAAGGCTCGTACAGTTCGACCGGCTCGGCGGTCCCGAGGTCCTGACCCTCCGCGAGGTGGAGACGGGTGCTCCCGGAGCGGGAGAGGTACGGATCCGCGTCGACGCGATCGGCCTCAACCGGGCCGAGATCATGTTCCGCGAGGGCAGCTACTTCGACCAGCCGGTCTTCCCGTCCACGCTCGGCTATGAGGCCGCGGGTACGGTCGACGCGGTCGGCGACGGAGTGGACGGCTTCGCCGAGGGCGACCCGGTCGCCGTCGTGCCCGCGTTCCTGCAGAGCGAGTACGGCACCTACGGCGACCACGTCATCGTCCCTGCCGCCGCCGTCGTGCCCCGCCCCGCCACCATGGACCCCGTCCGGGCCGCGGCCGTCTGGATGGCCTACGTCACCGCTTACGGACCGCTCGTCGAGTCCGGCCAGGTGCGTCCGGGCGACCACGTCCTGATCACCGCGGCCTCCAGCAGCGTCGGACTGGCCGCCATCCAGATCGCCCGGCACCTCGGCGCGATCCCGATCGCCACCACCCGCGGCGCCGGCAAGAAGCAGCGTCTCCTGGAGGCCGGCGCGGCCCATGTCATCGTCACCGGCGACGAGGACCTGCCCGCCCGCGTCAAGGAGATCACCGGCGGCGACGGCGTCCGGCTCGCCCTCGACCCGATCGCGGGCCCCGGCGTCGAGACCATCGCCCAGGGCATCGCCCCCGGGGGCACGCTGGTCGTCTACGGCGCGCTCGACCCGCGGACCACCCCGCTGCCGAACGCGCAGTCCTACCCGGCGCTGACCAGCCGCACCTACACACTGTTCGAGATCACCGGGGTCCCCGAACGGCTGCGCCGAGCGGTCGCGTTCGTCAACGCGGGCCTGGCCTCGGGCTCCTTCGCCCCGGTCGTCGACCGGACCTTCGACCTCGCCGACATCGCCGAAGCCCACCGCTACATGGCGGCCGGCGGCCACGTCGGCAAGATCGTCGTCACGGTCACCCATGACGCCGCCGTTGCCTGAGCCGCCGGTCCGCACAGGACACGGTCTGCGGGGACGCGGTCGCCAAGGACACGGACCCCGCCGCGGCGGGCACCGCGCCCCCGACCGTCGCGTCGGGGCCGCCGGCCAGTCGGGACGTTCTCCGGCGTCGGCTGCGGCAGCGCCGTAGCGGCTGGCGCCCCTTCGGACGCGCGGCTTCCCCGGGACGCTCCCCGGGGAAGTCGTGCGTCGCCCCCCTCAACGGCCGCACCGGCCCTGCCCGTTCCGCGGCACCGAGGGCAGTAGGGCGAGCGACCGGATCCCCGGCCGCCCGGAAGCCTTCCGCCGCACGGACCGCGGGCCGGCCCTGGTCGGACGGCGCCTGCCGCGGCTCAGGAAGTCTGAGCGGGCTCCGTCCGGTCGTCGGCGGGCAGCCGTGCCGGGGTCTGTGCGGCCACGTCGGCGAGATCCGTGCGGCTGGTCTCCCCGAGCAGGGCGAGGCAGACCACCGTCCCCAGGCAGAACGCGGCGATGATCGCAGAGATGATCAGCGTCGCCTGCCCGCCGGCGTCGGCCCGCACCTCGGTGAAGACCAGCGGGGCGAAGCCGGCTCCCAGCCCCGCGATCTGGTAACCGAGGGAAGCGCCGGTGTAACGGCTGCGGGTGGAGAACAGTTCCGTGTACAGCGCGGCGAGCGGCCCGTACATCATCGGATGCACCAGCGACTGCCCGATCACCAGCGCCAGCACGAGCAACGCGACGCTTCCCGTGTCGACGAGCGGGAACAGGGCGAAGGAGAAGCCGCCCACCCCGAGCGCGCCCGCCATCACCACCGGACGCCGTCCCACGCGATCGGAGAGCGCCGACCAGCCGACGATGCCGGCCACGGCCAGCGTGGAGGACACCGCCAGGCTGTTGAGCACCGTCTGCCGTGCGAAGCCGTCCTGGACCGCGTAGGAAATGATGTACGTGGTCACGGTGCCCTGGAAGACGAAGGCGGAGAGGCCGACCCCGATGCCCAGCAGCAGCACCCGGGGGTGATGGCGCAGCACGTCCCACAGCGGGAGGGGCCGGCGGGGCGTCGGTTCCCGCCTCTTCTCCGCCTCGTTCTTCTCCGCCTCGATCTTCTCCGCCTCGTTCTTCTCCGCCTCGGCGAACACCGGTGTCTCGGCGACCCGCACCCGGATGAACAGGCCGACGGCCAGCAGCACCACGCTGAGCAGGAAGGGGATGCGCCAGCCCCAGGAGAGGAAGGCGTCCTCGCCGACCGCGGCCGATGTCGCCGACAGGACGACGGTGGAGACCGCCATGCCGAAGGGGGCGCCGGCGTTGGTGAAGCTCGCCCACAGTCCCCGCCGCCGGGTGGCGTGCTCGGCGGACAGGAGCACGGCGCCGCCCCACTCGCCGCCCACCGCCACTCCCTGGATGATCCGCAGGAGCAGCAGCGCGACCGGCGCCAGGGTGCCCGCCTGGCCGTAGGTGGGCAGGACGCCGATGAGGAAGCTGGCGGCACCCATGAGGGACATCGTCAGCACCAGCATCCGCTTGCGCCCGAGCCGGTCCCCGAAGTGCCCGAAGACGATCCCGCCCAGCGGCCGGGCCAGGTAGCCCGTGGCGAAGGTGGTGAAGCTGGCGAGGGTGCCCGCCACGGGACTGAGATCGGAGAAGAAGACGTGGGCGAAGACCACCGCCGACGCGGTGGAGTACAGGAGGAAGTCGTAGTACTCGATGACGCTCCCCAGGAAGCTGGAGGTCACCGCCCGGCGCAACTGGAGTGGATCGTGCGTCGCCTGAGGGGGAGAAGCGGCCTGCATGTCGTGAGCTCCCTTGCTCGCTGAGGTGGAACAGCCCGCAGAGCGGCGTGGCTTCAGCGGTGGATGACGTGGCTGCCCGTCCTGTACGGCCTGCTCGCGGCGGGAAGCAGCGAGGCGCGCCCGGTGGATGTCCGGGACCGCCGTCGGCCGGCCGGTGCCGGCCGTGTCCGGCCGTCCCCCGGAACCGCCACCGGTGTCCAGTCGGCCCGGCCGTTCGAAGCAGGGCAAGAAGTAGGGCAGGTTTTTTCTCAGCGTCGAGATTGTGACCAACATTGGCGTTCTCGTCTACCCTCGTGGCGTGGCGTTCGAAAACGAGGACGAGCAGACCGTGGCGATGGCGACTTCGGCCCGGCCGCAATCACTGATGTTCAGCTTCCTGGGCATCTACGTGCTGGACCGCGACGTCGCTCTCTACTCGGGAAGCATCATCGACGTCCTGGGCCGCCTGGGCGTGTCGGAGGACGCGGTGCGCTCCACGTTGTCCCGCATGGCCAGGCGTGACCTGCTGACGCGTCATCGCAGGGGACGCAAGGCGTATTTCGGTCTCACCGAGCGCGCCATCCGGGTACTGCGGGACGGGCGCCGCCGGGTCCGTGACACCGGTGCGGTCAACGAGGACTGGGACGGCACCTGGACCGTGGTCGCTTTCTCACTCCCCAACGACCGGGTGAGCACACGCCACGACCTGCGCTCCCGGCTCGCCTGGGCCGGCTTCGCCTCTCTCCAGTCCGGCCTGTGGATCGCTCCGGGCACCAAGAACCTGGCGGAGTCCCTCGCGCCCCTCGAACTGGGTGACCACGTCACCACGTTGCAGGCCCGGCCCATGGATCCGACCGACTCCGCCGACCTGATCCGCCGCGCCTTCGACATCGAGGGCATCGCCGCCCGCTACCGAGAGTTCCTGGGCCAGTGGGACACCGGCGCGTCCCCGGCCGCCGCAGATGACGATCTCGCCTGCCAGATCCGCCTGCACACCGACTGGTTGCAGGCCGTCCGATGGGATCCGTATCTGCCGGCCGAGCATCTGCCGGAACAGTGGCCGGCGATCCGCGCCGAGCAGGTCTTCCGCCTGCTCGACCACAGGATCGCCCCGGGTGCGGCCAAGCTGGCGGCAGCGCTGCTGGACGAAATCAGCCTGTGAGTGCGGTGGGTGGCGTGTTCCTCGCGGCCGGGCCCGGCTTCGGCCGCCGTAGCGCCCGCTGAAGGAGGATCAGCCGGGTGATGCCGTCGGGGGCTGCCCCGATCCGCGGTGCGGCGGGCGGACGGCGCCGGGCGGCCCTGCCCGGGTCGGCGCCTGCGGCCGATCCGGTGCGGCCGGGCCGTGCGCCGCTCATTCCTGGCCCAGGCCGCTCAGGCTCGGGTAGGCGGTGCCTGCTGTCTCCTCCAGTCGCCTGGCCAGGTTCTCCGCCGCGTGCAGCAGGGCGGTCGCGTACTGGTCCAGATCGTCCCGCAACGTGTAGCTGAGGATGCCGATGGCGGCCTTGGCGGTCCCGCCGACCAGTACCGGCGCGGCGATGGAGGTGGAGCCCAGGTGGTACTCCTGGCGGCTTTCGGCGTAGCCCTGCTGTCTGATGTGCGCGAGCTGGCGGGCCAGTTTCCGGCGGTCCGTGATGGTGTCCGGTGAGTACCGCTGCAACGGCATGGCCAGGATCGCCTCCGCGAAGGCCTCGGGGCCGAAGGCCAGCAGCGTCTTGCCGATGCCGGTCGCGTGCAGGGGGATCCGGGCACCGATGCGGCTCTCCGCCGGGACGGACACCTCGGAGGTGAGCTTTTCGATGTAGATGGCGGCCGTACCGTCGCAGACGGCGAGTTGCACGGTCTCCCGGCAGTCGTACTGGAGGTTGAGCAGGAAGGGCAGGGCCGCTTCGCGCAGCCGGCCGTGGATGGGCGTGAGCACCCCCATCTCCCACAGCCGTACGCCGAGCCCGTACCGGCCGGAGCCGTCCCGGTCGAGGAAGCGGCCGTCCTCCAGCTCACCGGCGAGCCGGTACACGGTGGCCACCGGCAGTCCCGAGCGCCGGGCGAGTTGGCTGAGGGTGAGCAGCGGATGCTCGATGTCGAACGCCGCCAGCACGGCGAGCGCCCTGGCGGTGACGGACTTCGGGGGACTGCTGGACGGTTCACCGGTCATGGTCGGTGGTGCCCTTCTCCCCGACGCAGGGGGGTGGACTCGCATGTTTCGAAGACCTCGGCGTGTCTGGCCAGGACGGCGGCGAGGGCACGGGCGACGCTGTGCAGCTCGGATATCAGGCTGTTGACGGCGACGGGCACGGAGTCGGCCTCGGCCTCCGCGCTCCGGGTCGGCGACGGGCTGACGGAAAGCGCCATGGGCGGACGGCCCAGGGCATCGACGGCCACGGCGTATTCGGCCTGCCCGTCGCAGCGCACGATCCGGACCCAGCCCTGCGTCCCGTAGTCGGCGATGCCCTTTTCCACCCGGTCGGACTGAGTTCGGGGCATCGGCAGCGACTTCCTGGCCGCGGGCGTCATGCGGCCCAGGAGGACCCACCCGGCAGCCGAGTCGGCCAAGGGCAGGGTCAGCCCCGGCCCACTGCCAGGGGCACTTGCGCCGTTGGCCAGGACTTCCTCCAGGCACAGCGCGCTGTGTCCGTTGAAGGTGAAGACCCGCACCAGCATGCCGGTCCTGGCCGCCAGCCGGGCCAGCAGCGGCCGGGTGCCCTTGCCGATCACGTCATGGGCGGGGGCCAGGATGCCGAGTTCCCAGATCCTGGGGCCGATGGTGTAGCGCCCCGCCGTGTCGCGCTCGACGGCGCCGATCGCCTCCAGATGTCCGAGCAGCCGAAAGGTGGTGGCCACCGGGAGGTCGCTGCGGCGCGACAGCTGAGACAGCGTCAGGTACCGGTGGGCGCTGTCGAAGGACAGCAGGACGGCGAAGGCCCGGTGGATCACCGACCTGCCGGGGTTGCCGTGCTCAGCTGTCATCGTTTCTCCCCGGCGGCTCACTCGTTCCCGCGGTGGCTTCGTGGCGGAGCGGCCTGCGGCGGCACGGCCCTGCGGGTGCAGCCTAGCCAGCACTTCACTGAACGGAAAAGTCCGGCAGGCGGTCACGCCCAAGGGCCCTTGGTTCAAGGGCCCCGGGATCATTTCTTTTCACTGAGCGGAAGAGTCCCTTGGTGATCCGGTCCGCGAGCCCCATGGTGGTTCCGCCCGCACGGCCCCGCGGACCCGAAGAGGCGGCGTGACCACGACGGACGGAGAAAGGAGCCGGACTCCACCCTGCTGCGCGGCCCCCGCAGAGTGCGGCTCCCCGGCCCCTACGGGACCACCCCTGCGCAAGGAGCCCAGCGCCGGCAGGAGTTGTACGCCCGCCCGCCCCGGCCGGTTCCCGGACACCGGGCATCCGGAGGACACCACGAAGTTCTGGTTCCGGGACCGGCCGCACACCGCCGAAGGTCTCCCACCCCGTCGACCGGGCGGCCGCCGCGGGATCCGGTACCGGCGCCACCGGCACCGTGTGCGGTCGCCCTCCGGCCGACCGAGGACCCCGGGGTGCCCCGCCCTTCCGGGCGACCGCGGTCCGCGTCGGCCGACGGCACCGGGACGGGCGCGGCCCGGTGCCGAGGCGCACCGGGAACGGCGGACGCGGGAGGGCAGATCAGCAGATCGGCAGAGGAAAGGACGGCGACAATGCCTGCTCACGGCAGCGCGACGCACGGCAGCGGGGACCACGACGGTACGGCTGAGGGCCGGCAGATGACGTGGCGGCCCACCGCGGGGCAGCGGGAGGCGTCCCGCCTGTGGGACTTCATGTCCTGGGCGGCCCGGCACCGGAACGTCCGGGCGACGGACTACCGCGAGGTCTGGCGCTGGTCGGTGCGGGAGCCGGCCGAGTTCTGGGACGCGGTGCGGGAGTACTTCGGCGTGATCGGCGAGGGCTTCCAGGGGCCCGCGCTGGCCGAGGAGCGCATGCCCGGAGCGGTCTGGTACCCGCACGCCCGGCTGAACTTCGCCGAGAACGTGCTGCGCCACGCGCGAGATCCACGGCTCGCGGACACCACCGCGGTGGTCTCCGTCGGCGAGGACGACACCACCTCCGAACTCACCTGGCGGCACCTCGCGGCCCGGGTCGCGTCGCTCGCGGCCCACCTGAGGCGTCTGGGCGTCGAACCGGGGGACCGGGTGGCGGCCGTACTGCCGAACCTGCCCGAGGCCGTGATCGGGATGCTCGCGGCCGCGAGCGTCGGCGCGGTCTGGACGATCAACTCGCCCGACCTGTCCGTCCCGGCCACTCTGGACCGGCTGCGCCGGCTCGAACCGAAGATCCTGATCGGTGTGGACGGCTACCGGTTCAACGGCAGGGAATTCCACCGGCTGGACCATCTGGCCGAGGTGGAGGCCGGCCTGCCGGGCCTGCGGCACACCCTTCTCGTCCGCCACCTGGAGCCGGTCCCGCAACCGGGAGCCGGACCTGCGACCTCCGGCCGTCTGGACTTCGCCGCCCTGGTGGCGGACGACGCCGAACCCGCCTGTCTGCGGCTGCCCTTCGACCATCCGCTCTGGATCCTCTTCTCCTCCGGCACCACCGGCACGCCCAAGGGGATCGTCCACGGGCACGGCGGCATGACCCTGGAGGCTCTCAAACAGACCGGCCTGAACCAGGACATGGGCCCTGGCGACCGCTACTACGTCGCCGCCAACACCTCCTGGATGGTCTGGAACACCCTGGTCAACACCCTCATGTCCGGCGCCGGTGTCGTCACCTGCGCGGGGTCGCCCACCCACCGGCGCAAGGACCGGCAGTTCGAGGTCGTCGCGCTGACCGGCAGCACGATGTTCGCCACCGGCGCGGCCTATCTGTCCCTGGTGGAGAAGGCCGCTGCGGAGCCGGGCAGGGAGTGGGACCTGTCCCGGCTCCGCTCCATCCTCTCCACCGGTTCGCCGCTGCCGGACTCGACCTGGCGATGGGTCCACGAGCACGTCAAGCGCGATGTCCACCTCGGCTCCGACACGGGCGGCACCGACATCTGCAGCGGGTTCATCGGCTCGAACCCGCTGGAGCCGGTGCACCTGGGCAGGCTGCAAGGGCCCCAACTCGGTGTGGCGGTCGAGGCCTGGTCCGAGGCAGGGGAACGGGTCGTCGGCGAGGTGGGCGAGATGGTCGTCACCCGCCCCATGCCGTCGATGCCGTTGTACTTCTGGGGGGACGAGGGCGGCACCAGGTACCGAGGCTCGTACTTCGAGAAGTTCCCGGGCACCTGGACCCAGGGCGACTGGATCACCGAGACCCCCGAAGGCGAGTTCATCGTGCACGGACGGTCGGACGCCACCCTCAACCGGTTCGGGGTCCGCCTCGGCAGCGGCGACATCTACGCCGCGCTGCGGCATGTACCCGAGATCCGCGACTGCCTGGTCATCGGAGTGGAGGAGCCGGACGGCGGCTACTGGATGCCGCTTTTCGTGGTCCTCGACGACGGCATCCGGCTCACCGACGAACTCAGGGCCAGGGTCAGAGCCACGATCCGGGAGCGCACCTCGCACCGGCACGTCCCGGACGACATCATCGCCGCGCCCGCCGTACCGGTCACCCACGCGCTGAAGAAGACCGAGGTCCCGGTCAAGAGACTCTTCGCCGGACACGACCCGGACACCGCCGTCAACCGTGGCTCCCTGGCCAATCCCGAGGCGATCGACTGGTACGTGGAACAAGCCCGGCGGCTGCGCACCGAGGGCCGTCCCGCGTCCGGCGCGAACTGAGAGGACCTCGCGGCACCGGACCGGCGGGCGTTCTCCGCGGACGAGGAGCCTCGGGCCGCGATCGAGAACGTACTCGCAACTGAAGTCCCTCAGCGACGGGTTGACTCCCCGCCGCCGCCTCGTCCTCCTCGGCACGTCCGGCTCCGCAGCCTCGCACCGCATACGGCCCGGACGGCGGCCGGCACCCGTCACCTGCGGGTCGTACCAGGTGTGCCGATCGGATTCCGGGGGCGTCGGGCGGGGTGCCGATCGGATCGGGGGTCTGGCCGGTCGGCCGACGCGGGGGGTGTGGGCGTGCCTCTAGCGTAGCGGTGGACAGGACAGGACAGGCATCGCACTTCGAGGGGAACGTCGATGGGGCAGCGGGGTACGACCGAAACCGCGATATACGCCACCGAGTTCGAGCAGGACGTGATGGATCTGCTCGTGGAGACACTGCGGCGCGCGGTCCGGCGCGAGGAACAGGTCGTCGGGACGGACACCCTGCTGGGAGAACTCGTCCTCGGGGACTGGGAGGCCGGTGAGACGATCGCCCCGGGGATGCGGAAGGCCGGTTCGCTCAGCGGCCTGATCGCCGCGCGGGCGGGGCGCGGGTGGGTGAGCGACGACGAGGTGCACGGTGACGCGGCGCGCGACGCGGCGGTGGCTTCGGCCCGCACGGGCGAGAGGGCGTATGACGAAGCGGACGCGGAGGCCGACCGGCGGGAGGTCGGCGCCGCCTGGCGGGAGGCCCGGTGGCGTCACGGCCTCGCCACGCGCCGGTCGGACCAGGACGGCGGCCGGGAGTTGCCCGGAATGACGGGTGGGCTCCGCGCGTGCCTGCTGCTCGCGCTCCGGTCGGCCCGCGCCGAAGGGACGGTCGCGGTCCGCTGCCGCCATGTCGCCCGCGCCCTGCTGGAACTGCCCGGCACCAGGGCGCGCGAAGCCCTGGTCCTGGAGAAGCTGGACACGGCCGCCGCGGCGACCGCGCTCGACACGCTGGACGCGGGCGCCTCGGTGGAGACCGAGCGGCCGGAGTCCCGGGGCGTCACCGTGCTGCGCCGGTCCGGGACGCTCGGCAGGAGCGGCAACCGGCTGTCCCGAGCGCTGTACTCCTGGACCGCGCAGAGCTCCGCCAACGGTTCGCCGGTCGTGGTCGCGGTGACCATCGAGGCCGGTCGGTGGGCGGCGCGCCACGGGCGGGCCAAGCCGGAACCGGTGGACCTCCTGCTCGGGATACTCGCCCTGGACCGGGCCCTGTCCGTCGTCGGGCGCTCGCTGCCCGGGAACCTGGCGTACGCCAACGCGGCGCCGGAGGTGCTGCGCGCGCACGGGGTGCCGCAGGTGTCCCTCGTCGCCGCCGTCGCGGAGATCCCGTTCGCCGCGCTTCCCGAGGGCGGCGGCGACCACCAGGGCGACGACGGTCAGGGCAGCCCGCTGTCCGCCGCCGACCGGGTCGTGGCGATCGCACGCCTCTCCGCCGCCGAACACGGTTCACCCACGGTCGGAACGGTCCATCTGCTCGCGGCGCTGCTCGACGAGCGGACGACGAGGGTGGGCGCCGACCCGGACCCGGGCCCGGACTCAAAGGCCGACACCGACACCGATACCGGCACCGGCACCGATGCCGTCGTACGCCTCCTGGCAGCCGCCCACGTGGACGTGCCCGCGCTCCGGGCGGAACTGCGCCTGAGGCAAGGGGAATCGTGAGCCGAACGCCTACGTGGCCGCGCCGTCACGTGGCCGAGTGCCGGGCCGCGGTACGGGCCGCCCCGCGCCGTACGCTCGTCACGGAGGCGGTGCTCTCCGCCCTGGCGGCCGTCTTCTGCCTCGTACCGCTCCTCCTGCTCCCCCCGGACCGGTCGGCCTCGGCCGTCCTGGCGGCGTTGTGGGCCGCGCTGCTCCTCCCCGCCCGACGCGGCCGACCGGTCGCCGCCGTCCTCGGCGCCTCCTTGCTGCTCGTCGGCGACAACGTGTGGACACTCGCGGTGGTGCCGCTGATCGTGCTGGCCGCCACCCGGCGTATCGCACCGACCCGCCACGCGTGGCGGGTCGTCGGCCTGGGCTGCGCCGCCGTCGGTGTCCTGACCGTCGTCCGGGTCCTGGTGCTGCCCGACGCCGAGACCGACGGCCTGCTGCTGACGCTGGCCGCGAACGCGGGTTCGGCGGTCCTGCTCCTGCTGCTTCCGGCCCTGGCCGGGACGCTGCTGGGGCGGCGCCGTCCCCTGGCCGCCCTGCTGCGGGAACGCAACGCCTATCTCGAACAGACCCGTACGCTGACGGCTGCCGCGGCGCGGCTGGAGGAGCGGCAGCGTATCGCGGGCGAGATGCATGACCTGCTCGGCCATCGGCTGAGCCTGATCTCGGTGCACGCCGGGGCGCTTGAGCTGGGTGTGGCGCAGCAGGTGCCGGCGCTCGCCGGACAGGCCGAACTGCTGCGGACGACCGCCGGTACGGCCATGGGGGAACTCCGGGAAATCCTCGGTGTGCTGCGGCGCGAGGACCTGACGGAGCCGGCGGACCCGAGGGGGCGTGCGGACCGAGCCGGGGACGAGCGGGGGACACGCGCGGACATCGCCGCCCTGGTCGAGGAGTCCCGGCGGACGGGCAGCGACGTCGAGCTGGAGTGGTCCGTTCCGGAGACGGCCGAGCCGGGGTTCGCCACGCGTCAGGCGATCCACCGGGTGGTCCGGGAGGGGCTGACGAACGTACTGAAACACGCGTCCGGCGCGCCCACACGGGTGGCGGTCAGGGGCGCGGGCGACGGGATCGAGGTGTCCGTCACGAATCGGGCGCCGGATGCGGGAAGCCGCTCCCACGGGGGCAATCGCAGCGGGCTGGCAGGCTGTCAGGAACGGATCACGCTGCTGGGCGGCACGTTCGAGGCGGGCCCCTTGCTGAACGGCGGCTTCCGGGTGGGGGCCTGGCTGCCGGAGCACAGGAACCCGGGGAACCCGGCGAGCGTGGGAACCCCAGAGCGGGGAGCGGAGATCCCCCGGGCCCCGGCGAGCGTGGGCGCGTCGGCACAAGGCGGCACATCGGACGTCACCGAGAAGGGAGCCCGCGCCCCCCTGCCCGACGAGATCCTGACCTGGCCGCGTGTCCTGGGCTCGGGCTGCGCGGCACTCCTCGTGATCCTTCCGACGGTCGGCTTCGTCGCCCTGCTGCTGATCCTGGCGGCCGTAGGATGATCGGGTGATCCGAGTCCTGATCGCCGACGACGAAGCGCTGATGCGCGCCGGAATACGGTTGATCCTTGAGAACGCCGAGGACATCGAGGTCGTCGCCGAGGCGGGCGACGGCAAGGAGGCGGCCGCCGCGTGCCGGGCCCGGCCCGTCGACGTGGCACTGCTCGACATCCAGATGCCGGTCAGGGACGGTATCGCCGCCGCCGAGGACATCGCGCGGCTCTCGCCCCGTACCTGCGTCGTGATGCTGACGGCGTTCGGCGAGGAGGCGAGCGTGACCCGTGCGCTGCGCGCCGGGGCGAGCGGTTTCCTCCTGAAGGACACCGGCCCGATGGACCTGATTCGCGCGGTACAGCTCGCGGCCCGGGGCGAGCCGGTCCTGGCCCCCCGGATCACCCGCGACCTCCTCGACCGCCACGTCCGCTCCGGCCGCGACACCGAGGCCGCCCTGCGCCGCACCGAAGACCTGACCGCGGCGGAACGCGATGTCCTGCGCCTCCTCGGCACCGGCCTCTCCAACGCCGAGATCGCCGACGAGTTGTATCTGAGCGCGGGCACGGTCAAGGCCCACATCAGCCGCATCCTCACCCGCACGAACTGCGCGAACCGCGTCCAGGCAGCGGTCCTGGCGCACGACGCGGGCCTCCTCGGGGACCGTTGAGGGACCCTGCCGGGAACCGTTGAGGGTCCCTGTCGGGGTTGGGGGACCCTGTCGGGAACCGTTGGGGGACCCTGTCGGCGATCTTGAGAATCCGCGCCACGGAGTACGTCGCCGACAACGGCCGTACCCGCCCGGTGGACCTGACCGTGCGGCCCTCCAGGCCGGAGTCACCCAGCACGTACAGCCCGGCGCAGTTCCGCCTCCGAATACGGGAGTCGGGGGATCCGGGACCGGACAGCGGCATCGACGCGCCCTCGCGGCACAACCGTCGAGGGTCCAGGGTCACGGGGTGGCTTCACCCCTCGGAGGGACTGGCCGGCGCGGACACCGGGGACCCGTCGCGTGGCCTGCGGTGCAGCACCACTGTGCCCACACAGGCGAGCGCGAACACCGCGGTCTCGTAGAGCAGGGTGTGGAAGAACGAGGTCGCCGCGGTGTGCCGCAGTGCCGCCGGACCGGCCTGGTGGACGACCAGGGGTTGGGAGGCGAAGAACACCACAGCGCCGATGGTCAGCCCCAGCGACCCGGCGACCTGCTGGACCGTCGTCAACATGCCGGAGGCCGAGCCGGCCGCCGATGCCGGTACCTGAGCCAGTAGGACGGTGAACGCCGACGCGGTGAAGACTCCGAAGGCCGTACCGCCCACCAGCATCGGTGCCGCCAGCTCCCATGGCGTGGCCCGCGCTCCGGCGAACTCGACGATCAGTGCCAGGGCGGCCATCGCGACCGCCAGCGCCCCGGTGGCGCAGACCAGCACGACAGTCCCGTACCGGCGGGCCAGTGATCCCGCGGCGCGGGAGCCGACAGCGGTCGCGACCGCGAAGGGCAGCTGTGTGAGGCCCGCGACGAGTGCCGAGTGCCCGAAGCCGGCCTGGAGGTAGACCGAGAGCAGGAAGAAGAACGGCGGCACACCGGCGAAGAACGCCAGGACCACCAACAGGCCGAGGCGGACCGTGCGGTCGCCCAGCAGACGCAGGTGCAGCAACGGGTCCAGGCCCCGGCGTTCACGGCGGAACTGCGTCCGGGCGAACAGCGCCAGCACGACCACCGCCGCTCCCAGCGACCCCCAGGACCAGGCCGGCCAGCCCTGCTGCCGGCCCACGGCCAGCGGATAGATCAGCAGGGCGAGGCCGGCCACGACCAGCGCGACGCCCACCGGGTCGAGCCGCTCGCGGACCTGCCGAACGCTGGGCGGGATCAGACGGAAGGCGGCCATCGCGGCGAGACCGACGGGGATGTTGATGGCGAAGACCAGCCGCCAGTCGAGACCGGGCAGCCGCAGCGCGATCAGCAGCCCGGCCAGCACCGGACCCACCACGGTGGCCGTGCCGATGGCCGTACCGTAGCTGCCGAAGACCTTGCCCCGGCTGCTCGGGGGGAACTCGACCTGGATGACGGACAGCACCTGGGGAGCCATCAGCCCGCTGCCCAGTCCCTGCACGACACGGGCGAGCACGAGGGTCGCGCTGTCCGGTGCGACGACGCAGGCCAGTGACGCGAGGGTGAAGACCGCCATTCCGGTGACGAACAGGCGCCGGTAGCCGTAGCGGTCACCGAGCCGGCCGGCGGTGATGAGCACACAGGCGTACGCCAGGGTGTATCCGGAAGCCACCAGCTCCACCGTGCCGGAGCCAGCGTGCAGATCGCGCTGTATCGAGGGCACCGCGACATTCACGATGGAGACGTCCAGGAACTGCATGAAGGTCGCACACAGCAGCACGGTCAGGGTGAGCTGCGGACGGGGCAGCCTGGCTGCCGGTGCGGGAGGCTGCTGTTCCTTTCCCCGCTCCCCGGCGACGGTCGACGCCATGACAGATTTTCCTTTCTCATTGCCGCCGGGCGGCGGAGGTACGCGTAAGGCACGGCGGAACACCGGTGGTTGCGGTGGTGGTTGCGGTGGTGGTGGCTCGACTTCGGCGGACGCGGCAGCGATCACCGCGGCAGGGCGCCCCTGCTTCGGGCTCTACACGTCACCACCGTGCATCCCGGGCCGGAAACTCTTCTGGTAGAGCTCCCGGTTCGGGTAGGAGCCGGCCAGGTCGTCTCCGTAGTCGACCAGCCGCGCGTGCACCTCGCGGCGCGACTCGTACTCCTCTGCCAGCAACGACTCCAGCTCGGGTCCGCCGTCGGCGGCGGACCGGGCGATGAGGTCGGCGAGCAGCGAGGCGTCCTCCAGGGTGTAGCTCATGCCCTGTCCGGTCATCGGGTGGCAACTGAACGCCGTGCCACCCAGCAGGGCCACGTTGCCCCGGTGGTAGTGCGCCGTGCGCAGCGCCTTGACGGGGGCGCGCAGGAATGCGGAGGGGTCCAGCGCGTCCAGCGCGTCGGCGCTGTCCGTGACGAAGCCGCGCAGCCGCTCGGTCAGCTTCTCCGTGCGCTCCTCGAAGACCGCGGCGTCCTCGTGCCGCGGCACTCCCACGAATACCCGTGCCTGCTCGGCGTCCACCGGGTAGAAGTAGGCGAACCAGCCTGTGGAGTCGAAGTACATCCGGTTGCGCTCGGCGATGCTGGGCGTGACCGGGATGGTGACCATCCGCACTTCGTGCTCGTATCCGTAGCTCTCCTGCCGGGCACCCACGAACGCTCGCACCGGTGAGGTCGGACCGCCGGCATCGACCACCGCCCGCGTGCTCAGTCTTCTGCCGTCGCTGAGAACCACGGCCTCCACGCCCGCGAACTCCTCCCCGCCGAACTCGCCGTCCCGGCCGACGAGGGGCCGGGTCTCGACGGCGGCGACGGTCGTGCCGAAGGCGAACTCCACGTTCAGCAGGCGCTGGGCGCGTTCCACGATGGGAGTGACGATCTCCCGGTACGGCAGGATCAGGAAGTACCCGAGGCCGGTGTGATCGAGGTAGCTGTAGTCCTGTAGCAGATCCCCGTCGTGGTAGTAGCTGATCGTGTCGCGCCGCAGCGCGCCCCGGCTCAGCAACTCGGGCAGCAGTCCCTGTTCCGAGAGCAACCGGAGACCGCGGGGCTTGAGGAAGTCCGCGCCGTGCGCCGCGATGCGCTCAGCGCGCTCCACCACCGTCACACGGAGTCCGCGCTGTCCCAGGAGCAGCGCCAGGAAGGAGCCGCCGACGCCGGCTCCGACGATGACCACATCGCTGTGCGGCGTCCCGCCGTCGGACGTGTCCCTGGCGGTGGCGAACACCGGTCCGGATCCGCCGCGGGCGTCAAGGGTGCCGGACGAGGCCGGGCCGCCTGTCATTTCGCGGATCCGTTCAGGTAGCGGCCCGGAGAGATCACACCGCTCGGGTCGAACAGTTGCTTGAGGTCCGCCAGCGGCGCGATCAGGGCGTCTCGCCTGAGTGCCAGCTCGGTGCCCATGTGGTCGATGTTGGAGCGGTACGCCGGAAAGCCCTCGTCGGCGAAGTGCGTCCGGATCTCGTCACGCAGGGCGTGGGCCCGGGCAGTCGACTCCGGGGTCCTGCTGAACGCAATCTGGACGACCATGTTGGCGATGTGCGGGGAGACGATGTTGAACTCGGCCGTCAGTGCCGTCGTGTGCCGGTCGACCGCCCGGCGCAGGACGTCCACCGCGCGCACCATGTGTTCCCGGTCAAGGGGCACCAGAGGCAGGAACATCAGCCACGCCAGCTCGGTGTCCTCCACGTCGCAGTTCGGCACGCCCAGACCGCGCCGCAGCGAAGCGCAGGTGGGGATGCCGAGTGCCATCCGTGCCCGGAAGTACAACGCGTCGTCTTCCTCGACGGTCGCGGCGTCCACGCTCCGGAAGGACACCACGTCCGGGACGGACTCCAGCGCTTCCCGTATCAGCCGTCGGCTGAGCTGCACGGTCTCCTTCCGCCCCAGCAGCGGCACCGTCATGGAGAGCAGCCCGGAGTCCGGGGTGTCGGGCAGTGCGTGGGGGCCGGCCGGCACGACCGAGCCCCGCAGCCGCAGCAGTCCGTCCGTCGGCAGTCCGGCGCGGCCCAGCCGCGCCACGGCGTCGGCGACTTCGGGGAACGCCTCGGGCCGGAAACAGGCGTACACCAACTCCGTGGTCTCCGGCCGGCGGACCAGGCTGACCACCATCGCGGTGACCACGCCCAGGTTGGACTCCACGAAGGCGGCGGTGAGATCGGGGCCGGCGACCCTGCCGTGGTACCGGCTGCGCCCGTCCAGACCGCCGGTGGTCAACAGCTCACCATTGCCCAACACCACCTCGACGGCGAGGGTGTCCTGGACTCGGGAACGGATGATGCCGTCTCCGCGTTCGAGGGCGTTGCCCACCATGCTGGTGTCGGCGCAGGAGGAAGTGACGTTGAGCACCCACTCGGAACCCTCCAGGGCCTTGGCGAGTTGAGCCTGCGTCACACCCGGTTCGATCACCGCGTACCCGTGTTCCAGGTCCAGTTCGCGGATGCGGGTCATCGCGCTCAGATCGAGCACGGTGCATCCTTCGACCACCGGAAACCGTGACCCCATGCCCCAGTTGGCGCCGGTGCTCAGCGGGTACAGCCTCGCACCGATCTGCGT
Source organism: Streptomyces sp. NPDC056161 (assembly GCF_042268025.1). Classification (NCBI taxonomy): domain Bacteria; kingdom Bacillati; phylum Actinomycetota; class Actinomycetes; order Kitasatosporales; family Streptomycetaceae; genus Streptomyces; species Streptomyces sp. NPDC056161. The sequence continues at coordinate 244,736 of NZ_JBHJUV010000002.1, forward strand.
CGCGGCACGCACCACGTCCTGGACCTGTTCGACAGAGTCCACCGACACAGTGGCCACCACCTCACGCGGACGGTGGCCGCCGATGTCACCCGGATGGATGCCATGGTCGACCTTCAGTATTCGGCCGACTTCAAAGAGCTTCTGCCACAGTTCTCTTGCCGAGGTTTTATCGGCTGCGGCCATGTCATTTTTATTCAACGCGCTCACCTGTCGAATTCCACGTGTTCATGATCCCCGTTTTCACGCATCCCCCAGCGCGATCAAAATGTGTCGCACGCCAATTGACGGGGACATATGTGTGCGGCGCGGCGCGCGCCGCAGTGAGGTTGTTTCCACTTTTTACGCGAGACCGCGGACCGGGTTTTCGGGCGCGGCACGCTCACGGCGTGCCAACGGCCGACCCGGCGGTGCCGGCACTCGATCAGGGCGGGTCGGATCCGACCATGACGATCTCCGTTGAATTCCTGTCCTGTCCTGTTCGACGTAGCCATTCAAGCCGATGTCCGGCACGGGATATCCAGGGAATGGCGCCGGCAGCAGCCACCGACCCGCCGTCCTGCTACAGGTCCTCGCAGATCGCGACGGCGACACCTATTCCACGCATGCGTACGGCAGTCGACTCGTTGCCGGGAACGACATTCCGATTGCTCGTCGAGAACGCCGCGATCGGGCACGCCTCGACGAAAGACCCAGGCAGGGCCGGATCCTCGACCGGGCGGCCGGGTAACGCCGTTTCAGGCAGAGCGACGACGTACGCGCCTCGCTCGGCGGCACGCCGCACTCTTCGAGGATGAGGTCCGCGTTGCCGGCCAGGTCCCCGACGGTTACGCCGACCTGGCCGAGTGCAATACGAATGTGGGCCATGCCTGGAGGCTGACGGCCATGGGTGAACAACTGGGGTTGATCAGGTTCATGACGAGTATCGTATTCAGAAATAGGTGCACTGTACATAGCCCTGCGGTCGGACCATCGGCACCGCCACCCACTTCTGACCGGGCGTCAGCCGATGCCGCCCCCGAACCGCGCTGAACGGAACGAGAGTTGCCCGCCGCCGGCGCGCCCACCGTCCGCCCGCCGCGGTGGTCACCCCGGAGGCGGCACTCGGACCGGCCGGCACCCGGGCACGTCGCACGACACGGCCGTACCGCCCGCCGTACCCCGGCTACCGCCGTACCCGGCCATTCCGCCGTACCCGACCGGCGGCCCCGGCGACCGGCGTGCTGGTGCTGTCCCAGCACACCGAACGCACCTACGCCGCCCAGTTGCGGCCCCGGGCGCGCCACGGACTCCCCCGGCTGCCGGGTCCGTCCGGCCCGGCATGCCGGCCGGTTTCGTGGTGGCCGCGGGGGCTGTCGGGTCCCGGCCGCCCCCGCGGCCACCACGAAACCAGCGGTCACTTCGCGGCGAGGGTCACGTCCTGGTGCCCGGTGGCGCGGAAGTACGGCAGTGGCAGGCCGCCCTGCGGGCGCAGTTCCAGGAGGGTGGCCTCGACGCGGGCGGCGCCGGGGGCGATCCGTTCCGACGACACCTTGCTGGAGTTCTCCCAGCGGTGTTCGGCACCGTCGCACTGGGCCAGGGTGCCGCCGACGCCGTACCGGACCGAGTCGGAATTCTGACTGACCGAGGAGCTGACGAACACCTGTCCAGTGCCCTTGTTGCAGCGATAGGTGCCGGTGAGGAAGACGGTGCCGTCCGTCGCGACGCGGCCGGTCTTGTCGACGGTGATGGTCTCGGTCGGGTTGTCGGCCGCGGTCGCCGGCGCGACCACGCCGAGCAGCAGCGCGGCGGCGCCGGCGGCCGTGCCGAGCACGGGGCGTACGAGCATGGGGTATCTCCCGGAATCATGGGGGTGGGCGGGGGTCACGCCAGGTACTTACCGGCTGGCCCGAGCCCGGTCCGTGACCGTCACCCCATCGGTGGCGCGTCATGACCGTCATGGAGCGGTCGGGGAGTTGTCCGCGTGTTGTCACATCTCGCGACGAGCCGTTCCGGGGCGTTCACGGACGGCGCATGGTCTGGGTATGCCGTGCGGCAGCCAGGCCGCGGGGCAGTCGTCCCGTCCGTCGCGGAGGTCCGCCATGTGTCCCCAGCTCTCCCCGTGCCACCCCGGCGGCGCCCCGCACGTCGTCGCCGCCCGCCCCGAACAGGGCTGGAACCTGCTGTGCGACGGCACGATCCACTTCGACGACACAGGCGAACTGCACCCCGACGGCAGCGTCGTCCCACCCCACCGCCCCCCGACCGCCCACCTGACCCCAGCCGCCTGAACCCCACCCGCACCCACCCAACAACCAACACCCCCCACCCACCCAGGGGCGCGGGGAACTGCGCGACCAACCCCAACGCACCCGCACTCACCCAGCATCCGACACCCCCCACCCACACCCCCACCCACAGCCCCAGCCCCTGCCCCTGCCCCTGCCCCTCAAGCGGAGCGCTAAAGCACGGCAAACCCGTCCAGCTCCACCATCGCCCGCTCGTCCCAGAGCCGTACGACCCCGACGACCGCCATCGCCGGATACGTCCGCCCGGTCAGCCTCCGCCAGATACGGCCGAGTTCACGAGCACGGTCGCGATAGTCGGAGACATCCGTGGCGTAGACGGTGACCCGTGCGAGGTCACCGGGGGCGCCGCCGGCCGCGTGCAGGGCGGCGAGCAGGTTGCCGAGGGCCCGCTCGAACTGCTCGGGCAGGGTGTCGCCGGTGATCTTGCCGTCGGCGTCGAGGGCGGTCTGGCCCGCCAGGAAGACCAACCGGGTGCCGGTGGCGACCACGGCGTGGGAGAAGCCGACGGGCGGGGAGAGATCGGGCGGGTTGACGCGCTCGGCCGTCACGGGGCCTCCTGCGGAGTGTGCGGTGCGGCGTACGTGGCGTACAGCTCCTTGGCGATGATGCCGCGCTGGACCTCGCTCGCACCCTCGTAGATGCGCGGGGCGCGCACCTCGCGGTAGAGGTGTTCGAGCAGATGGCCGCGGCGCAGCGCACGGGCACCGTGCAGTTGGACGGCGGTGTCGACGACGTACTGGGCGGTCTCGGTGGCGAGCAGCTTGGCCATCGCGGCGCGCATGGGGACGTCCGGCGCGGACTCGTCGTGGGCCGTCGCCGCCGCGTACACCATCAGCCGGGCCGCGTCCGTCCGCAGGGCCATCTCGGCGACCTGGTGGGCGACGGTCTGCAGGTCCATCAGCTTGCCGCCGAAGGCGTCCCGTCCGCAGGTGTGGTGGAGGGTGGCGTCGAGCGCGGCCTGCGCCATGCCGACCGCGAAGGCGCCGACGCTCGGGCGGAACAGGTTCAGGGTGCCCATCGCGACGCGGAAGCCGCGGTCGATCTCGCCGAGCACGTCGTCCGCGGTGACGGGTACGGCATCGAACCGCAGGGCGCCGACGGGGTGCGGGGAGAGCATGTCCAGGGCGCTTCCGGTGAGGCCCGGCCGGTCGGCGGGCACGAGGAAGGCGGTCACGCCGCGGGCGCCCGCGCCCGGGGTGGTGCGGGCGAACACCGTGTAGAAGTCGGCTTCGGGGGCGTTGGAGATCCAGCACTTCTCGCCGGTGAGCCGCCAGCGGCGCGGGCCGTCCCGTTCGGCCGCCGGCGCGGCACCGAGCACGGCATCCGGACCGACGCCCCGCACGCCACGTCGCACCCGGCCGTCGCCCGCCACACCCCCGCGGCCCTCACCCCCGAAACCGTCCCCGCTGCCCCCGTCCCCGGCGTCCGCCAGGCTCCCCGACCCGGCAGCGGCGGCGGAAGCGGCTGCCAGGTCACCACCGCGCGCGACCGCGTCCCGCTCCGCATCCGCCCGCAGGGCCAGCGCCGCGGCGTCCGAACCCGCCCCCGGCTCGCTCAGCGCGAAGGCCGCGACCGCCGTGCCGTCGACGACGCGGGGCAACCAGCGGTCGCGCTGGGCCGGGGTGCCGTAGGCGTGCACCGGGTGGGCGCCCAGGCCCTGGAGGGCGAGGGCCGTCTCCGCCTCCGTACATGCCTGGGCCAGGGACTCCCGCATCAGACAGAGGTCGAGGGCGCCGGAGTCGAACAGTCGGGTGAGCAGGCCCAGTCGGCCGAGTTCGGCGACGAGCGGGCGATTGACCCGACCGGGCTCACCCTTTTCGGCGAGTGGGCGCAGCCGCTGCGCGGCGAGTGAACGCACCTGGGCGCTCCAGGCGATTTGCTCGGGTTCGAGTGAGAATGCGGGCACTGCCGTTCCTCCCTCCATGGCGGGTCGTCAGGACCCCACCCGACGGTATCGCGGACCATTGACTGTCGTCATCAACACGATACGCTCGTTGCGCGAGCCCACCACGAGCCGACCGGCAAGGGGGCGAACCGGCTTGAACGTCTCGGCGCACGTCGACACCTTCGCGCGCGACCACCTCCCGCCGCCCGACCAGTGGCCCGAACTCCACTTCGACCTGCCGGAGCTGCGCTACCCCGACCGGCTGAACTGCGCGGCCGAACTCCTGGACCACGCCGACCCGGCGCGCCCGGTGTTCCACACGCCCACCGGCGGTTCCTGGACCTACGGCGAGTTGCGCATGCTCGTCGACCGCCTCGCCCACGTCCTCACCGGTGACCTCGGCGTGGTGCCCGGCAACCGGGTCCTGCTGCGCGGCCCGACCACACCGTGGCTGGCGGCCTGTTGGCTCGCGGTGCTGAAGGCGGGCGCCGTCGCCGTCACCGTGCTGGCCCAGCAGCGCCCGCACGAACTGGCCACCATCTGCGAGATCGCCCGGGTGAGCCACGCCCTGTGCGACGCGCGGTCCGTCGGCGATCTCACGAAGGCCCGGATCCCCGGGCTGCGCGTCACGACGTACGGCGGTGACGCGCCGGACGACCTGCTCGGCCGCCCCGCGCCGGGCACCCCGTACCCGGCGGTGCGGACCGCGGCCGACGACATCGCGCTGATCGCGTTCACCTCCGGCACCACCGGTCGTCCGAAGGGGTGCATGCACTTCCACCGGGACGTGCTCGCCATCGCGGACACCTTCTCCAGACATGTGCTCGGGCCCCGTCCCGGCGATGTCTTCGCGGGCAGTCCCCCGCTCGGCTTCACCTTCGGCCTGGGCGGTCTCGTGGTCTTCCCGATGCGCGCCGGCGCCAGCGCGCTCCTGCTCGAACAGGCCGGGCCCCGGCAGTTGCTGCCTGCCATCGCCCGGCACGGGGTCTCCGTGCTGTTCACCGCGCCGACCGCCTACCGCACGATGCTCGACCACCTGGACGGACACGACACCTCGTCGCTGCGGCGCTGTGTCTCCGCGGGCGAGAACCTGCCCGCCGCGACCTGGCGGGCCTGGCGGGAGCGCACCGGGCTGCGCATCATCAACGGGATCGGCGCCACCGAACTGCTGCACATCTTCATCTCCGCCGCCGACGAGCACATCAGACCCGGCACCACGGGCGTTCCCGTACCGGGGTGGCACGCGCGCGTGCAGGACGAGAACGGGGATCCCGTGCCCGACGGCGAACCGGGCCTGCTGGCCGTGCGCGGCCCGGTCGGCTGCCGCTACCTCGCCGACCCGCGGCAGCAGGTCTACGTGCGCGGCGGCTGGAACGTCACCGGCGACACCTATGTCCGCGAGGCCGACGGCTACTTCCGGTACGTCGCACGCGCCGACGACATGATCATCTCGGCCGGGTACAACATCGCGGGCCCCGAGGTCGAGGACGCGCTGCTGCGCCATCCGGACGTGATCGAGGCCGCGGTGATCGGACGGCCCGACGAGGCGCGCGGCCAGATCGTGGTGGCGTACGCGGTGCTGGCGGAGGGCGCCGAGCGGGACGCCGACGCCCTGCGCGACTTCGTCAAGTCCGAACTGGCGCCGTACAAGTGCCCGCGGGAGATCGTCTTCCTGGACGCGCTGCCACGCACGGCGACCGGCAAGCTCCAGCGTTTTCGCCTCCGCACCCGAGGTGACCAGCCATGATCACGAAGACCTAAGATGATCAACGTGTCCGAGCAGCACGCCCCCCGGTCCCTCATCATCACTCTCTACGGCGCGTACGGCCGCTTCATGCCCGGTCCGGTACCCGTCGCGGAACTGATCCGGCTCCTGGCCGCGGTCGGCGTGGACGCGCCGTCCGTGCGGTCGTCGGTGTCCCGTCTGAAGCGGCGCGGACTGCTGCTGCCCGCCCGCACGGAGCGGGGCGCGGCCGGATACGGACTGTCCTCGGACGCCCGGCAGTTGCTCGACGACGGCGATCTGCGCATCTACGCGTCCGTGCCGCCCGAGGACGAGGGCTGGGTGCTCGCCGTGTTCTCGGTGCCGGAATCGGAGCGGCAGAAGCGGCACGTGCTGCGCTCCCGGCTCGCGGGGCTGGGCTTCGGCACGGCCGCACCCGGGGTGTGGATCGCTCCGGCGCGGCTGCACGAGGAGACCCGGCACACCCTCCAGCGGCTGGCGCTCGACCCGTACGTGGACTTCTTCCGCGGTGAGCACCTCGGTTTCGCGCCCACCGCCGAGGCGGTAGCGCGCTGGTGGGACCTGGCCGCCATCGCCAAGCAGCACGAGGTGTTCCTGGACGCGCACGCGCCCGTGCTGCACGCCTGGCAGCGGCGGGCGGACACCGCGCCCGAGCAGGCGTACCACGACTACCTGCTGGCCCTGGACTCCTGGCGCCACCTGCCGTACGCCGACCCCGGGCTGCCGCCGCACCTGCTGCCCGCGAACTGGCCGGGCGCCCGTTCGGCGGAGGTCTTCCGCGCGCTGCACGCGCGACTGCGGGACGCGGGGGCCGAGTTCGTCGGGGAGTGATCCTGGGCGGACCACGCGGACCACGCGGACCACGCGGACCACGCAGACCGCACGGACCGCACGGACCGCGGACCGCGACGGCGCCCCGGGGAGGGGGCGCCCCGCAAGCGGCGGCGGGAACCGGGCGGGGCACCACGCCGCCACCGCGGACGGACACCACCGCACCGCATGCCGTCCCGGCGCCGGTGTCCGTCGCCCGGCGGACCCGGCGCACCGGCCCGGCGACCGCCCCTTTGTGTGATCCCACACACATCTTGCGCCACTCATGGAACCCTCAGCCCCCTCCTTACCTCTTCTCAGGTTTCTTACCTACAGTCTGATCGTCCGGTACGCCTTGGTTAGAAGAAGAGGACTGTTACGCATGACCACCACGGCAAGGGCCCAGGGAGCCACCGTCTGGCTCACGGGGCTGCCGAGCGCGGGCAAGACCACCATCGCCCGTCTCCTCGCTGACCGGCTGGCCGGCGAGGGACGCAGGGTGGAGGTCCTCGACGGCGACGAGATACGCCGCTTCCTCTCCTCCGGCCTCGGTTTCTCCCGGGCGGACCGCAACACCAACGTGCAGCGCATCGGGCTGGTCTCCGAGGTGCTCGCGCGCAACGGCGTGCTGTCCCTGGTCCCGGTGATCGCCCCGTACGCCGACAGCCGTGACGCGGTGCGGGCCCGGCACGAGAAGAGTGCGACGCCCTATCTCGAAGTGCATGTCGCCACCCCGGTCGAGGTGTGCACCGAGCGGGACGTGAAGGGCCTGTACGCCAGGCAGGCGGCGGGCGAGCTGTCCGGTCTGACGGGGGTCGACGACCCGTACGAGCCGCCGGCCGAACCGGCGCTGGTGCTGCGGACCGAGGAGCAGACCCCCCGGGAGTCGGCGGACGCGGTGCACGCGCTGCTGACGGAGCGGGGGCTGGTGTGAGCGGCACGCTCTCGCATCTGGACGCGCTGGAGTCGGAGGCGGTGCACATCGTCCGCGAGGTCGCGGGCGAGTTCGAACGACCGGTGATCCTCTTCTCCGGCGGCAAGGACTCCATCGTCATGCTCCACCTCGCCCTCAAAGCCTTCACCCCCGCCCCCGTACCCTTCGCCCTCCTCCACGTCGACACCGGCCACAACTTCCCCGAAGTCCTCCACCACCGCGACCACACCGCCCACACCCACAACCTGCGCCTGCACATCGCCTCCGTCCAGGACTACATCGACCGCGGCACCCTCAAAGAACGCCCCGACGGCACCCGCAACCCCCTCCAGACCCTCCCCCTCACCGAAAAGATCCAGCACGAGAAATTCGACGCCGTCTTCGGCGGCGGACGCCGCGACGAAGAAAAAGCCCGCGCCAAAGAACGCGTCTTCTCCCTCCGCGACGAATTCTCCCAATGGGACCCCCGCCGCCAACGCCCCGAACTCTGGAACCTCTACAACGGCCGCCACGCCCCCGGCGAACACGTCCGCGTCTTCCCCCTCTCCAACTGGACCGAACTCGACGTCTGGCAGTACATCGCCCGCGAGGAGATCGAGTTGCCGGCCATCTACTACGCCCACCACCGCGAGGTGTTCCGGCGGGACGGGATGTGGCTGACCGCCGGCGACTGGGGCGGCCCGAGGGACGACGAGACGGTCGAGAAGCGCCAGGTCCGCTACCGCACCGTCGGCGACATGTCCTGCACCGGCGCCGTCGACTCCGACGCCGACACCATCGACAAGGTCATCGCCGAGATCACCGCCTCCCGGCTCACCGAACGCGGCGCCACCCGCGCCGACGACAAACTCTCCGAAGCCGCGATGGAAGACCGCAAGCGCGAGGGGTACTTCTAGACATGAGCACGACCATCGACACCCTGCGCTTCGCGACGGCCGGTTCGGTCGACGACGGCAAGTCCACCCTGGTCGGACGCCTCCTCCACGACTCCAAATCGGTCCTCACCGACCAGCTCGAAGCCGTCGAACACGCCTCCCTCAGCCGCGGCAAGGACACCCCCGACCTCGCCCTCCTCACCGACGGACTACGCGCCGAACGCGAACAGGGCATCACCATCGACGTCGCCTACCGCTACTTCGCCACCCCCCGCCGCCGCTTCATCCTCGCCGACACCCCCGGCCACGTGCAGTACACCCGCAACATGGTCACCGGCGCCTCCACCGCCGAACTCACCGTCGTCCTCGTCGACGCCCGCAACGGAGTCGTCGAACAGACCCGCCGCCACGCCGCCATCGCCGCCCTCCTCCGCGTCCCCCACGTCGTCCTCGCCGTCAACAAGATGGACCTCGTCGGCTACGCGGAGGAGGAGTTCGACCGCATCGTCGCGGACTTCGCGGGCCACGCGGCCGGGCTGGGCCTCGGGTCGTTCACCGCGATCCCGGTGTCGGCGCTGGCCGGCGACAACGTGGTGGAGCGCTCCGCCGCCATGGACTGGTACGCCGGTCCGGCGCTGCTGGAGTTCCTGGAGGGCGTCCCGGTGGCCGCGGACCCCGCCGACGCCCCGGCCCGCTTCCCCGTCCAGTACGTCATCCGGCACGGCGACGTCCGCCACTACGCCGGGCAACTGGTCTCCGGCGCGCTGCGGGTGGGCGACCGCGTGACGGTCCATCCCTCGGGCGCCACCTCCGAGATCGCCGGGATCGACGCGCTGGGCGAGCCGGTGTCCGCGGCCCACGCCCCGCGGTCCATCGCGCTGCGCCTGGCCGACCAGCGGGACGTCTCCCGCGGCGACATGATCACCGCGGGTGCCGCCGCACCCGTGCTCACCCAGGACGTCACGGCGGACGTCTGCCACCTCGCCGACCGTCCGCTGCGCCCCGGCGACCGCGTACTGCTCAAGCACACCACCAGGACCGTACGGGCGATCGTCAGGTCCCTCGGGGAGACGGCCGAGCTGACGGCGAACGACCTGGGCCGGATCACCCTGCGCACGGCGGAGCCGGTCGCCCTCGACGACTACGCCGTCTCCCGGCGCACCGGCGCGTTCATCCTGATCGACCCGGCGGACGGCGCCACGCTGACCGCGGGCATGGCGCGGGTCAGCGCTCCAGTGTGAGCCGGGGCTTGGGGGCGTCGGTGCGTCCGGTCCGCGGGCGCCTGCTGCCCGCGCGGTAGGGGACGGGCCAGCCGGTGCCCGGCCCCTCGTACTCCTGCTCGGCCGCCGCGTGCAGGGTCCAGTGCGGGTCGTAGAGGTGCGGGCGGCCCAGCGCGCACAGGTCGGTGCGCCCGGCCAGGATCAGCGAGTTGACGTCGTCCCAGGAGGTGATCGCGCCGACCGCGATCACCGGTACGCCGGTCTCGTGCCGGATCCGGTCGGCGAACGGCGTCTGGTAGGACCGTCCGAACTCGGGCTGCTCCTCGGCCACCACCTGTCCGGTCGACACGTCGATCGCGTCGACGCCGTGCGCGGCGAAGGCACGGGCGATCTCCACCGCCTCCTCGGCCGTGGTCCCGCCCTCCGCCCAGTCGGTGGCGGAGATCCGTACGGTCATCGGCCGCTCCTCGGGCCACGCCGCGCGGACGGCGTCGAAGACCTCCAGCGGGAAGCGCAGCCGGTCGGGGAGCGAGCCGCCGTAGGCGTCGGTGCGCCGGTTGGTGAGCGGGGAGAGGAAACCGGAGAGCAGGTAGCCGTGCGCGCAGTGCAGTTCGAGCAGGTCGAAGCCGGCCCGGGCGGCCCGCCGGGCGGCGGCCGTGAACTGCTCGCGGAGGTCGGTGAGCTGGGCACGGGTGAGCCGGTGCGGCGTCTGGCTGCCCGGCTTGTACGGCAGTGGGGAGGCGGCCACGAGCGGCCAGTTCCCGGTGGGCAGCGGCTCGTCGATGCCCTGCCACATCAGCTTGGTGGAGCCCTTGCGTCCGCTGTGGCCGAGTTGTAGGCCGATCGCGGTGCCCGGTGCCTGTGTGTGCACGAAGTCGGTGATCCGGCGCCAGCTCTCGGCCTGTCTGCCGGTGTAGAGGCCGGTGCAGCCGGGGGTGATCCGCCCTTCGGCGCTGACGCACACCATCTCGGTCATCAGCAGGCCGGCGCCGCCGAGGGCACGGGCGCCCAGGTGGACGAGGTGGAAGTCGCCGGGGACGCCGTCGGTGGCCGAGTACATGTCCATGGGTGAGACGACGACCCGGTTGCGCAGGGTCAGCCCGCGCAGCCGGAACGGGGTGAACATCGGGGGCGTGCCCGGCGGGCAGCCGAACTCGCGCTCCACGGACTCGGTGAAGCGTGCGTCGCGCAGCCGCAGGTTGTCGTGGGTGACGCGGCGACTGCGGGTGAGCAGGTTGAAGGCGAACTGCCGGGGCCGCTGGTCGAGGTAGCGGCCGAGGTCCTCGAACCACTCCAGGCTGGCCCGAGCGGCCCGCTGGGTGGAGGCGACGACGGGTCTGCGCTCCGCCTCGTAGGCCGCGAGCGCCCCGGCCGTCGTGGGGTGTTCGGTCAGGCAGGCGGCCAGGGCCAGGGCGTCCTCGACGGCGAGCTTGGTGCCGGAACCGATGGAGAAGTGGGCGGTGTGGGCGGCGTCGCCGAGGAGGACGACGTTCTCGTGCGACCAGCGTTCGTTGACGACCGTGCGGAAGGTGGTCCAGGCGGACTTGTTGGAGCGCAGCGGCCGTCCGCCGAGCGCGTCCGCGAAGATCTTGGCGCAGCGTGCGACGGACTCCTGCTCGCCGAGTTCAGCGAATCCGGCGGCCTCCCACACCTCCTCGCGCATCTCGACGATCACGGTGGAGGCACCGGAGCGGTCCTGCGACGCGGAGGGTTCCGTCGAAGCGTCGTGGCCGGATGACGGATCAGGGCGGTTCTGCCCGGGGCGGGCATAGGGGTAGCCGTGCAGTTGCATCACGCCGTGTTCGGTCTCGGCGATCTCGAAGCGGAAGGCGTCGAAGGCGAAGTCGGCGGCGAGCCAGATGTAGCGGCACCGGTGGGCGGTCACCCGGGGGCGGAACACATGGGCGTACGCCTCGCGGGTGGTGCTGTGCACACCGTCGGCGGCGATGACCAGGTCGTAGGTCTCGGCGAGCCAGGCCGGGTACGGTGCCTCGCTGCCGAAGCGCAGGTCGATGCCGAGGCAGCGGCACCGTTGGTGCAGGATCTCCAGGAGCCGTCGTCTGCCGAGGGCGGCGAAGCCGTGTCCCGAGGAGGTGTGGCGGTTGTTTCGGTGGACGATGTCGATGTCGTCCCAGCGGACGAACTCCTGTTGCAGGGCCTCGTAGACCACCGGGTCGGCGTGTTCGATGCCGCCGAGGGTCTCGTCGGAGAGGACGACGCCGAAGCCGAAGGTGTCGTCGGGGGCGTTGCGTTCCCAGACGGTGATCTCGCGGGTCGGGTCGAGGCGTTTGAGCAGGGCGGCGGAGTAGAGGCCACCGGGGCCGCCGCCGATGACCGCGATGCGTCGGGGGTGGCCCGCGGTTCCCCGCGCGCCTTCGGTCCGCATGGTCACCGTCCCTGCCATTTCGGGGGGCGCTTCTCGGTGAAGGCCGCGTGGAACTCGGCGTAGTCCGCGCTGTTCATCAGCAGCGCCTGGGTCGACGCGTCCAGTTCCACCGATGCCGCCAGCGGCATGTCCAGTTCGGCGGTGAGCAGCGCCTTGGTCTGTGCGTGGGCCAGGGCCGGGCCGTCGGCGAGCCGCCGGGCGAGGGCCTCGGCCGCCTCGTCGGCGCGGCCCTCCTCGGTCAGTTCGCTGATCAGCCCGATCCGCTCGGCCTCGGCGGCGCGCACCGGTTCGCCGAGCATGAGCAGCCGGGTGGCGTGGCCGAGGCCGACGACCCGGGGCAGCAGATAGGCGGCGCCCATGTCGCCGCCGGACAGCCCGACGCGGGTGAACAGGAAGGCGAAGCGGGCGCTCGGGTCGGCCACGCGGAAGTCGGCCGCGAGCGCCAGGACGGCCCCGGCGCCCGCCGCGACCCCGTGCACCGCCGCGATCACCGGGAACGGGCACTCCCGTACGGCTCGCACGACCTGGCCGGTCATCCGGTTGAAGTCGAGGAGTTGGGCGGTGTCCAGGGCGAGGGTCGCACCGATGATCTCGTCGACGTCGCCGCCGGAGCAGAAGCCGCGTCCCGCGCCGGCCAGTACCAGGGCCCGCACGGACCGTTCGCGGGACAGCTCGGCGAGCAGGTCGCGCAGGTCGGCGTAGGCGCCGAAGGTGAGCGCGTTCAGCTTCTCGGGGCGGGCGAGGGTGACGGTGGCGACGCCCTCGGCGCGCTCGACCCGGAGGTGGTCCCAGGTCGGGGTGCGGGCGGCGGAGCCGGTGAAGGGACTCATGAGGTGCGGCCTCCTCGGGCGGGCGGTTCCTCACGTATCTCTACCCTCGAAGCTATCACTGAATTCTGACTGTCGTCAGGATGGCGCAACATCGCGGGCCGCAGAAGAAGGACGGATCCGGTCACAACGGTCACGACGGTCACGACTCGTCAATAGCGCGGTAACAACGTGGCCGGAGGTGCGAGGGGGGCGGCCGGCCCGGGTATGCCGCCTCGTACCGGGGCCGAAGACCCCGAGCGGTACCCGTGCGGAACCTCGTCCGGCGGGCCCCGTACCCTTTCTACGGTTGAAAGCAGGACATCCTGCTCCATGAACGGAACCGCCGTGTACGAACGCCCGCCGGCATCGGCCTCTTGGCGCATCGCGCTGCCGCACACCACCGCGGCGGTGCCGGTGGCCCGCGCCCTGGTCCGAACGGCCCTGACCGCGCTGGGGCACGCGGCCGACCGCGACACCGCGGAGCTGCTCACGGCGGAGCTGGTCGCCAACGCGGTGGAGCACACCGCCGGGCGCGGGCCGATCGAGCTGGTGGTGGACGTGCGGCCGACCGGCTGTCAGGTGGAGGTGCACGACTCGGATCCGGAGCCGCCGGGCGACCTCACGCACCCGGCCGTCGAGCAGCCGGACGTCTGGCAGGAGGGCGGGCGCGGGCTGCTGCTGATCCGGACCCTCAGTTCGTCCTGCGGCCACCGGCCCACCGAGTCGGGCAAGGCGGTGTGGTTCCGCCTCCCGGCGCCCCGTCAGTGCCGCCCGGCCTGACCTCGGCTCAGGGCCGTTCTGGGCCGGACCGCGCAGCGGGGCTCAGGCCAGGGTCGCGACCAGGACCGCCTTGATGGTGTGCATCCGGTTCTCCGCCTCGTCGAAGACGACGGAGTGCTCGGACTCGAAGACCTCGTCGGTGACCTCCAGCTCGGTCAGCCCGTGCCGCTCGTGGATCTCCCGGCCGACATCGGTGCCGAGGTCGTGGAAGGCCGGCAGGCAGTGCAGGAACTTCACGCCGGGATTGCCGGTGGCGCGCAGCACGTCCATGGTCACGGCGTACGGGCCGAGCAGCGCTATGCGCTCGTCCCAGACCTGCTTGGGCTCGCCCATCGACACCCATACGTCGGTGGCGACGAAGTCGGCGCCGCGCACGCCCTGTTCCACGTCCTCGGTGAGCGTGATCCGGGCGCCGGAGGTCCCGGCCAGCTGCCGGGCCAGCTCGACGATCGTCTCGTCCGGCCACAGCAGCCGCGGCGCGACGATGCGGACGTCCATGCCGAGCAGGGCGCCGGTGACCAGGTAGGAGTTGCCCATGTTGTAGCGGGCGTCGCCGAGGTAGGCGAAGGCGATCCCGGTCAGCGGCTTGTCGCTGTGCTCGGTCATGGTGAGCACGTCGGCGAGCATCTGGGTGGGGTGCCACTCGTCGGTGAGGCCGTTGTAGACGGGGACCCCGGCGTACGCGGCCAGTTCCTCGACGACGCCCTGGCCGTGGCCGCGGTACTCGATGGCGTCGTACATCCGGCCGAGCACCCGGGCGGTGTCCTTGACGGACTCCTTGTGCCCGATCTGCGAGCCGGCCGGGTCCAGGTAGGTGGTGTGCGCCCCCTGGTCGGCCGCCGCGACCTCGAAGGCGCAGCGTGTGCGCGTCGAGGTCTTCTCGAAGACCAGGGCGATGTTCTTGCCGCTCAGGTGCCGTGTCTCGGTCCCGGCCCGCTTGGCCGCCTTCAGTTCGGCGGCCAGCTCGATCAGACCGCGGAACTCCTCCTCGGTGAAGTCCAGCTCCTTGAGGAAGTGACGGCCGGCGAGGGCGGTCGGGACTGTCGCCATGGGGGGCGCTCCAGGGATCGCGAGAACGGGGACGCTACGGAAAGACCATGGAAGTCTATACGATAGACAGCATTTCTATACAAGACCCGGGTGTTCCTGTCCGGTCGTCACACGGCGGACCGCTCCACCGGGCAGCTCATGCAGCGGGGCCCGCCCCGGCCGCGGCCCAGTTCGCTGCCCGGGATCTCGATCACCTCGATGCCCTGTTTGCGCAGATGTGTGTTGGTGGTCGAGTTCCGCTCGTAGGCGACGACGACGCCGGGTTCGACGGCGAGGACGTTGCAGCCGTCGTCCCACTGCTCCCGCTCGGCCGCGTGCACGTCCTGGGTGGCGGTCAGCACCCGGATCTCGCTGAGGCCGAGTGCGGCGGCGATCGCCCGGTGCATGTGCTCCGGCGGATGGTCGGTGACCTTGAGTTCCCGGTCGGCGGCGCCCGGTTCGATGGTGTACGAACGGAGCATGCCGAGCCCGCCGTACTGGGTGAAGACGTCGCCGTCGACCATCGTCATCACGGTGTCGAGGTGCATCAGGGCACGCCGCTTGGGCATGTCGAGGGCCACGATGGTCCGGGCCGACCCGGCGGCGAAGATCTTGTGCGCGAGCATCTCCACGGCCTGCGGGGTGGTGCGCTCGCTCATGCCGATGAGGACGGCGCCGTTGCCGATGACCAGGACGTCGCCGCCCTCGATGGTGGACGGGTAGTCGGCCTGCCCCTCGGACCAGATGTGGAACCCCTCGCCCTTGAAGAGGGGGTGGTGCCGGTAGATCGCCTCGAAGTGCACGGTCTCCCGCTGCCGCGCCGGCCAGCGCATGGCGTTGATGGAGACGCCGTCGTAGATCCAGGCGGAGGTGTCACGGGTGAAGAGGTGGTTGGGCAGCGGGTCGAGCAGGAACTCGTCGAGGTCCATCACATGGAAGCGGACGGAGGCGGGCTCCGCGTGCGCGTCCAGGAACTCCCGCTTGGTCATGCCGCCGACCAGGACCTCTGCCAGGTCGTACGCGGGCAGGGTCTCGAAGGCGGCCCGCAGGTGGTCGGTGGCGAGCGGACCGTACTCCTTCTCGTCGAAGACCCGGTCCAGGACGAGGGCCCTGGCCTCGGGGATCTCCAGGGTCTCGGTGAGCAGGTCGCCGAAGAGGTGAACGGTGACCCCGCGGTCGCGCAGCACGTCGGCGAACCCGTCGTGCTCGGCGCGCGCCCGACGCACCCACAGCACGTCGTCGAAGAGGAGGGCGTCCTTGTTGCTGGGGGTGAGCCTTTTGAGCTCCAGATCAGGCCGGTGCAGGATGACGCGGCGCAGCCGCCCGGCCTCGGAGTCGACGTGGAATCCCATGCCTCCATCCTCGCCGCAGTGGACCGCGTTCATCCTCGCCCCCGCGCTTTCCGCCCGTTCTCGCCCCCGGCGGACCGACGGAGTGGGCCGACCGGACGGACCGGCCGGGCACGCCGCACCGGCCGCCGGCCCCCGCCACCTGGGCGGCAGCGCCCTGCCCCGCCCCGCCCCGCCCCCCGGCCGGGCGCGGGGCGGGGCGGGGCAGGACGGGGCAGGGCCGGCGACCGTAGCTCTCGTGACACGGCTCACAGGCGCGGGTCGACCGGCTCCGACTCCAGGGCCAGTACCGCGAACACCGCCTCGTGCACCCGCCACAGCGGCTCCGACTCCGCCAGCCGGTCCAGGGCCTCCAGACCGAGCGCGTACTCGCGCAGCGCCAGCGACCGCTTGTGGTTCAGGAACCGCTGCCGCAGCCGGGCGAGGTTGTCCGGGCGGGTGTACTCGGGGCCGTAGATGATCCGCAGGTACTCGCGGCCCCGGCACTTGATGCCGGGCTGGACCAGCCGGCCCTGCGGGTCGCGGGCCTGCGCGGTCAGCGGCTTGACGACCATGCCCTCACCGCCCCGCCCGGTCAGCTCCAGCCACCACTGGACACCGGCCTGGACCGACTCCGGGTCCCCGGTGTCGACGTACAGCCGGCGCGTGGTGTGCAGCAGCCCGCTCTCGTCGTGCTCGACGAGCCGGTCGATCAGGGCCAGCTGCTCGTCGTGCGGCAACCCGGCCAGGCTGCGCCCGCCCACGGCGAGCAGCTGGAACGGGGCCAGCCGTACCCCGGCCAGGCCCTCGGTGGGCCAGCAGTAGCGCCGGTACGCCTCCGTGAACGCGGCGGCGTCGACGGACCGTTCACGCTGCCGGGCGAGGAGCCCGGCCACGTCGGCCCCGCGCGCCGCCGCGCCCTCCACCGCCGTCAGCACGTCCGGGAACACCGCCCCGGCCGCGGCGCCCACGGCCGCGTACTGGCTGCGCAGCAGCCCCGACGCCTTCAGCGACCACGGCATCAGCTCCGCGTCCAGCAGCAGCCAGTCGGTGTCCAGCTCGTCCCACAGCCCGGCCGCACCGGCCGCCGACCGCAGCCGCCCGAGGATCTCCTCGGTCACGGCCTCGTCGTCGAAGAACGGCCGCCCCGTGCGGGTGTACAGCGCCCCGGTCACCCGGTCCGCCCCGAACCGCTCGCGGGCCGCCGCCGCGTCCCGGCACACCAGGGCCACGGCCCGCGAGCCCATGTGCTTCTCCTCGCACACGACCCGCGCGACACCGTCCTCGGCGTACTGCGCGAAGGCTTCGGCCGGGTGCTCCAGATAGCCCTCGACCCGGCTCGTGGCCGTCGGCGCCATGGTCGGCGGGAGGTACGGCAGCAGCCGCGGGTCGATCGCGAACCGGCTCATGACCTCCAGCGCCGCCGCGGCGTTCGCCTCGCGCACCGCGACCCGGCCCGCGTGCCGGGTCTCGACGACCCGGCGGCCGTGCACGTCGCCGAGGTCGAGCGGCCGTCCCTCCCGGCCGCCGGGCGCCTCGTCGCGCAGCGGTTTCACCGGCTCGTACCACATCCGCTCGGCGGGTACGTCGACCAGTTCGCGCTCCGGCCAGCGCAGCGCGGTCAGCCTGCCGCCGAAGACGGCGCCGGTGTCCAGGCAGATGGTGTTGTTCAGCCAGCTCGCCGCGGGGACCGGCGTGTGCCCGTAGACCACGGCCGCCCGGCCCCGGTAGTCCTCCGCCCACGGGTAGCGCACCGGCAGCCCGAACTCGTCGGTCTCGCCGGTGGTGTCGCCGTACAGCGCGTGCGAGCGGACCCGCCCCGACGTCCGCCCGTGGTACTTCTCGGGCAGTCCCGCGTGGCAGACGACGAGCCGGCCGCCGTCCAGCACGTAGTGGCTGACGAGTCCGTCGATGAACTCCCCCACCCGCTCCCTGAACTCCTCGCTCTCCTTCGCCATCTGCTCGACGGTCTCGGCGAGCCCATGGGTGAGCTGGACCTTGCGGCCCTTGAGGTACCGGCCGTACTTGTTCTCGTGGTTGCCGGGCACGCACAGCGCGTGGCCCGCGGCGGCCATCGACATCACCCGGCGCAGCACACCGGGGCTGTCCGGCCCGCGGTCGACCAGGTCGCCGACGAAGACGGCGGTACGGCCGTCCGGGTGCGCCCCGTCCTGGTAGCCCAACTTGCCGAGCAGCGCTTCGAGTTCGGCCGAGCAGCCGTGCACGTCGCCGATGATGTCGAAGGGGCCGGTGAGGTGGGTGAGGTCGTTGAACCGCTTCTCCGTGACGACGCTCGCCCGCTCGATCTCGTCCGTCCCGCGCAGGACGTGCACCTTGCGGAAGCCCTCGCGCTCCAGGTGCCGGAGGGAGCGGCGGAGTTCGCGGGTGTGCCGGCGGATCACCCGGCGCGGCATGTCGGCCCGGTCGGGGCGGGCGGCGTTGCGTTCGGCGCACACCTCCTCGGGCACGTCGAGCACGATGGCGATCGGCAGTACGTCGTGCTTCCTGGCCAGCTCGATCAGCTGCCGCCTGCTGTCCTCCTGCACGCTGGTGGCGTCGACGACGGTGCGGCGGCCGGCGGCCAGCCGCTTCCCGGCGATGTAGTGCAGGACGTCGAAGGCGTCCCGGGTGGCGCTCTGGTCGTTCTCGTCGTCGCTGACCAGGCCGCGGCAGAAGTCCGAGGAGATGATCTCGGTGGGCTTGAAGTGCCTGCGGGCGAAGGTCGACTTGCCGGAGCCGGAGGCACCGACCAGCACCACGAGGGAGAGATCGGTGACCGGCAGCACCCGCTCCGCGCGCGGTGTCCGTGCCCGCGCCGGAGCCGTGCCCGGTTCCTGTGCCTGTCCCGGTATCGCGGTCATGCGGCCTTCGCCTCCTTCTTCTCGCCAGTGGGTACGAGGCCGAACACGGCCAGCTGCGTGGGCGGCCCCACCTCGGGGTCGTCCGGTCCGACGGGCACGAACTCCACGTCGTACCCGTGCCGTTCGGCCACCGTCCGGGCCCAGGCCCGGAACTCCTCCCGCGTCCACTCGAACCGGTGGTCCCGGTGGCGCAGCCGTCCGGCCGGCAGGGTCTCCCAGCGGACGTTGTACTCGGCGTTCGGTGTCGTCACCAGGACGGTGCGCGGGCGGGCGGCGCCGAACACCGCGTACTCCAGGGCGGGCAGCCGCGGTGGGTCGATGTGCTCGACGACCTCGCAGAGCACGGCGGCGTCGTAGCCCCGCAACCGGTCGTCGGTGTAGGCGAGCGAGCCCTGGAGGAGCTTGACGCGCGCGGCCTGCCGCTCGCCCATGCGGTCCAGCCTGAGCCGCCGGGCGGCGACGGCGAGCGCCCGCACGGACACGTCGACGCCGACGATCTCGGTGAACGCGGGGTCCTTCAGGAGGGTCTGCACCAGCTGTCCCTGGCCGCAGCCGAGGTCGAGCACCCGGCCGGCGCCGGCCCGCTTGAGCGCGTCGACGAGCGCGTCACGGCGCCGCACGGCGAGCGGCGTCGGCTTCTCCTCGGCCCCGGTACCGGCCTCTGCCTGATTCCCGGCCCCGGCCTGGTTCCCGGCCCTCGCCTCCCCCTCGTTCCCGGTCTCGACCGCGGCCCCCTTCCCGGCCCCGGTCCCGTCCTCGCTCCCGGTCCCGTTCCCGGTCCCGTCCTCGCTCCCGTTCCCCTCGTCGCTCCCGTCCTCGCTCCCGGTCTCGGTCCCGGTCTCGTCCTCGACTGCGTTGTCGATCTCCTCGACCTCGCTGTCGTCGGTCTCGGCGAGCCGCACCAGTTCCAGCCGCTCGCTCGCCTGCCGGGTCAGGGACCAGCGGCGGGACAGGTACCGGCTGGTGATGAGCCGCTGCTCGGGGTGGTCGGCCAGCCAGCCCTCGCCGACCCGCAGCAGCTTGTCGACCTCGTCGGGCGCCACCCAGTAGTGCTTGGCGTCGTCGAGGACCGGCAGCAGTACGTACAGGTGCCGCAGCGCCTGCGCGAGGGTGAGCCGCTCCGACTCCAGGACGAGCCGCACGTAGCGCGAGTCGCCCCACTCGGGGAACTCGGCGTCGAGCGGTACGGGTTCGGCGGCCACCGTCCAGCCGAGCGGCTCGAACAGGTCCCGGACCAGGTCGGGGCCGCTGCGCGCGCCGCCGCGGGCGGGCAGCGCGGGCACCTCGACGCGCAGCGGCAGCGGTTCCGCGGCCCGCCCCGGCCGAGCGTTGCAGACGCCCCGCATGGCGCTGGAGAAGACGTTGCCGAGTGCCACGGCGAGCAGCGAGGAGGCCGCGTACGGGCGGTCGTTGACGTACTGCGCGAGCGCCGCGTCCGGCGCACCCCCGCGGCCCTTCCCCTTTCCGCGCCGCACCAGCGCCACCGTATCCACCTCAAGCAGCAGCGCCGCCGTGCAGCGCGGGACGTCCGCCTCGGGGTAGAAGACGTGGGCGGTGCCGTAGGAGGTGGAGAACGCCTGTGCCCGGTCGGGATGCTTGTGCAGCAGGAACCCGAGATCGGTGGCCGGGCGCTCCGGGGTGCCGGTGGTCGTGAGGGTCAGGAACATGCCCCGAGTCTCCCCGCCGACACCCCACGACGACCAGCGGTTTTCCCGCGGGCCCGGGAGGCTCCGGGTCCCGTGCGCCGGGCCCGCCGGGCCGCCGCGCCCGCCCGGCGGCCACGGGCGGAGACCGACCGTCCTTCTCCGGCGGGTACCGGCCGCCCTTCTCCGGCGGGTACCGGCCGCAGAAGCGGGTGCGCGGGGCGCGAGCGGGCGGCGGGAGCGGCCGGGGCGGGTTCGGCAGGGTCCTGGCGCGGTGGGGCCGAGCGCGGCAGGGCCGAGCGCGACAGGGCCGGGCGCGGCAGGGCCAGGGTGTTACGACAGCTGGGTCTGGACCTGGGAGGAGATCAGTTCCAGGTGGTCCAGGTCGGAGAGGTCGAGGACCTGGAGGTAGATCCGCTCGGAGCCGGTCTCCGCGTACTTGCCGATCTTGTCGACGACCTCCGCCGGGGAGCCGGCCAGGCCGTTGGCCTTCAGGTCGTCGACGTCGCGGCCGATCGCGGCGGCCCGGCGGGCGACCTCCTTCTCGTCGCTGCCCACGCAGACGACGAGGGCGTTGGAGTACGTGATCTCGTCCGCGGGGCGACCCACCGCCTCGGCCGCGGCGCGGACCCGGCCGAACTGCCGCTCGCTGTCCTCGACCGAGGCGAACGGGATGTTGAACTCGTCGGCGTAGCGCGCGGTCAGTCGCGGCGTGCGGGTGGCGCCGTAACCGCCGATCAGCACCGGGATCTTCGCCTGGGCGGGCTTGGGCAGCGCGGGCGAGCCGGTCAGGTCGTAGTAGGTGCCGTGGAAGTCGAAGGTGTCACCGATCTTGGTCTGCCACAGGCCGGTGACGATGGCCAGCTGTTCCTCCAGGCGGCCGAACTTCTCCTTCGGGAACGGAATCCCGTACGCCTTGTGCTCCTCCTCGAACCAGCCCGAGCCCAGGCCCAGTTCGATCCGGCCGCCGGACATCTGGTCGACCTGGGCGACCTGGATGGCGAGGACGCCGGGCAGTCGGAAGGTGGCCGCGGTCATCAGTGTGCCGAGCCGGATGCGCTTGGTCTCGCGGGCCAGGCCGGCGAGGGTGATCCAGGCGTCGGTGGGGCCGGGCAGCCCGTCCACGTTGCCCATGTGGAGGTAGTGGTCCGAACGGAAGAAGGCGTCGAAGCCGAGGTCCTCCGTGGCCTTCGCCACGGCGAGCAGGGTGTCATAGGTCGCCCCTTGCTGGGGCTCGGTGAAGATGCGCAGGTCCATACATCCATCCTGCACGCCGCGTGCCCCTTCGACCCCACCGGCACCCCCTGTCACAGCCGTCCCCGGTCGGGTGAAATCACGTCAACCGCGCACACGGGATGCCGCCGGAGCAGTGACCGGTCCCCGTGGTGATCGTTGGGCGGGCGGGGCCGGACCGTCCGGTGTCCGCGAGGAGGCCGTCGTGTCCGAAGAAGATTCCGTGCCGCTCCCAGCGGGGACCGGGCAGCCGAAGGGGTTGCTGGAGCAGATGGAGGAGTTGATGGCCGCGCTGAACGCGGACCTGTCCGCTTTGGGCGCGGATCTTCAGTCGGCCGGGGGGCTGGGGCGCGGGCCCGCCGACGGGGGCGACGCCGCCTGAGGCCAGGCCGCCGGAAGCCTGACCGGGTGGGGCTAGCCCACCTCCGTCTCCGGCATCGCCGCCTCCTCTCTGGCGGCCAGCTTGCGCAGCATTTCCCGCACCCGGTCACGGGACTCGTCCGCCGCGTCGATCGCCTCCATGCACTGCCAGTACGTCGTCTCGTCGGCGGCGCTGGCCATGCCGATCAGGGCGATACCGACCTCGGCGAGCAGACCGCCCAGGCAGAGGAGGGTGTGGCGGGCGTCGTCCAGTTCGGTGAGCTGGGCCGCGCGCAGGTCCGAGGTGTCGAGGTCCGGGGCGGCCAGGACACCACAGCCCCGGCCGGCCAGCTCGGTCAGGCCCAGCGCCTCGCCGCGCAACTCCGGTGGTCCGGAGACCGCCAGACGGCTGCCGATCGCCTGGGCCAGGGCCTGGGCCTGCCACACCTCGGTCAGGGTCCCAGGCGCGTCCCCGCTCGCGGCGAGGGCGCGTCTGCTCGTCACGATGAGCCGCACAGCATCCATGCGCTGCCCCGTCCCTCCGACGTGCTCTCCGCACGTCCGGCCTGACTCCACTGTCCACTACCCAGAGTGAAGGTCCGTGGGACGAAAAGCCAGAGGAAGACGGAAATCTGCGGACAACAATTCGGATTCGACAGCTATTTTGACTACGGAGAGTAAAAATGGAGCGTGAGGTTTCGTGGCTCCGCCCCGCGCGCCGTCCGCGCTGCCCCGCGCCGCACCGCCCCCGACGCCCCGCCGCGGGCCACCGCGCGCCCTCTCCCAGGACCTTCACCTGCGGCTCTCTCCGCAGTGCCCCGCCCCATGCACCGCCCGTGCCGCCCCGTCCCGCGCTCCGCCCCGCACGCTCCCCCGGGCCCACGGCGGTGTCATCCCCCGGCCGGATCCCCGGTGCCCTCCCCCGCGGCGGCGCCCGGCGCCGGGAACCGCCGTTCGTTCCGGTCGATCTTCGCGTCCAGTGCGGACAGCGGGTCGACGCCCAGCACCTCGCACAACTGGAGCAGATAGGCGAGGACGTCGGCGATCTCGTCCTCGACCCGGTGCGCCGAGTCCGGCGCGTCCATGACGCGGGCCGACTCCTCGGGTGTCAACCACTGGAAGATCTCGACCAGTTCCGACGCCTCCACGCTGAGGGCGGTCGCCAGGTTCTTCGGGTTGTGGTAGGGCTGCCAGTTCCGGGCGGCCGCGAAGTCGGCCAGTCGGCGCTGTAGTTTCGCCACGTCCAGGTGTTCCGTCACGGGTCCAGGTCTACCACTGTGACTCCGGCCGCCCCGGCGGCCCATGAGGCGTCGGCGACCGCCCCGACGAACCGGATGTGCCCGAGCGCGCACATCCGCGCCGCGAGCCGCAGCAGTCCGCCGCGCTGGCGGGGGTCCAGGGCGCGGTCGAAGCCGTCGGCGAGGACGGTCAGGCCCCGCATGGCGTCGGGCACCTCCCCGGGCGCGTCGACGTCGAGCACGCCCGGCCCGGTGAGCAGCACCAGGGCCAGCGCGAGGTAGCGCAGTTCGCCGTCGCCGAGCCGGCCGGCGTCGGTGCGGATGCCGTCGCCCCGGTCGAGCATCGAGCGGACGGTGCCGTCGCCCAGCGGTTCGGCGAGCACGTCGGTCACCGGACCGCGGCATCCGTCGCGCACCGCGGCGACCAGGTGCGCGTACCGGCGTCCGCACTCCGACCTGGTGCGCAACAGGACGTCGGCAAGGTTGTCGCAGCCGGACAGCAGCCGTCCGGAGCCCCTGCGGACCGGCGCCCGCATCCGGTCGGGCCGCGGGTCGCAGGCGAAGACGGAGCGCAGGGCGAGCACGGTCTGCTCGGCGGCGGCGAGCACCCGGCGCTGTCCGTCCGTCTTGCCGGCCACCCGCAGCGGCAGGAGCGCGGTGCCGAGCCGGTCGTCCGGGAGCGGGGCGCGGGTCACCGGCGCCGACCCGGCCGTGTGCCAGGCGGCCTGCACGGTGCGCCGGCCCGGATCGCGCAGCGCGGTCTCCAGGAGGGCCCGGCCGCCCGCCGTCAACCGCTCGCCCACGATGCGCAGTTCCGGCTCGGCCTGTACGGCGACGTCGAGCCGGACCGGGCCCTCGGGGCCGTCCGCCGTGCAGCCGATGCGGAAGCCGCGGCGGCGTTGGGCGTCGGGCCTGGCCCGCTCGGGCACGCAGGCGGCGGGGTCCGGGAAGACCTCGGCGAGCGGGGCGCCGGCGGCGAGCCGGGCCAGTGCCTCGTAGGCCCGCAGCGCGGTCGTCTTCCCGGACCCGCTGGGGCCCGCGAAGAGGGTGACCGGGCCGAGCGGGAACCCGGTCCGGCGGTGCCCGGCGAAGGCGGACAGCCGTAACTCGGTCAGGCCCGGCCGCACCACCCCCTCCGGCCGGTCCGATCGGCCGAGCAGGTCCGATCGGCCGGGCAGGTCCGGCGGGTCCGACCGGTCCGGCGGGTCCGACCGGTCCCGGGAGGCCGTCGGCGTCGGTGGGGTCCGGGGCGACAGTGGGGCCGGTGGGGCGGACCGCGCCGCCGGCACGCATGCCGCCGGTGGAACCGACGGCGGCCGGTCGGCTGCGGGGCTCACGGGGGGCGGGACGGGCGCGGCGGACGCGCGGTGCTCGGCCATGTCGGGACCGTAGGACCGCGGTGCCGAGGCGAACCGTTCCGCCCCCATGCTTTCCTACGATCGGGGGACCGTCCTCAGCCGCCGGACGCCCCCGCCTGGGCCATCAGCTCGCTGACTTCTATGCCGGGCGGTGTGAGCAGGAACACATTGCGGTCGACGCGGTGCATTCCGCTGGCCAGGCCGAAGACCACGCCCGTACTGAAGTCGAGCACGCGCTTGGCCACCTCGGTCTCGGCCCCGGTGAGGTCGAGCAGCACGGGGATGCCGGCCATCAGGGTCTCGGCGACCTCGCGGGCGTCCGCGAACACGTTGACCCGCAGGACGACCAACCGGCGCCGCGCCTCGGTCGCGGCCTCCGGCAGCGCGCGGTGGTCCACCGCGGACGGCCAGGCGTCCCGGCCCCGCAACGGCACGACCTGGGCGAGCCCCTCCCACTGTTCGTCGGTGGCGTCGTAACGGTTCACCGGCTCCCCCCGATCTGACTCGCTCTCCATGCCTTCACCGGCCAATTCTTACGCCAAGTCACCCGTTCGGCCCAACAGCGACACGAAGCGCCACCGTTACGGCCGCTCACCCCCGGGTGGATCTCTAGGCACTTGTCCGAATACGCCCGCTTCTTACTGCCCTCACACCGGACTCTTCACCTCCTGCGACACCCCGCTCACCGGCCGCTATTACCTTGCCGAATCGTGCACTTGGCAGACACACAGCTGGTGACACCCCGGTGGCGGACACAGTCGGTGGTGTCCGCCGCCCGGGGAAACCCCGGCTCCCCCGCGCAGTGGCATCGCGTTCTCACGGTCCTCGCCGACGTGAGCCTCTTCATCGGCACCCGGTCGGTCTGGACCCAGGCGGCCACGCACCACCTGGTCCTCGCGGCCGTCATCTCCCTGTGCTACGCCGCCATCCTGGTCACCGGCGTGCTGGCCCTGACGGTCCACCGGGCCGGATCGCTGGCCCGGCTCGATCTGGTGGTGCTGGTGACGGCGGTGACGCTGGTCCTGTGCAACTGGGCGATGAACCACGGCGGCGGCGACGAGGGCGCCCTCACCGCCCAGGCCGCCCGGGAACTCGCCGCCGGACACACCGTCTACGGGCAGCCCTGGCCCTGGCTGTTCCACGGCAAGGGCGTGGCCCTCACGCCGACGACGAACGGCGGCTACGACCTGACGTACGGCTATCCGCCGCTCGCCCCGATGCTGACCGCGGCGCTGCTGTGGCTCGGTCACGGCGCCGCGCCCGCCACGGCGGTGACCACCGGCGCGCTGCTCGTCGGCACGGTCGTGCTGTGGCGGATGCTGCCCGCGCCCTGGCGGCCGGCGGTCACCATGGCCTGCCTGGGCTTCGGCTTCCTGCCGACGTACGCGCGGCTCGGCTATCCGGCGATCCTCGGCCTGGCCCTGCTGATGCCGGTGGTGGTGTGCTGGCCGCGGATCGGGCTCGGCGGACGGCTGGGCGCCGCGGGGATCGCCCGAGCCGTCTGCCTGGGGGCGGCCTGCGCGGCGCAGCAACTGCCGTGGTTCGTGGCACCGTTCCTGCTGGCCGGCATCTACGCCGTACGCCGTGGTGAGCTGGGCGGCCGGGCGGCCGGGCTGGTGGTGCTGCGGCTGGTGGGGATCGCGGTCGCCACCTGGCTGCTGATCAACACCTATTTCGTGGTGCAGGAACCGGGACCGTGGCTGGACGGGGTCGCGCTGCCGCTCACCCAGGGGGCGGTGCTGCACGGCCAGGGCCTGGACGACGTCTCGCTGTACTTCACCGACGGCAGCGACCGGCTCGACTGGTACTCGCACGCGAGCATGCTCCTGGCGGCAGGACTGCTCGCGCTGTTCGTGCTGTTCGTGCGGCGGCTCGGCCCGGCGGCGACGGTGCTGCCCTGGTGCGCCTTCTACCTGGCGACCCGTTCCCAGGACGGCTACTACCTGCTGATGACGCCACTGTGGCTGGTGGGCGTGATCACCGCTCCGGCGGCGGAGTTCGAGCACGCCTGGCAGCCGCGGCCCGGACCGCTGGCCGGGGTGCGCCGCCGGCCGGCGCTGGCCGCCGTGAGCGCGCTGCTCGTCCTGCCCGCGCTGCTGAGCGCGGTCCTCGCGGTGACCGGCTCGCCGCCGCTGCGGATGCGGGTCACCGCGGTGCGGCGCGCCTCGGCGAACGTCGTCTCGGCGCTCACCCTGCGGGTGACGAACACGGCGGGCGACGCGCTCACCCCGCACTTCACGCTCACCCAGGGCCAGGGCATGAGCAAGTACTGGTCCCTGGTGCGGGGTCCGGCGACACTGCCCGCGCACAGCACGACGACCCTGGAACTACGGCCGCCGGACGGCCACTACGGCCTCCCCGAGGCGAAGGCACGGGTGCGGCTGCGCGCGTTCACGGCCACGCCGCAGACGCTGTCGAGTCAGGACGTCCATCTGCGGCGGGTCCCCGGAGGCACCGGCTGACCGCCGACGCGGTGTTACCTTCGACATCGTCGGCCGTCGAGGGGTCCGCAGGGCGACACGGCCTCCCCGAGGACACGACCCGCGGGCGGCTCGCGGGCGCCCCGCCCGCACGGCACGGTGCCGCGACGCGCACCGCCCCGGCGCGGTCTCGCGGCCGGCACGGGGTCGTGGCCGACGCGGGATCGCGGCCGACGCGGGATCGCGGCCGACGCGGGATCGCGGCCGACGCGGGATCGCGGCCGACGCGAACCGCCGTGCGGGTGAACCGGGGTGTGCGCGGCGGTCGCGGGCGCCGGGCCGCCGGCCGCCGGGCCGTCCCTCCGAAGGGGCCCGACGAGCCCGCAGCAGCCCCTGCGGAGCCCCGACTCGCCCGGGAGAAACCCCTGAAGAACCCCTGAAGAAACCTGGGCCGCCCCGAAGAGGCGCAGGTCACAATCTCCGCGAGGGCAACGTCACAGCGCGTGCTCTGCTGCCGGGTGAGCAGGCTGTCCTAGCATCCGACCATGACGGTCCTGCCTGACGACGGGCTCTCACTGGCCGCCGAGTTCCCTGACGCGACGCACGAGCAGTGGCAACGCCTGGTCGAGGGCGTGCTGCGCAAGTCGGGCAAGGAAGTCTCGGGCGCCGCAGCTGAGGAAGCCCTGTCCACGACACTGGAGGACGGGCTGCGCACCCGCCCTCTCTACACCGCGCGCGACACCGCGCCCGAGCCCGGCCTGCCCGGCTTCGCCCCCTTCGTCCGCGGCAGCCGCCCGCAGGGCAACACCGTGGGCGGCTGGGACGTACGGCAGCGGCACGCGGCGCTCACCGACGGCGCGGTCCTCACCGACCTGGAGAACGGCGCGACCTCGCTCTGGCTGCTCATGGGCGAGGGCGGGATCCCGGTGCCGGAGCTGCGCCGTGCGCTCGACGGCGTGTACCTCGACCTGGCACCGGTGGTCCTGGACGCGGGCCGGGACGTGACGGCCGCCGCACAGGAGTTGCTGCGGCTGTACGCGGAGCGGGGCGTCGCGCCTGAGGCGACGCGCGGCAACCTGGGCGCTGACCCGCTCGGGTACGAGGCCCGCACCGGCGAACGGCAGGACTTCACCCCGGTCGCGGCGCTCGCCGAACGCTGCGCCGGCGGGTATCCGGCGCTGCGGGCGCTGACCGTGGACGCACTGCCGTACCACGAGGCCGGCGGCAGCGCCGGGCAGGAACTCGGCGCCTCCCTCGCCACCGGCGTCGCCTACCTGCGGGAGCTGACCGAGGCCGGACTGACGGTCGAGCAGGGCTGTGCGCAACTGGAGTTCCGCTACGCGGCCACCGCCGACCAGTTCCTGACCGTCGCCAAGCTGCGCGCGGCGCGCCGGCTGTGGGCGCGGGTCGCCGAGGTGTGCGGGGCGCCCGACGCGGGCGCGCAGATCCAGCACGCCGTGACCTCACCGGTGATGGCGACCCGCCGCGACCCCTGGGTGAACATGCTGCGGGCGACGGTGGCGACGCTGGCCGCCGGGGTCGGCGGCGCCGACGCGGTGACGGTGCTGCCGTTCGACCACGCGCTCGGCCTGCCGGACGCGTTCGCCCGCCGCATCGCCCGCAACACGTCCACGATCCTGCTGGAGGAGTCGCAGCTGGCCCGGGTGATCGACCCGGCGGGCGGCTCCTGGTACGTGGAACGGCTGACCGACGAACTCGCCCACGCGGGCTGGGAGTTCTTCCGGTCGATCGAGCGGGACGGCGGCCAGGCGGCGGTGCTGCGCTCGGGCCGGATCCGCGACGATCTGGCGCGGACCTGGCGGCAGCGCTCGGCGCGGCTCGCCACCCGGCGCGAACCCGTCACCGGGGTCAGCGAGTTCCCGGATCCGGCCGAGCGGCCCCTGGAGCGCGAGCCCGCCCCCGAGCCGCGCTCCGGCGGGCTGCCCCGGGTCCGCCGCGACGAGGCGTTCGAGGCACTGCGCGCCCGTTCCGACGCCCACCTCGCGGCGACCGGCGCCCGGCCGCGGATCTTCCTGGCCGTGCTCGGCCCGGCCGCCGCGCACAGCGCACGCGCCACGTTCGCCGCCAACCTCTTCCGGGCGGGCGGCGTCGAGCCGGTCACCGAGGGCCGCTTCGCGGACAGCGGCGCGCCGGAGGCCGTGCTGTGTTCCAGCGACGCGCTCTACGCCGAACAGGCCGTACAGGCCGCGGCGGACCTGCGGGCGGCCGGCGCCCGGCACGTGTCCCTGGCGGGCCGCCCGGCCGACCGTCCGGGCGTCGACTCGTACGTCTTCGCGGGCTGCGACGCCGTCGCCGTGCTGTCCGCGACCCTCGACCGCATGGGAGTGGCCTGATGGGAATCCCCGACTTCTCCGGCATCGAACTGGGCACCCCGGACCCGGCGGGCACCGCCGCGGACTGGGGTACGGCCGTGCGGTGGGCCACCGGCGGCGAGGCACCGGTGTGGGAGACACCCGAGGGCATCGGCGTCAGACCGCTGTACACCGGCCGTGACCTGGAGGGCCTGGACTTCCTGGACACCTACCCGGGCATCGCGCCGTATCTGCGCGGCCCGTACCCGACGATGTACGTCAACCAGCCCTGGACGATCCGCCAGTACGCCGGCTTCTCCACCGCCGAGGAGTCCAACGCGTTCTACCGGCGCAATCTGGCGGCCGGTCAGAAGGGCCTGTCGGTCGCCTTCGACCTGCCGACGCACCGCGGCTACGACAGCGACCACCCGCGGGTGACCGGTGACGTCGGCATGGCGGGCGTGGCCATCGACTCGATCTACGACATGCGGCAGCTGTTCGACGGCATCCCGCTGGACCGGATGACGGTGTCGATGACGATGAACGGCGCCGTGCTGCCGGTGCTCGCGCTGTACATCGTGGCGGCCGAGGAACAGGGCGTACCGCCCGAGAAGCTGGCCGGGACCATCCAGAACGACATCCTCAAGGAGTTCATGGTCCGCAACACGTACATCTATCCGCCGAAGCCGTCGATGCGGATCATCTCCGACATCTTCGCGTACACCTCGCAGCGGATGCCCCGCTACAACTCCATCTCGATCTCCGGCTACCACATCCAGGAGGCGGGTGCCACGGCCGACCTGGAGCTGGCGTACACGCTCGCGGACGGCGTGGAGTACCTCCGGGCCGGGCGGGAGGCGGGCCTGGACGTGGACGCGTTCGCGCCCCGGCTGTCCTTCTTCTGGGCGATCGGCATGAACTTCTTCATGGAGATCGCCAAGCTGCGCGCCGCGCGTCTGCTGTGGGCGAAGCTGGTCGCGCAGTTCGAGCCGAAGAACACCAAGTCGCTCTCCCTGCGCACGCATTCGCAGACCTCCGGCTGGTCGCTGACCGCGCAGGACGTGTTCAACAACGTGACGCGGACCTGTGTGGAGGCGATGGCGGCCACCCAGGGCCACACCCAGTCCCTGCACACCAACGCCCTCGACGAGGCGCTGGCGCTGCCCACCGACTTCTCGGCGCGCATCGCCCGCAACACCCAGTTGCTCATCCAGCAGGAGTCCGGCACCACCCGGGTCATCGACCCGTGGGGCGGCAGCGCCTACGTCGAGCGGCTGACGTACGACCTCGCTCGCAGGACCTGGCAGCACATCGAGGAGGTCGAGCGGGCGGGCGGCATGGCGCGGGCCATCGACGCCGGCATCCCGAAGCTGCGGGTGGAGGAGGCGGCGGCCCGCACCCAGGCCCGGATCGACTCCGGCCGCCAGCCGGTGATCGGCGTGAACAAGTACCGGGCGTACAACGACAATGGCGACGAGCAGATCGAGGTCCTGAAGGTCGACAACTCCGCCGTGCGGGCCCAGCAGATCGAGAAGCTGCGCAGGCTGCGGGAGGAGCGGGACGAGACCGTCTGCCGGGACGCGCTGGACGCGCTCACCCGGGCCGCGGACGGCGACGGCAACCTGCTGGAGCTGGCCGTGCGCGCGGCCCGCGCGAAGGCCACCGTCGGCGAGATCTCCGACGCCCTGGAGAAGGTCTACGGCCGGCACGCGGGCCAGATCCGTACGATCTCCGGCGTGTACCGCAACGAGACCGGCGAGTCCCCCTCCGTGGACCGCACCCGCGCCCTGGTGGACGCCTTCGAGGAGGCCGAGGGGCGCCGGCCGCGCATCCTGGTCGCCAAGATGGGCCAGGACGGCCACGACCGCGGCCAGAAGGTGATCGCCACCGCCTTCGCCGACCTCGGCTTCGACGTGGACGTCGGCCCCCTGTTCCAGACCCCGGACGAGGTCGCCCGGCAGGCCGTCGAGGCCGACGTGCACGTGGTCGGGGTGTCCTCGCTGGCCGCGGGGCACCTCACCCTCGTACCGGCGCTGCGCGAACAGCTGGCCGCGGAGGGCCGGGAGGACATCATGATCGTGGTCGGCGGGGTGATCCCGCCGCAGGACGTGCCGACCCTGCTGGAGATGGGCGCCACGGCCGTCTTCCCACCGGGGACGGTGATCCCGGACGCGGCGTACGACCTGGTGCGGCGGCTTTCGGCCGGCCTCGGCCACGACCTGTAGGGCCCCATGGCGGCTATCGATCTCGACACGTATGTAAAGGGTGTGCTCGACGGGAAGCGGGCCGTCGTGGCCCGCGCCATCACGCTCGTCGAATCCACCCGGCCGCAGCACCGGGCGCTGGCACAGGAGGTGCTCACCGAGCTGCTCCCGCACAGCGGCCGGGCCCGGCGGATCGGGGTGAGCGGGGTGCCGGGTGTCGGCAAGTCGACGTTCATCGACGCGTTCGGCACGCTGCTGACCTCACTCGGGCACCGGGTGGCGGTGCTCGCCGTCGACCCGTCCTCGACCCGTACCGGCGGTTCCATCCTGGGTGACAAGACCCGGATGGAACGGCTGGCGGTGGACCCGGCGGCGTTCGTACGGCCCTCCCCCAGCGCGGGCACGCTGGGCGGGGTCGCGAAGGCCACCCGCGAGTCGATCGTGGTGATGGAGGCGGCGGGCTACGACGTGGTCCTCGTGGAGACGGTGGGCGTCGGCCAGTCGGAGACCGCGGTGGCCGACATGGTCGACTCCTTCCTGCTGCTCACCCTGGCCCGCACCGGCGACCAGTTGCAGGGCATCAAGAAGGGCGTCCTGGAGCTGGCCGACGTGATCGCCGTGAACAAGGCGGACGGCCCGCACGAGCGGGACGCCCGGACGGCGGCGCGGGAACTGGCGGGCGCGCTGCGGCTGATGCACGGCAGGGACGCGTTCTGGACGCCGCCCGTGCTCAGTTGCAGCGCCCGCGACTCGACCGGGCTCGACACGGTGTGGGAACGGCTCGAACAGCACCGGACGCTGCTGGAGTCCACCGGGCGGCTCACCGCCAAGCGGCGCGACCAGCAGGTCGGCTGGACCTGGTCCATGGTCCGCGACGAACTCCTCGGCCGCCTGCACGCCGACCCGTCCGTCCGCGCCGCGGCCCCCGCCCTGGAACAGCGGGTCAGGGACGGCTCCCTGACGGCAACGCTGGCCGCGGAAGAAATCCTGAGGACCTTCGAGAACCCCGCCCCCTGACAACGCCCCCAAAGGGGCGCGGGGAACTGCGCGACCAGCCACGACACAGGCCGCACCCGGCAACACACCCCACCCACCCCCACAGCGCCCCGACAACACCGTCTCGGCAACGCCCCCAAAGGGGCGCGGGGAACTGCGCGACCAGCCACGACGCAGCCGCACCCGACAACGACACATCACCCACCCCCTCCCTCAACCCACGGGGCCGTGGCGGGCCGGGAACCAGCCATGTGTGACAAGAATCACTCACCACAGCGGCAGGACCGCCTCGCACCAGGGCCGCGCCGAGGAGGGCCGGTAGCCGTAGCGGCGGTCGGTCTCAGCCGCCGTCCTCAGCCGCCGCCGTAGGGACCGTCGTAGCGGCCGTCGTAGCGGCCGTCGTAGCGGCCGTCGTCGTGCCGGGGCGGTACGGGGCCCGACGCGGTCAACCGTCGGTAGGCCCCGTGGGCGTTCACCAGGCGGGCGAGCACCGTGCCGACGAGCGTGGCGCCGAACAGACAGGACAGCCAGAACGCGTCACGCGGAGCGGCCCAGGTGAGTGTCCCCTCCGGCGGTATCCCGAAGCCGTTGAGGAGCAGCCAGCACAGCAGGGCCGTACCGGGTGCCGCCGTGAAGCGGGCGCACAGCCCCAGCAGGGCGGCGAGCAGGGACAGCACGGTCAGCGCGAGCGTGGGCCGGTAGGGGCCCACTACGTGGTTGAGGAGGGTCACCAGCACCAACGCCCCGCCGAAAGCGCCGGCCCACACGAACGGCGTCGCGACGGGCTGGGGCACCGGTCGGGCCCCTGAGCGGAATGACACCCACTCGATCATGCTGAACGTTTCCTTCCGGTCCGGCCCGGCGCCGAGAGGTGGTACCGGGCTCCGTCGGCGATTCCGGGGTGCTGGTTAGAGTGTCACCAACCCTTTTGTAAAGGAACAGTCAAACAAGACAGGGGATCGCTGTGGGCGCCGCACGCATGAGTAGGACTCCGCTGCCAGGGATCGGGGTGCGCTACGACTTGACCACACGGGAGCAACGCCGTCTTTCGGTGGTGGCCCACCGGGACGGCTCCCGCACGCTCAGCGCGTACCGCGCGGACGACCCGGACGCCTGCGCGCTGTCGGTGCGGCTGGCCGCCGGGGAGGCGGACGCGCTCATCGACGCGCTGATGCCCAAGCACCACAGTCCGAGCCTGCTGTCGACGACCGAGCTGGGCCTGGTGGCCGAGCGGGTCGAGCTGTCGGCCACGTCGCACTGGAACGGGCGGCTGCTGGGCGAGACCAGGATGCGGACGGAGACCGGCGTCTCGATCGTGGCCGTGATGCGGCGGGCCGAGGCGATACCTTCCCCCGGCCCGGATTTCCGGCTGGCCGGCGGCGACACCCTGATCGTGATCGGTACGCATGAGGGCGTGGACGCGGCAGCCGAGATCCTCGGCCGGGAGTGACCGCCTGTGCACTCCTACGCAACCTTTCTGATCGAGTTCGGCGCGGTCCTGCTGGGCCTCGGACTGCTGGGCCGTTTCGCCGGACGGCTGCGGTTCTCGCCGATTCCCCTCTATCTGCTGGCCGGACTGGCCTTCGGCGAGGGCGGGCTGCTGCCGCTGGACGCCAGTGAGGAGTTCGTCGCCACCGGCGCCGAGATCGGCGTGATCCTGCTCCTGCTCATGCTGGGCCTGGAGTACACGGCGAGCGATCTGGTCTCCAACCTCAAGACCCAGTACCCGGCGGGCCTCGTGGACGCGGCGCTGAACGCGCTGCCCGGCGCGGCGATGGCGCTGCTGCTGGGCTGGGGCCCGGTCGCCGCCGTGGTGCTCGCCGGGGTCACCTGGATCTCCTCCTCCGGAGTGATCGCCAAGGTCCTCGGCGACCTGGGACGGCTGGGCAACCGGGAGACCCCGGTGATCCTGAGCATCCTGGTCCTCGAAGACCTCTCCATGGCGGTCTACCTGCCGATCCTCACCGCCCTGCTGGCCGGCACCGGGCTGGCGGCGGGCAGTGTCACGCTGGCCATCGCCCTCGGGGTCGCCGGTCTGGTGCTGCTCCTCGCGCTGCGCTACGGCCGGCACATCTCCCGCTTCGTCTCCAGCGACGACCCGGAGAAACTGCTGCTGGTGGTGTTGGGTCTGACGTTGCTGGTGGCCGGTCTCGCCCAGCAGCTCCAGGTCTCCGCGGCGGTCGGCGCGTTCCTGGTCGGGATCGCCCTGTCCGGAGAGGTCGCCGAGGGCGCGCACAATCTCCTGGCACCATTGCGGGATCTGTTCGCGGCGGTGTTCTTCGTGTTCTTCGGACTGCACACCAATCCGGCGGACATCCCGCCGGTACTGCTGCCCGCGCTCGCGCTGGCCGTGGTGACCTCGCTCACGAAGATCGCCACGGGGTACTGGGCCGCCCGGCGGGCCGGGATCTCCGTGAAGGGCCGCTGGCGGGCCGGCGGCACCCTCGTCGCCCGCGGCGAGTTCTCCATCGTCATCGCCGGACTCGCCGTGACCTCCGGGATCGAGCCCTCCCTCGGCCCGCTCGCCACGGCCTACGTGCTGATCCTGGTCGTCCTCGGGCCGCTCAGCGCCCGCTGGACCGAACCCGCCGTCCGGGGCCTCGTACGGCGGTTCGGCAAGCCGGCGCCCGCGGCTTCCGGGGAGGCACCGGCCGAGGGGACAGCGGTGGCGCTGACCAAGGGCACAGCGGCGGCACCGGCCGATGACACGGTGGCGGCGCCGGCCGATGACACGGTGGTGACACCGCGGGACGCCGCGGAGGACCAGGACGCGTTCGGCCGGCCATGAGCCGTCGCGGGCGGGCGGCCGGCCCCGGTCACAGGGGCCGGCCCGGCCAGGCCAGCAGCCGGGCGCCCAGGACCGCGGTCTGTAGGGTGTAGCGGTCGCTCGGATCGGCGGGATCGATGCCGGTCAGGTCGTGGATCCGGGCCAGCCGGTAGGTCAGCGCGCGCACGCTGAGCGACAGTTCACGGGCCGCCGCGGTGGCCACACAGCCGGTGTCGAAGTACGCCGTGAGGGTGTCGAGCAGCGGCTGCGCACCGCCCCGGGCGTGCTCCAGCGGGCCCAGCGTGTGCCGTACCAGGTCCACCAGGGCCGGCCGGTCCCGGGCCAGGACCGGGAAGACGAGCAGGTCGGCGGCGCGCAGCAGCGGATCGTCGAAGCCCATCCGCTGGGCGACGTCGAGGGCGTTGAGCGCCTCCTCGTAGCTGTGCCCGATGCCGACCGCGCCCGGCCGGGGCCGGCCCACGGAGACCTGGCTGCCTTCGACCCGGGCGTGGACGAGCTTGCCGAACCAGGTCAGTACGTCGTCCTGGTCGCCGGGGGCGATGCACACCATCCGCCCGTCCTTGGTGGTGAACAGGATGCGGCGGTTCTCGAAGCGGGCGAACAACTCGTCGGCGACCTGCCGGGGCACGGGGTCGGACTCGTCGTAGCCCTCGGGCCCGCCGGCCACCGCGACGGCGTGGGTACGGGACAGGCGCAGCCCGAACCGTTCGCAGCGCGAGGCGAGTTGGCCCGGGTCGCCGCGTCCGTGCAGCAGGTCGTCGATGAACTCGCGGCGGGCGGCTTCCTCCCTGCGTACGACGTGCCGCTGCGCGCGCTCGTACCCGTCGGCGAAGGCGTCGACCGCCTGCTCCACCACGGCGAGGACACTGTCCGGGTCGACCCCGGCGGGCCGCCCGGCGCGGCTCGCCGCGAGGTGCGCGCGCACCAGCGCCCGCCAGCCGTGCCCGGCCTGAGCCGCGCGGGCGCCGAGGGCCCGCCGGGACTCGATCTCGTCGCGGGTCAGCCGACGCCCGGTGACGGCGGCGTCCGCCAGGATCCGCGCGAAGCCGTCGAGGAACACGTCCGGGGTGGCGCCGTCGACCAGCGCGGGCCGCGGCGCTCCGGCGCCACCGGCGTCGTCCCGGCCCCGGCCAGGCGCGCCGTTCCCGTCGACGTCCACGCCCCAGCCAAGCGCACTGTTCCCCTTGGCGTCCACGGGCCCGCCGGGCCCGCCGTGGTCAGCCGTTCGCACGGGCCACCTCCGCCTGCTCGGTCGTGGCGGCACCGGCGAGCGCACGCCGTGATCCTGGGGACAGCCGACGGCCGAGGGGTTCGGTCCAGCGGGCCGCGAGCGGTCCCAGGACGACCAGGATCAGCACGTAGGCGGTGGCGAGGGGACCCACGCGCGGCTCGGCGGCGACGGCGAGTCCGGCGATGACGATGGAGAACTCGCCGCGGGCGACGAGGGTGCCGCCGGCCCGCCAGCGGCCCTTCACGGAGATCCCGGCCCGCCGGGCGGCCCAGTACCCCGTGGCGATCTTCGTGAGCGAGGTCACCACGGCCAGCGCGAGCGCGGGCAGCAGTACCGGCGGGATGTCCGCCGGATTGGTGTGCAGTCCGAAGAACACGAAGAACACCGCCGCGAACAGATCCCGCAATGGTGCCAGGAGATTGTGCGCGCCCTCGGCGACCTCTCCGGACAGGGCGATCCCGACCAGGAACGCGCCGACCGCCGCGGAGACCTGGAGCTGCTGGGCGAGACCGGCCACCAGCAACGTCAGACCCAACACCACCAGCAGCAGCATCTCGGCGTTGTCGGAGGAGACCGCGCGGCTGACCGTACGGCCGTGCCGCAGCGCGACGTAGAGTACGGCGCCGACCGTGGCCAGCGAGATCAGCAGGGTGAGGGTGCCGCGGGCCAGGCTCACCCCGGCCAGCAGGGCGGTGAGGATCGGCAGGTAGACCGCCATGGCCAGGTCCTCCAGGACGAGTACTCCGAGGATGACGGGGGTCTCCCGGTTGCCGATCCGGCGCAGGTCGCTGAGGACCTTGGCGATCACTCCGGAGGAGGAGATCCAGGTGACCCCGGCGAGCGCCACTGCGGCGACCGGGCCCCAGCCCAGCAGCAGCGCCATCGCCGCGCCGGGCAGCGCGTTGAGGACGAAGTCGACCGCCCCGGAGGGGAATTGGGTCTGGAGGGTGGTGACGAGTTCGGAGGCGCTGTACTCCAGGCCGAGCAGGAGCAGCAGCAGGATCACGCCGATCTCGGCGCCGGTGGCGACGAACTCCTCACTGGCCGTCAGGGGCAGGATGCCGCCCTGCCCGAAGGCGAGTCCGGCGAGCAGGTAGAGGGGTATGGGCGAGAAGCCCACCCGCCCGGCGATACGGCCCAGCAGGCCCAGGACCAGGATGATCGCCCCGAGTTCGATGAGCATGGCGGTGGTGTCGTGCACGGGCGTCTGACCTCCGTCGATCGGTTCGGTGGCGGCGTCTGTGCCTTCGCGGGTACCGGGCGCCGGACGCGGGCGCCGGTTCCGTCGCGCATGCGCGTGTCGCGTGACCGGGGTTCCGTTGCGCGTTCTCGTGTCCGGTGCCGTTGCGCGTGCTCACTTCCGGTTCCGTTGCGCGTGCTCGTGTCCGTCGGCCGACCCCGCGGCCTGTTGCCGTCTCCTGGCGAGGGCCGGAGGCGGGCGGGCCGGTGCAGGTGGTGCGGGGCGGTGCGGTGTACGAGCCGCGGTGCGGCCCGTCGGGGCGGAAGGGGATCCGGGTGGGCTGCGGATACGGGCGTCAGCGCGAGCGGTGGTCGCTGAGGGCGGCGCTGTCGGTATCGGGAACGCTGTCGCGGGCGGTGTTGTCGACGCGGA
This sequence comes from Streptomyces sp. NPDC056161, assembly GCF_042268025.1. Classification (NCBI taxonomy): domain Bacteria; kingdom Bacillati; phylum Actinomycetota; class Actinomycetes; order Kitasatosporales; family Streptomycetaceae; genus Streptomyces; species Streptomyces sp. NPDC056161. Next base: position 283,077 of record NZ_JBHJUV010000002.1, read on the forward strand.
CCGGAACGGCGGCACGCGCACGGACGGCTCGGTCCATCTCACGCCCCCCATCACGTCGGCCGGAAACCGGCGACCACCAACGACCGAGCACACGAACGCCCAACAGAATGTAAGGGCTCGGTAAAGAAGTCTATCGCACGGCAGAACGAGCCCTCAGGAGAACTCCGGCGTCGGCACCCGAACGCACCGCCCTCCGCGCGCAGACGTCGTCCACCGCACGGAGACGTCAGCCGCACCCAACCGCCGACCACCACACAAAGACATCAGCCACACCCAACCGCCGACCACCCGAGAACGTCACCGGTGAGGCGCACGGCCTCACCGCGGCGGCCCTCGGTGTCCGCCCCGGGCCCGGTCCGCGCCGCGGGCCCGGTCGGGGTCGAGCAGTTGCACGGCGATGCCCATGACCACGAGCCCGGCGGCGATCAGCAGCCCGTGGGGCAGGAAGACGCCCGCGGCGAGCGCGGCGCCGCCGGTCGCGAGCCCCCACCAGGCGCCGGTGCGCCGGTACTCGCGGGGCCGCGCGGGGCGCCCGGCCCCGAGCCCGCGGGCGAAGCGGGGGTCATCACGCTCCAGCCGTGCGGCGAGGTCGAGCAGACGTTCCTCGTCGAACTGGGTCACGGCTCCATCCCTCCCGAACCCTCCCGAACCCGACACGGTCGGCGAGCCGGCCCGTCACTCCCGACCCGACCGGCCCGTCCGGACCTCCAGGCTCTCCCCCGCCCGCGGCCTGCCGCCATCAGGTTCGGCCCTCATCTTCCTGGTGGTTGCCCCGCACAGGAGCCCTCACGCATACCGGGCGTCCGGACCGGAAGATGGGTGCCGCCACGGATGGCGGCCGGGCCGGAACACGACCACCCTGAAGGCAGCGCAGTCCACGTCGAGGAGGCGGAACGCGGTGCCCCTGTTCTGGCGGATCTTTCTGCTGAACGCCGTCGTACTCGTCGTGGCCACCGCTCTGCTGCTGGGCCCGGTGACCGTGTCCACGCCCGTCCTGCTCACCGAGGCCGCGATCCTCGCCGTCGGCCTGGCCGCCATGCTCGTCGCCAACGCACTCCTGCTGCGCGTCGGCCTGGCCCCGCTGCAACGCCTCACCCGCGCCATGACCACGGCCGACCTGCTGCACCCGGGCCGCCGTCCGCCGGCCGACGGGCACGGCGAGGTGGCCGAGCTGATCACGGCGTTCAACACCATGCTCGACCGCCTGGAGGAGGAGCGGGCGGCCAGCAGCGCCCGAGCGCTCTCCGCCCAGGAGGCCGAACGCCAGCGCATCGCCCGGGAACTCCACGACGAGGTGGGGCAGACCCTCACCGCGGTCCTGCTGGAACTGGAGAGCGTCGCCCGGCACGCCCCGCCCGGTCTGCGCGCGGAACTGCGCGAGGTACGGGAGACCACCCGCGGCAGTCTGGACGAGATACGCCGCATCGCCCGCCGGCTGCGCCCCGGTGTCCTGGAGGAACTCGGCCTGACCCGCGCCCTGAAGGCGCTCGCCGCCGAGTTCACCGGGCCCGCCCTGTCCGTCCGGTGCCGGCTCGACGCCGAACTGCCGCCCCTGCCCCGCGCACGAGCAGCGCGGCGGCCACGAAGGCACCGCCCATGGCGAGCAGCGTGCCGGCATGTCCCACAGGCCACCGCCTTCCGCACCACGGGCTAGGGACGACTGAAAACGACGACGGAAACGACGACGGAAACGACGGCTGAGACGACGGCGGAGACGACGACGAGAACGCCGACCGGAACGCCGACCGGAAACGGACTGCCGCGGCGGTCTTTCGTCGTCCCCGCACGCGTCCAGCGGCACACCCCCCACCCTCACCCGCCGATGCCCCGGACCGCCATCGGTGCCGACCCCCATTTCACCCCCGGGCCGACCCCCATCCCGCCCCCACGCCACACCCGTCCGAGCAGGGAAAGACCAGGTCAGAGGCCCGGGGTGGTGGCAGCCCCCTGAGGTTGCTGGGGACAGCCCCCGGCCGCTTCGGGTGCCTGGCAGGCTGTCTCGGCCGGACCGCCGTCCCGAGACTCGACAGCATGACGATCTCGACCGATTCCTCCGTCGCACCCGCAGGATCCGCAGCACCCGCGACAGCCGCGACAGCCGCGGCGCCTGCTTCCGTGGCCCGCCCCCGCACGGCTGCCTCCGGCTCCGCCGCCGGGCCGGGCAGCGACTTCGCCAGGCTCTCCCAGCGCATCACCGACGCGGGCCTGCTGAAGCGGCGCCCCGGCTACTACACGGCGCGGCTCGGCCTGGTGATCGCGCTGCTCGCGACGGGCTGGGGAACCTTCTTCGCACTCGGTGACACCTGGTGGCAGTTGGCGGTCGCCGCCTTCCTGGCCCTGATATTCGGCCAGGTCGCGCTGGTCGCCCACGACCTGGCGCACCGGCAGGTGTTCCGGCGGCGCCGGCCGAGCGAGACCTGGGGCCGCCTCTTCGGCAACCTCGGCATCGGCATGAGCTACGGCTGGTGGATGAACAAGCACACCCGCCACCACGCCAACCCCAACCACGAGGAACTGGACCCCGACGTGGCCCCGGACATCCTGGTGTGGTCCACCGAGCAGGCCCGCAACAGCCGGGGCATCGCCCGGATCATCGGCGGCCACCAGGCGTTCCTGTTCTTCCCGCTGCTGACGCTTGAGGGCTTCAACCTGCATGTGGCGAGCGCGCGGGCGCTGCGCTCGCCGTCCATGAAGAACCGGCTGCTGGAGGGCGTCCTGCTCTTCCTGCACCTCGCGGCCTATCTGTCCGCGCTGTTCCTGGTGCTCTCGCCCGGCAAGGCGGTGGCGTTCCTCGCGGTGCACCAGTGCCTCTTCGGTGTCTACCTCGGCTGCACCTTCGCCCCCAACCACAAGGGCATGCCCACGTTCACGGGTGACGAGCGGCCCGACTTCCTGCGCCGCCAGGTCCTCACTTCCCGCAACGTGCGCGGCGGCCTCCTCACGGATGTGATGCTCGGCGGCCTCAACTACCAGATCGAGCACCACCTCTTCCCCAGCATGCCCACGCCCCACCTGCGGCGGGCCCAGGTCGTCGTGCGCGAGTACTGCGCGGAGATCGGCGTCCCGTACCACGAGACCGGGCTGTTGCGGTCCTACCGCGAAGCGCTCACCCACATGCACCGCATCGGGGAACCGATCAGGCGGCAGCGCCGGACGTCCTGACGACGCTGCCCTGGCCCCTGAGCGTCAAGTGACGTGCCTGCTACGGGCGTTTGCCTCGGCGACCAGTTCCCGCAGCAGTTCGTCCTGAGTCAGCCGCCGGATCAGCTCCGGGTCGGCGTCCCAGGCCCGGCCACCGCCGAACGGGGACACCCGGAGATACGGCCCCGTCCGCCCCGTGACCCTCCCGGAACGGCCGTGCTCCCGGTCGTGAACCGCCTCTCCGACGCCGGGAACCTCTTCCTCCGTCATGAGGCGACCCCCCTGAGGATCACGTCCGCGATCATCAGCGCCACGGGGGCGGAGCAGACCCCGAGGTGGACGAGCGCGTACCGGGCCTCGCCCTCGCGGTCGTCGGCCCACGGGGTACGGATGTCCATGGCGGGCAGTTGGATACCGGCCCGGCTCAGGGCCGAGGCGAGGGTGTCCCGGGCGTCGAGCGCCTCCTGGACCTTGGGCACACGGGGTTCCGGGGGCCCGGTGACGATGGTGGTGTGCTCCGGGGTGGTCGCTGCGTCGGTGCGTCGAGGTGTGGGGGTCATGAGCGTCCTTGTCGGTACGGTTCCGGCGAATCCCTGAAGCGGCTACGCGGCCTGGATTACGCTGCGTAGTCCGGGTGTTACGAGAATGCGCCCGTACAGGACCGGCTCACGCCGTGGCCGGGCCCTCTTTCCCGGCCCCCCGGAGCAGGTGCCACATCTTCCACAGGGTCGAACGCACATCTCGGAGGACGCGGTATGCCGCAACGACGCGCCATCACCGGACGCAGCCAGGAACCACGCCAACGGTTCGCGGAAGAACTGCGCACCCTCCGGGCGGCCGGCGGGATGAGCCTGCGGCAACTCGGCGAACGGCTGGGCTGGGACTGGTCCCTGTTCGGCAAGATGGAGAAGGGCGAGACGCTGGGCAGCCCCGAGGTCGCCCAGGCCCTCGACCAGCACTACGGAACACCGGGCCTGCTACTGGCCCTGTGGGAACTGGCCGCCGGGGACCATACGCAGTTCCGGGAGCGGTATCGGCGGTACATGACGCTGGAGGCGGAGGCGGTGAGCCTGTGGCACTTCGCGGTGAGCGTACTGCCGGGGTTGTTGCAGACACCGGGCTACGCGCGAGAGGTACTGGCGGCAGGCGGACTGCTGGGCAAGGAACTTGAGCAGCAGGTCGATGCGCGGATGGGGCGGCGGGAACTGCTGGAGGGGAAGGACGCACCGCCGTTCCGGACGATCCTGTCGGAGGCGGTGCTGCGCACTCCATTGCGGGACGCGGGAAACTGGCGTGAGCAGGTGGAGTACGTGATGGAGGTGGCCGAGCGACCGAAGGTGACGATGCAAGTGCTTCCGCTGAGCGCGGGCATGCATGGCTTGGACAGCACCACGTTGATGTTCCTGCGGCTACCCGGCGGGCTTACGGTGGCCTATACGGAAAATGCACATCGTGGCGAACTCATCGAGGCGGACGGGCCGGTCGAGCGATTGCAGCGCAAGTACGATGCGATGCGTGACCTGGCACTGTCCCCGACCGAGTCGCGGAAGTTCATCCTGGACCTCTTGGAGGAAGCACCGTGCGAGGCATAGACCCGACTGCCGCTGGCTGGCGTAAGAGTTCCTACAGCAACTCTGACGGCGGCGAGTGCGTCGAGATCTCCGACGCCCACGCCACCGCCGTCCCCGTACGCGACAGCAAAACCCCCCGCAGCCCGGTGCTCGTCATCCCCAACGACAGTTGGTCCGCCTTCATCACGGCAGTGAAAAGTGGCGAGTTGAGCGGCTGAGCGACTGAGCGGCGACGCGGGCTCAGTCGGCCGGGCGGCTCAGGAGGTCGGAGACCTGGTCGCCGATCGCCGTCCAGGCGTCGGCCGGAAGGTCGCCGAAGTGCTGCCTCCGCAGTGCGCGCAGCACCTCCGCCGTGTCGGTGTCGGTGGCGCACGCCGCGCTGCCGCCGAGCACGTCGTAACCGTCACGGACGGCGACCCGGAGCCGCCTGCCGGTACCGGTGTCGGCGTGCAGTGCCGTGGCGACGACCAGCGGCGGCGGGCCGCCCGGCTCACCCGGCAGTTTGCGGTACGCGCTGGCGACCGGTTCGCGCCAGTGCAGGCTGAGCAGCAGCGGGCGCTTGGCGGTGACCTCGGCCAGGTCGGTCTCGTGGACGCCGTCGGCTTCCAGGATCCTGGCGCGGGCGTCCAGGACGAGGGCCGCGGGCAGCAGGCACCGCAGGGCGCTGCCGACGATGTTGCCGCCGACCGTGGCGGTGCGGCGTACGGCGCCGGTGCCGATCGTGGCGGCGGCCAGCCGCAGCACGTCGGGCAGCCGGTCGTCGATCCGGTTCAGCACCACGGCGCCGCCCAGCGTCTCCCGTCCGATGACGTTGGCTTCCGGCAAGTCCCTCAGTGACATGGCGTGTTGGGGAAAACCGTCGCGTTGCCAGGTGGCCCACACCAGCGTCGCTCCGCCGATCGGGACGGACTCCTCGGCCAGGCATTCCTGGGCTTCGGACACGGAGGTGGGAAACCGCAGCAGCACCGCAAACGACCTGCCTTCCGGGGCGAGTTGGGAGCTGGGCGAACGAGAGATCGACCACCGTCCGCCGACACGGCGCAGTTTCTCCGCACGGAAGGGGGCGCGTACAGGGCTCACACAAGCATGCGAAGGAATACTCCGGCCCCACGTCGCCCTGCCGCCCGCGCCTTCAAGCCGCCGTAGCACCATGGCACGTGACCAGCGGCTCTGCGGGCGATCCAGGGCTGGCGCGAGATGCGGCCGTGGGTGGTCGAATCCGGCGGCGGTGTCGGCCGAACGGCCGACAGAGCGGCCCGACATCGGTACTCGCGGGCGACGCGCACCCCACCCGCCCGGAGCCACCATGGTGACTGCGGCCGTTCTTTCAGCTCTTGAACTCTTCGGCTCGTCAGCTCTTTCAGCACCGATGCGATGCGGTCCGGGGGACACGTCATGAAGAAGGGGACGGTCATCACCGTTCTGGTGATCGCCGGGCTACTGGCCCTGTCCATGCACGGCCGGAAGGAGACAGCCGTCCTGCCGGACTCGACGGGCCGGGTTCTGCGGGCCGCGCAGGAAGCCACCCGGCAGGCCGGGTTCACCACCATCGCGTCCCATGACGCCCTGGGGAAGAAGCGGATGCAGTTCCTCGGCGGGAACTGGAAGGTCTGCACCCAGACACCGGCGGCGGGTCGGCACGCGGCCACCGCCCAGGTCGATTTCGCCGTCGTCAAGCTCGGCGAACGGTGCCCCTGAGCGGCGGACCGTGAGTAGGCATACCGTCAGAGGCATATCGGCATTCCGGCGTACCGGCGTACCTGCGCTCCGGCAGCCGGCCGACGCAGTAGATCACTGTGGTAGGAACGGATAGTGGCGGATACACGGATCAATCTGGTGATCGCCGACGATCAGCAGCTGGTACGGGCCGGATTCAGCCTGATCCTGGGAGCGCAGCCGGACATCACCGTGGTCGGCGAAGCGGCCGACGGCGTCGAGTGCATCGATCTGGCGCGTCGGCTGCGTCCGGACGTGGTGCTGGCCGACATCCGCATGCCGCGGCTGGACGGTCTGGAAGTGGTGCGGCAACTGGCGGGACCGGACGCGGCGCGTCCGACGAACGTCGTGTTGATCACCACGTTCGACCAGGACGACTACGTGCGCACCGGCCTGCGGAGCGGGGCCTGCGGGTTCCTGCTGAAGGACGCCTCGCCGGGACTGCTGGTGGAGGCGGTGCGGGCGGCGGCCCGTGGGGACGCGCTGGTGTCACCGGCGGTCACGGTCCGCCTGCTGCGCCGGCTGGAGGAGACGGAGCGCGGTCCGGCGTCGGCGGACCCCGCGACCGCCGGTCTCAGCGAGCGCGAGCTGGGCATCGTACGGCTGGTGGCGGTGGGGCGTACGAATCAGGAGATCTGCGACGAGCTGTTCCTGTCGCTGTCGACGGTGAAGACGTATCTGGCGCGGATCCAGGCGAAGCTCGCCGCCCGCAACCGGGTGGAGATCGCGGCGTGGGCGTGGGAGCACGGCGTGGTCCGTCCCGCCCGGTGACACCCCGTCCGTCACCGCATGACCTGGTCGGCGTGGAGGAGTTGGCCGGCGGGCGCCGCCGCCGGGAAGGCGGCCCGGACCTGCCAGCCGCCGTGCGGGAGAGCACCGGTGTCGAGGGTTCCGTCGAGGGCTTCGACGCGTTCGCGCAGTCCCAGCAGCCCGAAGCCGCCGCACCCGCCGGCGGGCGCGGCGGCCTTGCGGTGGGGTGCGGTGTTGGTCACGGTCACCCGTACCCCGGCACGGTCCGCGTCCAGGTGCACGGTGGCGCGGGCGCCGGGGGCGTGCCGGCGGACGTTGGTGAGGGCCTCCTGGACCAGCCGTTGCACGGAGACTTCGACCTCGGGGCTGAGGTGGGCGGTGCGGGCCGCCGCCGTGACGTCGAGGCGGGCCGGTGTGTCGTCGCCGTCCGCGGAGTGTGCGGAGACGAGGTCGGCCAGTTCGGTGAGCAGGTCGCCCGGACGCAGGGCGGCGTGGTTGTCCTCCCGCAGGACGCGGACAAGCCGGCGCATCGACTCCAGGGTCTCCGTGCCGGACCGGGAGATGGTGCGCAGGATGGGATCGACCTTCTCGGGGGCGGTGGCCCGGATGGTCAGGGCGGCGTTGGCCTGGACGATGATCCCGGTCATGTGGTGGGCGATCAGGTCGTGCAGGTCCCGGGCGAGGGCGAGGCGTTCGGCCTGGCGTACGTCGTGCACGGCACGCTCCCTGCGGACCTCCAGGGCGTGCGCGGCGCAGCCGGCGGCGATGCAGACCGCCAGGACCACGGTCAGGCAGTACCCGCCGGAGAAGAAGGCGGACCACGAGCGGGCCCGCAGCGGCAGCAGGAGAACCGCGACGCACAGGGCGACGACGCAGATGGTGAGCGCGATTCCGGAGCCACACCCGGAGCCGCACCGAGCGCCACGTCCGACACCGCGTCCGCCGCCACGTCCACAGCCACGTCCACCGCCACGTCCACCGCCACGTCCACCGCCGCGCCCGACACCGCACCCGGTGGGCGCGGAAGTCGAAGGAGATCCGGCCCGGGACCGGTGGCCTCATCCGATCGGGCGAAAGCGGACCCGCACGCGTCCCTCCCACCCTCCGTAAGGGGAGAAGAAGGAGCATGACCGTTACCGCACAGATCGACAGCACCCGCCCGGTGGCGACGCTCATCAACATCTTCACCGTGTCCCCGGACCGCCAGGACGAACTGGTCGAGCTGCTCGCCCGCGCCACCGAGGAGACGATGAGGCACCAACCCGGCTTCATCCGCGCCAACTTCCACGCCTCCAAGGACGGCCTGCGCGTCATCAACTACGCCCAGTGGGAGTCCGAGGAGCACTACCGCGCGATGCTCGCCAACCCCGAGGCCCGCGTCCACATGGACCAGGCAGCGAAGATCGCCACCGACGTACAGCCACGCCTGTTCCGGGTGTGCTCGACACACGGCACGGGCACGCCGACCGGTTCGTGACACCCTCGACCCGTCGACTTGCACAGGGCGGGCGACCGGACACCTCGGCGCCCGGCGGCCAAGACCGGACCCGCCCTCGCCCCGACCGGAACACGGACTCGCCCCCGCCCCTCACCCCAACCGGAACGTGGACGTCGAGGCGTTCAGACGGACCGGGATGCGCCCCTCCCGCAACTCCCACAGGAAGGGCCCGTCGAAGGTGCGCAGCCCGCGCCTGGCCAGGGGCTCGTCCCTGAGCAGGGTCACGGCTTCGTCGGCGGTCGCGGTGTTCAGGATGGTGAGGCCGTCGCCGACCTGCACGCCGGGTTCGACGAAGGGCCCGGAGGCCCACAGCAGTCCGCGCTCCTCCAGGTCTGTCATGTAGCGCAGATGGTCCGCGACGTAAGGCGTGATGGCTTCCGGTGCGGCGACCCGACGGTTGACGGCCGCGTACAGCCGCTTCTTGATCATGGGGGCGAGAAGCTGTTCGACGTCGTGCTGGGACCCGGCCATGGCATTGCCCTCCGTCGCAGATGATCACATTCAGTGTGCTGCAACAAGTGACGTATGTCCCGGATGTCGATCCCGGGGATGCGCGAGCGCCGAGTGCCGCCGCCAGGGGCGAGCCGACCGGCCCGGCTCACGCGACTTGCCTCTTACGTCAACGTGAGGTTTTAGCGTGACCGACGTGCGCCTCACCGGGACCCTCTCCCGGTTCGCCTCCTGACCCACAAGGGCTCGAACGACGGGCGCGCGCGAAACGCATCCCCGGTCTCAAGACAGCCTGACCCACCCCACCCCACCCCACCCCACGCACCACACCACACCACACCACACCCACTTGGAAGAAGCACACGCATGACCACGTACAAGACGACCGGTCTCACCGGCCCCCCGTCCACCCCGGCCGTGTCGGTCAAACCGGTCGTGCTGCCCGCACCGCAGCGCGGCGAGGACCTGCACATACGTGTCTCCGCACCGGTCACCGGCAGCAACCTGCCGATCGTGCTGTTCGCGCACGGATTCGGCTCGCACCTGGACGGCTACGCCCCGCTGGTCGACCACTGGGCCTCGCACGGCTTCGTGGTGATCCAGGCCACCCACCTCGACTCCAAGCGCTTCACCGTGGCCGCGGACGATCCCCGCAAGCCCCACATGTGGCGCTACCGCGTGCAGGACATGAAGCGGATCCTCGACGAACTCGACACCCTGGAGGCGTCCGTGCCCGGCCTGGCCGGCCGGATGGACCACGGTCGCATCGTCGCGGCCGGACACTCCTTCGGCGGCCAGACCGCGGGCATCCTCGTCGGTCTGCGCGTCAGGGATCCGAAGACCGGCGTCGCGGAGGACATGTCGGACTCCCGGGTCATGGCCAGCATCCAGTTGGCCACAGCCGGCAAGGGCGGCGACGAACTGACCGCCTTCGCCGTCGAGAACGCTCCCTGGCTGCGCGACCAGGACTTCTCCCAGATCACCGCACCTGGACTGGTCGTCGCCGGCGACCAGGACGAACTCCCGCTCTCCACGCGGGGCCCGTCCTGGACGACCGACCCGTACACCCTCAGCCGGAGCGGCAAGAGCCTGCTGACGGTCTACGGCGGCCGGCACTCCCTCGGGGGCATCTCCGGCTACGAGGCAGCGGAGACCACCGATGAGGATCCCGGCCGCGTCGCCCTCGTCCAGCAGGTCACCCTCGCCTACCTGCGCCACGTCACCGGCACCGACCACACCGACTGGGAAACGGCACAGGCCGCCCTCGCCGGTGACTCCCACCCGCTGGGACGGCTGGAATCGAAGTAACCACCCCGTGCCGGACCCGGCTCGCGCACCCACCCGCGAAGCAGGAGCCGGGTGGCGAGGCCCGGGTCCTCGATGTCCGCCACCGTCGCCGACGGCCCGCCGCGCACCGAGGCGTTCGGGCGCCGGTGCCGGTCGGGTGTCCGCGCGCGAGCCGTCAGCGATGGCGGCGGACGGTGAGCCGGGCGGCCTGGCGGGTCGGGTGGTCGCGCTCGACGAGGTTGGCCGCCTTCCCCGCCGCCTCCGTGGGCAGCCGTGCAGGCGTCGCCGGGTCGCCGTCGCGCTCGTGGAGGTACGCGGCCACCGCGGCGTGATGGGGCAGTGCGGTGCCCGGTTCCGCGAGCGCCGCCGGCCCGGCGCGCAGTCCGTCGGCCTCACCGACGGCGACCGCGCGGTTGAGCCGGACGACCGGACTGTCGGTCAGGCGGGTGAGTTCGTCGTACCACTCGACGAACTGCGCCCAGTCGATCTGTGCGCTCCGCGCGTCGGCGTGGCATGCCGCGAGGGCGGCCTGGGCCCGGTACTCGCCCAACTGGCCGCGGGCGAGGGCCTCGTGCAGGATCCTGACGCCCTCGGCGATCGACTCGGTGTCCCACTGGCCGCGGTCCTGCTCGACGAGCGGCACGATGCTGCCGCCGGGCTCGGTCCGTTCCTCACGCCGGGCGTACTGGAGCAGCATGAGGGCGAGCAGCGCCGCCACCTCGGGGTGGTCGGTCGCCGCGGCGAGCTGCCGGGTGAGCCGGATGGCCTCGGCGGCGAGGTCGACGCCGCCGCAATAGCCCTCGTTGAAGATCAGGCAGAGGACGCGCAGCACGGTGGCGACGTCGCCGGGCTCGTCGAACCCCACGCCGGAGACCTTGCGCTTGGCCCGGCTGATCCGCTGCACCACGGTTGCCTCGGGTACCAGGTAGGCGCGGGCGATCTGGCGGGTGGTCAGCCCGCCAACGGCGCGCAGCGTGAGCGCGACCGCCGACGACGGCGTCAGCGAGGGATGGGCGCACAGGAAGTAGAGCTGGAGCGTGTCGTCCGCGGCCGGAACCGGGCCGGGCGGCGGCTCCTCGTCGACGAGGTCCTCGGGCCGACGCCGGGCGGTGTCCGCCCCGGTCGCGTCGAGGAAGCGCCGCCAGGCCACGGTGACCAGCCAGCCCTTCATGTCCCGCACGGAGTCCGGCCCGCTCGCGGAGTTCGGGGAAGATCCGCTCGGCCAGACGCGGAGCGCCTCGACCAGCGCGCCCTGCACGGCGTCCTCGGCCGCCGCGAAGTCGGCTCCGCGGCGGACGAGGATCCCGAGCACGTTCGGGATGAGGCTGCGGAGCAGTGCCCCGTCCATTGCAGAGGTCACTCCGTCACCATGGGCGGTGCGGCCAGGAAGGGGCGCACCTCGATCCACTCGTGGATCGGTTTTCCGGCCGCCCCGGGGGCCGCCGACAGTTCCCCGGCCAGTTCGAGGGCCCGCTCGTGGCTGTCGACGTCGACCACCAGCCAGCCGGCGATGACATCCTTGGTCCCGGCGAACGGTTTGTCGGTGACCGGCGGGCGCCCCGCACCGTCGTACCGCACCCACGTCCCCTCGGGCGCGAGGGCCTGAGCGTCGACGAACTCACCGGTGCCTTCCAACCGGGCCGCGAGGTCCTGCATGTACCGCACGTGTGCCGAGATCTCCTCGGGCGTCCACTGGTCCATCGGCACGTTGTTCACCGGAGGCGGGGCACCGCGGTAGTGCTTGAGCAGCAAGTACTTGGCCATCGTGGTTCTCCTCGGTACTGGTGCGACCCATTGTGGGTCGCGTTCCTCCCGGGGACGGAGCCGGGTCACCGGTTCTCGACATCACCGTCCGAGATCTTTTCGGCTTCCCCTCGATCCGCCTGTCCGGCGTCGACGGGCAGCCCTGCCGCGAAGTAGTCGAAGGACCGGTCGAGGAGGTCGGCCAGGCCGGACTGGCCGGTGTCGGGGTCCCAGGCGACGAAGGAGGCGCGCAGGGCACTCACCGCGGCTCCGGCGGCCAGCTGGGGGTAGAGGCTGCTGGGCGGAACGGCCAGGCGTTCGGCGAGCACCCCGGCGAGCAGGTCCTCCATGTGGTGCAGGTTCTGGGCCAGGCGGCCGACCAGGTCCGGGTGGGTGGTCAGCAGCTTTCTGCGCGCGGGCCAGTCGCCGGAGGTGCCGACGCCCGGGAGGGTCTCCTGCATGGCGCGCCGCAGGGCGGTCAAGGGGTCCTCGTCCGCCGGACGCAGGGCCAGGCGGGCGGTGGCCTCGCGGCTGAGCCAGGGGTCCCAGGCGAAGAGGGGCTCCTCCTTGCTGTCGAAGTAGTTGAAGAAGGTGCGCGGCGAGACTCCGGCGGCCGCGCAGATATCCGGCACGGTCACGGCCGAGGGGCCGTGTTCGAGGGCCAGGGCGATCGCCGCGCGACGCAGCTCCGCCCGGGTGCGGGCCTTCTTCCGCTCGCGGAGCCCCGGCTCCCGCTCGCCCGCCACCATGATCCTCCGGCCTCCGCACGCGCTCTCGACCTCGTCGTCGAGCGCAGCCTACCTGCCCCGATGCATAAGTGCAGGAGTGCATGTTTGCACGAATGCAAGCTTTGTTACGCTCGCGGGCATGGACGAGGCGTTGAAGCAGGAACACACGACACAGGTGGGCGCGACCGTTCGCGCACTGTTGGGGAATCTCTGGCTGCCGGCCGTGTTCCTCGCCGGCCTGCTCTTCTGTTACCTGCCGGCCTTCCATCACTCCGCACCGCACGGCGTCCGCATCGCGGTGGCCGCATCCACCCACACCACCTCCACCCTCCAGGCCGAGTTCGACCGGACCTCACCCGGCGCCTTCGACCTGCGCCAGGCGGACAGCGTGCAGGCGGCCCGGGAGGCGGTCCTCGACCAGGACACGGTCGCCGCGTGGCGGCCCGACACCAAGAACCCGCAGCTCTACCTCGCGAAGGCCCAGGGCAGCTCACTGGAAACCGTCGTGGAGAACGCCGTCGGCGCGGCCACCGCCGCTCAGCACCCCAAGGCCGCGGCGCAGTTGCAGGTGCACGAGCTGGTGCCGACCCTCCCCGACGACACCTCCGGCACCACCGGCCTCTACCTCGCGCTGGCCTGCACGCTGCCCTGCTACTTCATGGTCGTCTCCCTGCAACGGGCCGGCTTCAGCCGCCGCAAGCAGGTACTGACCTACGTCTGCGGCGCACTGGTCATCGGCGGGCTCACCTACGTCGTCCCGGCCTACGGCTACCACGCCGTGACGAAGAACCCGCTGATCCTGCTCTACCTCTGCCTGATGGCCGAGGCGGTGACGCTGACCTCGTTCGGTCTCGTCGCGTTCTTCGGGCGGTTCTTCCCGGCCGTCGCGGTCGTCGTCTTCATGATGCTGGGGATGCCCAGCAGCGGGGGAACCGTGGCGATCGACATGGTGCCCGCGTTCTTCAGATTCCTGCATCCGGTGCTGCCGATGGGCAACGTGGTGGACGCGGTGCGCGACATCGGGTACTTCCACCACGAGAACCTGCTGCGGCCCACTCTGGTGCTGTCCGCGTGGATCGCCCTCGGGGCCCTGCTCATCCTGCTCGGCTGGGTGAAGGAACTGGTCCGGACGCCGGCGGAGAGCGCGCAGGCCCTGCCGCCGGCCGCACCGGTCGACGACCCCACCATGGAGATGCCGCTGTGCACCCTCACCGGCCGCGCCACCGATCGCAACGGCCTGCCGCTGGCCGGTGCGACGATCACCGTCACCACGGAGCACGGCCGCGGAATACTGCGCGCCACCACCACGGCCGACGGCTCCTACACGGCGGCCAACCTCAACCCCGGCTCGATCATCGTGCTCGCCACCGCCCCGGGACACCTCCCCTCCGTCACCCGCGTCCGGCTCCACTCGATCCGGCCCGTCCACTACCAGGACTTCAGCCTCGACACCCGGTACGCCCCGGAGGGGCTGCTGCCGGTCTAGGAACGGCCGTCGGCCGAGGGCCGCGCACGGACCGGTACGCCCCGGAGGGACAGCTGCCGGTCTAGGAGCGGCCGTCTGCCGACGGTGTGGGACATGACTCACCTCTCACGGCCACGGGCCGAGCCGGGGAGACGTCCGGGATCGTGGCGTCCGAGGCCGTCAGGTGCCCGCCCGTCATGGAGGGCGGACGGCGCCGGCTTGTTCCCCGTAGTCACTGTAGGCACCGTGGTCACGGCAGTCACCGCGGAGCCGCGGCGCACCGGGGCATACGAGTAGCAGGACGCATCGACTGTGCATCGCTCTACGACGGCGTCTTCACGAGGCTCAGCGCGACTCACGCAGCTCACCTCGGCGCACGCCACTCACGCGACTCACGCCACTCACGCCACTCACGCCACTCACGCGACGAGCATCCGGTCGTCCCGCAGGCAGCGGCGCAGTTGCTCCAGGCCGCGCCGGGTGTGGCTCTTGACCGTGCCCAGCGGCCAGCCGGTGACCTGTGCGATCTGCGTCTGGGTGAGGTCCTGGTAGAAGGCCAGCCGCAGGACGCGCCGTTGGGGAGCCGTGAGCCGGGCCAGCGCGGCGGTGACGACCACCCGGTCGAGCGCCGCCTCCGGGTCGGACTCGGGGCGCGGGCTCGTCGCGAGCCGTTCGGCGGCCCGCGCGGTCAGTTCGGCGCGTCGGGAGCGGGCCGCGAGGGCGTCGGCCACCTTGCGCCGGGTGATGCCCGTGAGCCAGGCGGGGAACGCTCCGCGGTCGGCGCGGTAGCCGTCACGGCCGCGCCAGGCGGCGGCGAACACCTGCTGGGTCACGTCCTCGGCGTCCCTGGCG
Organism: Streptomyces sp. NPDC056161; assembly: GCF_042268025.1. NCBI lineage: Bacteria > Bacillati > Actinomycetota > Actinomycetes > Kitasatosporales > Streptomycetaceae > Streptomyces > Streptomyces sp. NPDC056161. The sequence continues at coordinate 298,278 of NZ_JBHJUV010000002.1, forward strand.
TCGCCCAGCGCCCGCCGGGCGACCGCGTGGACGAAGCCGGACCACTCCCGGTGCAGCTCCGACCAGTCGGCACCGGGGCCGCACGCCTCGACGCCGGGCGTCTCGACGGCGGACATCTCGACGGCGGGCATCACAGTGGCGGGCATCGCAGCGGCAGGCACCGCAGCGGCAGGCGTCTCGGCGCCAGGCGCCGGGGCGGGACGCTCCAGGCCGGGACGGACCGTCACACCGCCGTGGGGCGTCGTCAACCGGTCCATCGCGAGCCTCCTGGGCCGTCCGTGGCGGTCCGGTGGGCCACCGGCCCCGCCTTGCACCAGACTGCGCACCGGAGCAGGATGGGGACAACTCGCATCGATATCGCAACGAAATGCCCGAACCCCCGGAGGAAGGTTCCAGCGGAAGGTCCCAGGGGAGGTCCCGAGGGAGGTCCCGACGGACTGCCCCACCGACCCGAGTGCGGCACGCAGGGCAGGTCGTTTCACCGACCGGCCACGACACCAGGACGCCGAGCAACGCGACAGCCATGAACGACGAACCCCTCACCGCCGAGGACGGCACCGGCGCCCACCCGCGGCCCGGCACCGGCCGACCGGACCCCTCCTCGGCCCTCGGCGTGACGACGGGCGCGCTCGCCCGCAGGCTCGGCGTCTCACCGACCACCCTGCGCTCCTGGGACCGCCGTTACGGGCTCGGCCCCGCGGGACGCTCGCGGGGCGGTCACCGGCGCTGGACGCCCAGGGACATCGCGATGGCGGAGGAGATGTGCCGACTCACCGCCACGGGCGCCCCGCCGGCCGAGGCGGCTCGGGTGGCCCTGCTGCGGTTCGCCCCGCGCGACCCGGCGGCGCCGGACGAAGTCCCGCCCGGTTCTCCTGCCCCGGAACCGGGGCCGGGGCCGGGGCCGGACACCGGGTCGGCCGGCGCCGTCCGTCCCGGCGGCCCGGGTGGCGGGCTTCCGCTCGGGGACGTACGCCAGGAGTGCCGGGGCCTGGCCCGCGCCGCGGTCCGGCTGGACGCGCCGGAACTGACACACCGGTTGCTGGACGCCGTCCGGCGGCACGGTCTGACGGTGGCGTGGGAGGAGGTGATGGTGCCGACCCTGCGCGCGGTGGGCCGCAAGTGGGAGTCCTCCGGTGACCGCTACGTCGAGGTCGAGCACCTGCTGTCCTGGCACATCTCCTCCACCCTGCGCAGCGCGCCGCTGCTGCTGCCGAGCGCGCCGCCCGCGGCCAAGGCCCCACCCGTGGTACTGGCCTGCACGCCCGGTGAGCAGCACTCCCTCGCCGTGGAGGCGCTGACCGCCGCGCTGGGCGAGCGCGGCGTGCCGACCCGGACGCTGGGCGCGGCGGTGCCGGCGGAGGCACTGCTGGCGTGCGTACGGCGCACCGGTCCGGCCGCGGTCGTGCTGTGGGCGCAGACCCGCTCGACGGCGTCGGTGCCGCTGGCCCGGCACGTCGCCGGACTGGAGTGGGGAGCGGCGGGCGCACGCGGGCGGCCCCTCGTGCTGCCCGCCGGACCGGGCTGGGACCGGCGGACCTCCACGGGTTTTCCGCGGTGCACCGGCCTGCGGGACGCCGTCGCCACCCTGAGCCGCCCGTACGGCGACGTGGACGGTGCGCGGCACGCGTCACCGGCACGCTGAGCCCGGGGCGCCGACGGGCAGGGCGCGGGGGCGGTGCCTGGACGACGATGACCGGTGCCCGGTGGTGCGGGCGCGGGAGTGCGGGCCGTGCGGGCCGAGTCGGTCGCCGAACGACCGGCACCGGCCGGCCGTGGTCATTCCTGCCGCTCGCGGGCCCGGCTGAACCGGTCCCGTCCTGCGGCCAGGTCCACGATCGGGTCGGGGTAGTCGAGTGCGGCGCGGCTCTCGCCGGGCAGCCGCCACGGCTCGTGCACGGCGGGCACGTCCACGCCCTCCAGTTCGGGCACCCAGCGGCGCACGTAGGTGCCGTCGGGGTCGTAGAGCTTGGCCTGGATGACCGGGTTGAGGACCCGGTTGGGCCGGGTGTCGGTGCCGGTGCCCGCCGTCCACTGCCAGTTGAGCTGGTTGTTGGCGATGTCGCCGTCGACCAGCCAGTGCAGGAAGTGGGCGGCGCCGATCCGCCAGTCGACGTAGAGGGTCTTGGCGAGGAAGCTCGCGGTCAGCAGGCGGGCGCGGTTGTGCATCCAGCCCTCGTGGCGCAGTTGCCGCATCGCCGCGTCGATCACCGGGTAGCCCGTGCGCCCCTCCCGCCACGCCTCGATGTCGGCCCTCGCCGTGCGCTCGGTGCGCCAGCGGTCGCGTTTGGTGCGGTAGTCGGCGTGGGCGCTCTCCGGGCGGGCGGCGAGGACCTGGCGGTGGAAGTCGCGCCAGGCCAGCTGCCGCACCAGCGCCTCCGGGCCCGCCCCGCCCCGGCGGCGGGCCCGGTGGACCAGTTCCACCGGGGACAGGGTGCCGAAGTGCAGGTGGGCGGAGAGCCGGGAGGTGGCGTCCGCGGCCAGGTCGTCGCGCAGGTCCTCGTACGTGTCCAGGCCCCGGCGCCAGTAGGCCGTCATCCGCCTGCGGCCCTCGCGCTCCCCTCCGGGCGACAGGGCGGGCGAGACGCCGGTGACATCGGCGCGCGCGGGCAGCGGCTCGCTCCTCACCTGGTCGGGCACGTGCACGCGGCGCGGCGCGGCCACGGCCGTGCGCAGGCGGAACCGTGTCCACTGCCGGTAGTACGGCGTGAAGACGGCGAAGTGGTCGGAGGCCGAGGGGGTCACCTCGCCGGGCGGAACGGCGACGGTGACCGCGTCATGGACGAACAGGCGGCGGCCGTCGGACTCCAGGGCCCGCCGCAGCCGCTCCTCCCGGCGGGTGGCGAAAGCGCTGTGCGCCGCCGCCATGTGCACCTCGTCGGCGTCCGCCTCCGCCACCGCGCGGCACACCTCCTCCACCAGGTCTCCGGAACGCACCACGAGCCGCCCGCCGCGCTCGCGCAGCGAGGAGTCCAGGTCGGTGAGGCAGTCGGCGAGGAAGGCGGTGCGGTTGGGGGTGGCGAACCCGGCCGCCTCGACGGCCCGGTCGCGCACGAAGAGCGGGACCACCGCATCGGCGGCCTCCAGCGCCGCGCGCAGCGGCGGATGATCATGCAGGCGCAGGTCGGAGGTGAACAGGACGACCGAGACGTGCATGGCGGTCAGCTTCTTTCCCGTGGTCGGCGACGGTCGGTGCGGACGGCGCGGTGTTCGCTGTCCGCACCGTCTTCCGCCGACGCGGCGGGTCCGGATGCGGTACGTCGGCCGGCCGCGGCCGGTGCGGGGGTGCGCGGGCGCTCCCGCTGCGCGCGGGCGGCGGCGTGGACGATGCCCCGGGCCATGCCGCCGAAGACGACCGCGTGAAAGGGCGAGACGCTCCACCAGTACAGGTGGCCCAGCAGCCCGCGCGGATGGAACAGCGCGCGCTGCCGGTACCGCACGGGCCCGGCGCCGCTGTCGTCCACCCGCATCTCCAGCCAGGCCAGGCCCGGCAGCCGCATCTCGGCGCGCAGCCGCAGCAGCCGCCCGCGCTCGATCTCCTCGACCCGCCAGAAGTCCAGCGAGTCCCCCACCCGCAGCCGCCGCGCGTCCCTGCGGCCGCGGCGCAGGCCCACACCGCCGGCGAACCGGTCGAGTCGGCCGCGCAGGGCCCAGGCCGACGGGAAGGAGTACCAGCCGTTCTCCCCGCCGATGCCCTCGATCACCTCCCACAGTGCCTCCGGCGCCACGTCCGCCTCGCGTTCCCGCAGGTCGGTGTAGAGGCTGCCGCCCGCCCAGTCCGGGTCGGTGGGCAGCGGACCGCTGGGGGCGCCCGGCACGGACGCCGAGGACCAGCGGGTGGCGACCTCCGCCTCCCGGACCCGGCGCAGCGCCAGGTCGACGGCCCGGTCGAAGCCGAGGGGGCAGCCGGGCGGGCTGGGCACGTACCGCTCGATGTCCCGCTCCCGGCAGACCACTTCGTGCCGCAGGGACTCCGCGAGCGGACGGGCGACCGCGGCCGGCACCGGGGTGACCAGGCCGACCCAGTGGCTGGACAGACCGGGCGTGAGCACGGGCACCGGCACGATGAGCCGCCGGGGCAGGCCGGCGACGGCGGCGTACCGCTGCATCATCTCCAGGTAGGTGAGCACCTCCGGGCCGCCGATGTCGAAGGCGCGGCTGACGTCTGCCGGCAGGCCGGCGCAGCCCACCAGGACGCGCAGGACGTCCCGTACGGCGATCGGCTGGATGCGGGTGTGCACCCAGCGCGGGGTGACCATCACCGGCAGCCGTTCGGTGAGGTAGCGCAGCATCTCGAAACTGGCCGACCCGGAGCCGATGATGACGGCCGCACGCAGGTGGGCGGTCGGCACGCCCGAGTCCAGCAGGACCCGGCCGACCTCGGCGCGGGAGCGCAGATGCGGGGAGAGACGTGACTCGGGCACGCCTTCCGGGGTGAGGCCGCCGAGGTAGACCAGGCGGCGGACACCGGCCCGACGGGCCTGCTCCCCGAAGACGCGGGCCGCGTCGCGGTCGGTCCGCTCGAAGTCGCGGCCGGTGCCGAGCGCGTGCACCAGGTAGTAGGCGACGTGCACGCCGTCCACGGCCCGCGCCACCGATGCCGCGTCGGTGACATCGCCCCGCACGATCTCCACCCGGTCCGCCCACGGATGGTCGCGCAGCTTGCGCGGGGTACGCACCAGGCAGCGCACCCGGTGCCCCGCGTCCAGCAACTCGGGCACCAGCCGACCGCCGATGTACCCACTCGCGCCGGTCACCAGGCAGGTCGGCGCCGCACCCGCCGACACCCGGCCCCCGGCCGCCGTCCCTGTCGCTTCGTCCGCCACGGGTGCCGTCCCAGTGCTCGCCCACGCGCCGATGCCTCGCACCGCGCCCTCGTACCTCTACGGTGCTGGCCACACGCCCGGATGCACCCCCGAGGCGGTACGACCGGGTGACGGCCGCTGTCCAGTGCCCCCGGCAGGCACCGTCCGCCCGTCGAGGAGCGGCTTTCGGTGCGTGGCCCCCACTGCCCTGGACGGGCGTGCCCAGGCGGTCCCCGTGCGCGACAGCGGCCCATCGCCGGCCCGCCTTCCGAGCCGCGCTCCCCGCCGAGTGCGGATGTGAACGATCTCCTGAGGTTTCGGTCGCCGCGGGCAGCGGAAGACGGTCAGCCGGCCGCGATCAGCTCGTGCGTCGCCGTACCGGTTTTCCGGTCCGCCGGAGGGCCTTCGGGCACCCGGAGCGTCAGGTGGGCGTCGCGTGGCCGTCGCGTGGGCGTCACGTCCGGCCGGAGCGGTTTCCTCACCCGATCGCTTCGGCCAGGTCTGCCAACAGGACGTCGGCCACCAGTTCCTCGACCACGTCGGTGCCGTGTTCGGTCCTGGCACGGGTCAGCTCGGGGTCCCAGGGAGCCTCGGTCAGGCGGCCGGGCTCAGGTCCGTGCGGGGTGCGGGCGGTCGCGGCACGGTGGTCCGCCGCTGTCCTGCGCCAAGGCCGGGCCGGGGACCGAGGTTTCCTCAGCAGGAGTTGGAGTGGAGTGATGCGAACCGAGAAGCGCGCCGACGAGAGCTGCCCACTTGCCCATCAGCGCCGGTTGCCGCTCCAGGGTGAGGACGGCTTTCGCGCCCTTCCGCCCACGGGGCCGCACCCATGAACGCCCGTCCGGACCCATGAACGCCCGTCCGGCCGGCCCGAGGACGACCGGATACAGTGCGCGGGACGGCAGCCCGATCAGAGAGGGGAAGCGTGACCGACACCAGCAACACCCGACCCGCCGACAGCGAAGCGCAAGTTCCACGGCAGAGCCGACTGCGCCGCCTGATGCGCTCCATCCCCCTGATCGCCCCCGTCCTGCTGTGGGCCGTGCCCTGCTGGGTGCTCCTGTACACCGGCCAGCACTGGCCGCTGCCCGTCACCCTGGCCGGCACCGCCCTGTTCGTCCTCGGCCTCATCGGTATGCCGCTCGCGATGGTGCGCGGCCACGGCCGGCGCCAGCAGGACCGGGCGGCGATCGTCGGTGACACTTTGCTGGGCACGAGCTGGGTCCTGTTCACCTGGTCCGTTCTGCTCGGCGTCCTGTTGCGGCTCGCCCTGACCGTGGCCGGCGTCGGCGAGAGTCAGGACCGGGCCCGAATCGTCACCTGGGCCGTCCTCGGCATATCCGCCGTACTGCTCGGCTGGGGATACGCTGAGGCCCGTCGCGTGCCACGGGTGCGCCGCCTCGACGTGCAACTCCCCCGGCTGGGTGCCGGGTTGGACGGCCTCCGCGTCGTCCTCATCACCGACACCCACTACGGCCCGCTCGATCGCGCTCGCTGGTCGGCGCGGGTGTGCGAGACGGTGAACGCTCTGGAAGCCGACCTGGTCTGCCACACCGGCGACATCGCGGACGGCACGGCCGAACGCCGCCGCGCCCAGGCCGTCCCACTCGGCACCGTGCGGGCCACCCGGGCCCGGGTCTACGTCACCGGCAACCACGAGTACTACAGCGAGGCCCAGGGCTGGGTCGACCTGATGGGCGAGCTGGGCTGGGAGCCGCTGCGCAACCGCCATCTGCTGCTCGAACGCGGAGGCGACACCCTCGTGGTCGCCGGCGTGGACGACGTCACCGCCGAGTCCTCCGGGCTGGCAGGCCACCGCGCCCACCTGGCCGGAGCCTTGGACGGCGCCGACCCCGACCTGCCCGTCCTGCTCCTGGCACACCAGCCCAAGTTCGTCGACCGGGCGGCGGCCGACGGCATCGACCTCCAACTCTCCGGCCACACCCACGGCGGCCAGATCTGGCCCTTCCACCACCTGGTCCGCATCGACCAGCCCGCCCTCGCCGGCCTCAGCCACCACGGCACCCGCACCCTCCTCTACACCAGCCGCGGCACCGGCTTCTGGGGCCCACCGTTCCGTGTCTTCGCCCCCAGCGAGATCACCCTGCTCGTACTCCGCTCCCCGCACCTGCCCACCTCGCCGTAGCACTGCGCGGGCCGACACATCCACTGGGAGCAGCCCACGAGCCGAGGGGTACGGCGTCGACAGACGACCAGGCCCGTCTCCCTGAGGACAAGATCCGGACCGCTCCCGGGCCGACGGCTCCAACGAGCCCTACGCGGCCACGTTCTAGGCAGGTCAGCGGCGGAGCGCCAAATGAGCGTCACGATGCCTCCGAGAGCGTCATTTCAGCGTCAGGACATCGCCCGTAACGCCCACGCCACACATACTGCACACCACCCGAACCCGCACCCATGAGGGCCAGCGGGCGCCCGGAGCGTCAAATGAGCGTCACGGCCGTACGTCGGTTCGGCACGGACAATCTGGCGTGGCATGGCTACCCGCAGTACGGCAGCGCCTCCCCCGGTACGGAGCCTCACGCGGTGGAGTCGTGTCGGTGCGCCCACTGTGGACCCGCCGCGCGTCAGTCGGCGGGGGGCTCTGTCCCCTGCATGTCGTGATCGATTCCAGCATGCAGGGTGCGGCCGCCCGACGGGATCACCTCGACGAGGCGTTCCTCCTCCGCGTGGGATAGGTCCGTGAAGAGTCGAATGGACGTGTTCACGAGCTCCAGTAGGGGGACACTGCCGCGGGGTGGTTTTACCGAGGCGGTCCGGGTGGAGAAGTTGTACCTCACCGGTACGCCACTTGGCGGCAGGGCTGCTTCGAGTGTCTTGACCAGGGTTCCAGGTCCGAGAGATTCACTGAGGTGGCGGAGACGGTCCCCATGCAAGGCACCCACCTCTCCTTCGTACGCCACCTTTCCGCCACCGTTGACCAGTGTGATGGCCTTGAGACTCAGCCCTAGGAGCGGCAGACGATTGCCGACCTCGTCGAGGGCCGGCAGTTCGTACGCCGCTCGTGCCGCCGACGATGTCAGGTGGTCGACCTTCTGTGCGAGCGTGAGAACGAAGCCGGGCGCGTCGAAGCTCAGGACTCCCTCGCCCGTAGTCCAGTGCAGGGGGGCTGCGCCACGGCGAGCGGCGACGGAGGAGGGGGCTACACCGCATACCCGGGCGTTCCATGTGCTCAGCGCGGCGCGCATGAGGTGCTGGAGATTGTCGGTGACGGTGATCCTGCCGTGCCGCAGCAGATCGGTCAGAGTGATCTCACGGGCGATACGGCTCCAGAAGTTGCCATCAGGGATCTCCTGGCCGTCGAGGAGGTAATCGAGCGACGACTCGTCCAGTTGCTGCGGATATTTGGGAGCGCGTTCGAGTGCGGCTACCGGTGCACCACTGGCGCGCCATAAGGTACCCAAGAAGGCCGTCAGGCGGCGCGCGATCGGTGGGGACAGCGTGTCCGAGGCAAAGGCAAGCGCGTCCTCAGTCCCCTCATGCTCACCACGGCGGGCTGCCTGCGCGCCGGTCGTCATGGCACGGGCCAGCCGGGATACGGAGCGCTCGTCAAGGAGGCCCTGGCCACCTTCAATGACGGTGTTCGCGATCAGACGCCTCAACGCGGCGTCGGCCGACTCGCCAGCGGTCAGCTCCGCAAAAGCCGCCAAGTCCAAGACCAGGGTGTGGTGGTCGATCGCGAGCGAATCCAGGGTGCGGGCGTCGAAGGACGGGCGGAGAGCGCCGAGCGTCAGAACAATGGGCCGGTCCTGGCGAGCAAGGCGCCTGATGTCGAACCCGAGCTCGTCCGCGTCCGTCGTGCTGCGCAGGTAGACGTATCGGTCGCTGAGGTCGTCGTCATGCGGCCATCGCATGACCAGGTCCGGCATGTGGGTGTGGTTGTAGTATCCGGTGCGCCTGGTCCGGATCTGCGGATTGATCTGCCGAAGGTGCTGTTCGAGGAGTCGTTTGATTTCGGCGAACGAGCGGTACGGGTCGTCCGCCTCGAGTGCCTCGGCGATCGACGATGCGACGGCGTTCACCACTCCCCCTTTAGGGTCAGCTCGTGCGCCAGGATGGCCCGCCACTCCGTGAGGGGCAGCAAACCCTCCTGCTTCTTTGACAGGACGATGCGCCACACGCGCTCGGACACGCTCTGGACCGCGTTCGCGTCGATCCTCTTCCTGGCCTCGTCCTCGGAGACGTCACCGAAGATGCGTTGCCGGTGTTGGACGACAGCGGACTCGATCCTTTGCGGCTCGTGTAGTTGCGACCAACTGTTCACATTGAAGGGGGCCCAGGTGATCCACATGTAGTGATCACCGAAGAGGTACTTCTCCTGGTGCGCGACGTAGCACTTGGCGAGGAACTCGACGAAGTGAGTGCCCTGGTCCGCCGGCCCCTGATAGTGCTTGACCTCCGCGCAGAACTGGTCGCCGTGGTACGGGGCGCCCCGCATCGACCCGCCCAGGTCGAAGGAGAAGGTCTGTCCGCCCTCCGGCCAGGCGAGTGTCAGTTTCCTCGCCCAGGCGTCCGAGTCCGTGTTCGCGAAGGCCCCACAGATCCGCATCGTGCCCTCGAGGTAGAGCTTGGCTCTCTTCGCTCTCGAGATTCCCTTTAAGTGGGCGTCCTCTCCTACCACGGTGAGAGTCTAAGCGCCGCGGAGGGGCGGCGGCTGATGGCCGTACTAGCGTGGACGGATGCGGGGGTGTGCAGGTCCTATCCCGGAGTGACGGTGGTCGTGGTTGTAGTAGCTGATGAACGCGTCCATCCACTCCCTGGCGTGCGCCAGGGAGTCGAAGCGTTCGGGATAGTCGGGTGCGTACTTGGTGGTGCGGAACTGGCTTTCGCTGAAGGGGTTGTCGTTGCTCACCGTGGGGCGGGAATGGCTCCTGGTGACGCCGAGGTCGATCAGTAGCTGGGAGACCTTCTTGCTGGTCATGGAGGTGTCGCGGTCTGCGTGGACGGTGTGGGGCACGATGCCGTTGCGCTCGATGGCCTCGCGGATCAGCTCCCTGGCCCGCTCGGCCGTTTCGGCGAGTTCGACGGTGTGGCCGGCGATGTAGCGGCTGAAGATGTCGATGATCACGTAGGCGTGGAACCAGATGCCTTTGGCCGGGCCGGGCAGTCGGGTGATGTCCCAGGTGAAAACCTCCGAGGGCCCGTTCGCGAGCAGTTCGGGGATCGTCCTGGGCGGGTGGGTGGCCTGGCGGCGGCGTTCGCCGTTCTGCCCGGCGGCGGACAGGAGCCGGTACATCGTCCGCTGCGAACACCAGTAGTTCCCCGCGTCCAGCTCACGTGCGAGTGGTACAGCCGCTCACGCCGCAGGATCGCACCCTTCTCCCCGGTCGGGGCGGCGTCGTACTCGGCGACGCAGCTTGTACTCCGCGGAAAACGTCCGCCGCTTTGGACGGGGCGCCGGATCCGATCCGGAGCTTCGGGGGGTGGTGCTGGCCATGCCGGGGTGTACTCCTGTCTCGCCCTTCCAGCCTAACCCGGCAAAGCGGGCGTCTCAGCCAAGGCTGTCAGAGAGAGGACCTGCGGAAACGCTAAGTACCTGGCCTTGGAAAAGGTTCACAACGACTTCTGAGCCAGACGAGACCGTTGACAGTTGGTGCCGCCCCTCTCTGTCAGCTTTCCATGGTGTCCTTGATCTCGTCCCGGAGCCGCTCCTGCTCATCTGTGCTGAGCGAGTCACCCTCGACTACATGGAGGGCCCAGGGTGTATCGCACCAACCCTCATGACTCGGATCTGGGCAGATGGCGTCGACGAAGCGGTCGACCAGAGCCTCCTTCTGCTCTGCCGTGGCTTCCAGAGCGATCACCACTTTCCAGAGCTCAGGCGCGTCACTCATTTTCTGGGTCCTTCCATTGGGGGATGGTGTAGGGGATCGGCCACCGTACAGAGTGGTGGCCGATCCCCTCGTCTACCGGGCGTCAGCTGTCAGATCGGTCACGGACCGCATCCGCACCAGCTGCCGTACGTGCCGCGCCAGACGTAATCGTGCCACGCGATGCCCCACGTCCAGCGGTTCATCCGGCGCATCCAGTCAGGAGGATTGCGCGTGTGGATGACCCTGGGGGTGAAGTCGGCATCCCACCACTGCCTCAAACGGTTCTTGCTGCAATCCACAGTCCGACAGTGCTTGGTCCGGCAGCCTCGGGGCGCCTGGCTGGAAGCGTCCTTTTTCGCCGCTTTGCTTGCCGCGTCCTGGGTTTTGCCCGAGCCTGCGCCCCAAACATATCCGGTGCACTTGGGGTCACTGCCGACCAAGGCGCACTTGGCCTTGCACTTCCATGCCTGACCGTCGAGGTCGAACTGGCTGATCGGGTCGCCAGGGTAGCCGTAGAGGTTCGCGCCGCCCCCGACGATCGGGTCGACCGAAAGGAAGCGCCCACTGTCCGGGTTGTACACCCGAACCCCCATCAGAGTGAGACCGGTGAGGGTCTCACTCGAGCGCTGTTTTCCACCCAGCCAGCCGTAGCGGACGTCCTCCTGTCCGGCCCGCGGGTTACCGTTCTCGTCACTGTCGAGCGCGAGCGGAGCCGCGCCGCTGTCCAGCGGGAGCAGCAGGGAAACGTCGCCGTGGATGTTGGTGAGCTGCAGGACCCGGTCGCCGGTCTTACTCGTCGTGGCGGTCAGTTCGCCGCTTGCGGTGGAGACATTGCGGGTCACTGCTCCGGTGGAGGTGCCCTCGACGATCCAGCGAGGGCTGTCGGACTCGCTGCAGTAGTGATTCAGCCTGGTCTGCACTGTGGTCCACGAGCTGCCGCTGCCGGTCTCCACCGTCCATGACCGGAAGCGCTGTGCCGCGTCCAGGGCCCAGGTCTGACGTTCGCCGTTCGCGCTCTGCTGGTAGACGAGGTCGTTGACGTAGAAGCTGAACGTGCCGTCACCGGGCACCGCCGTGGATCGCCCGAACCCGTCGTACGTGTAGCCGGTGTCGACGAGCCTGTCCGCGCTGTCGTACGTGTAATTGGTGGTGGTGCCTCCGCTGGTGGGGCAGTCGGCGCCCGGCGAGCTGGTCGCGGCGGTGAGGGACTTGCGGTTGGTGCGGGCGTCGAAGGTGTACCCGCGGCGGGTGCAGATCGTCTCGGAGGTGTCCTCGACAGTGGTGAGACGTCCCGCTGCGTCGTATTGATAGGTTTGGTCGGACCAGCCGGCATGCCGGGACACCTGGTCGTGAGCCGTTGTGGCCACCGTGTCCGAGTAGACGATGGTGCCGTCACTGTCCCGGGTGTAGGTGCGACTGACAGTCGCACCCGTCGTGTCGTCGGTCACCTTGAGGGTGTAGCCGCCGGGCATCTTCTCGCTGCTGACCGAGCCGTCCGCGTCGTACGTTGCCTTGAAGGCACCGGCGACCGAGTCTGTCGTGGTCGTGGCCAGGCCCCGCGGTTCAACGGAGTGATCGTACGTGTACGTCATGGTTGACGGGACGGAGTCACTCACCTTGACCGGGCGATTGAGGATGTCGTACTCGGTCGTGGTCTTGCCGTTGTCGGCATCCGTGTAGGAGACCAGACGGCCGAGTCTGTCGTACTGCTTGGTGATGCTTCCGGCAGTGGGCGACACGGTCTTGACCGCGCGGCCGCTGGCGGTGTCGTACTCGGTGGTGCTCTCCGGCAGAGCTTGTCCTGTGCCGCCGCTCGTTTTCACCGTGGTGACACGGCCAGCCCCGTCGTACGACGTGGTGGTGGTCCGGGTCACGCCGTTCGCGGTGTCAGTGACCTTGGCCGGGTTTCCCCACCAGTCGTATTCTGTCGCGCTGGTCGGCAGCTGAGTGGGGTTGGATCCGCCGCCGGTGATCACACCCCCTGGGCTGGTGGTGCACACCTGGTCGGCCCACTCGGGGCGTCCCTGGCACGTTCCCGTTCCGGTTGCCGCCCAGTAGGTGATCACCTGGGTCGTGGCGTCGGTCCCGGCGGCCCCGGGCTGAATCTTCTTGGTGACGCGACCTTGTGCGTCGTACTCGGTCGTGGTGGTCAGGGCCAGTCCGGCTGGGTCCTGGATGGACTTCACAGGAAGACCCTTGGCCCAGTCGTACGTGGTCTCCGTGATCCGCGCCTCACCTTGGACGCCGGGGTGTTCGCGCACCTCCAGACCCGAGGAGACCTTGGTGACCTGGTCTTTGACCTTGGCTGTGCCGTTCGTGGGGCGGCCCTCGTCGTACGTGGTCAGCGTCCAGGAGCGTCCGGTCACCGAAGTCCCGGAGGGAGCAAGAGTGGTCGTGCCGGCTTTGAGGTCGGAAGTGAGATCCACCCTGTGTAGGGGCCCGAACTCTTCCAGTTCGCGAGTCCCGGTGCTGTTGTACACCCAGCGGTCGGAAAGCAATTCGGCGCGCTCGGCACTGGTCAGCTGACCGATGCCCAACTCGGCCTGCTGCTCTCGGTCAGCCGCAGTCAGTCCGAGGGCGATTGCCCGGTTGGCGGCGGAGAGCTGGCGGACGGTGTTGCCGTGCTGGTCGTGCTCGGTGGTCGTCGTGTGACCGCCCGGCACGACAAAGTTGACCTCGCGCCCGGAGGCGCCCAGATAGTGGATGCTGGCGCGCTGATAGCCAGTGGCCGTAAGCCCGTCACCGGCATGGGAGACAGGCTTCACATCGGCGAGGAAAATCGCGGTTGCGTCGGTCGGCGTATCGGTCTGCCCCCATGCCCTGACGTTGGAGGAGCCCATCGCGGAGGGGGCTGCCGTGCCGGTCAGCGGCACGTCGTACACGAGGCTGGTGACGGCCTCGCCGTCCACCACGTCGAGGGTGCCTTGCTGCAGGGCGGGCCGGGAGACGGTGAGGAGCATTCCGTCAGCAGCCGCCGAGTTGGCTCCTGCCTTGCCATAGGTGAAGTTCCACGGCAGATCGCCCGGCTGCGTGAGCTGGGTGACCCGACCAGAGCTGTCGTAGGTGTACGTCGCCTTCAGAGCGGGACTGATCTGCGGGTTCCAAGCCTCGCGCAGCCTGCCGAGGTCGTCGTAGGCGTAGGTCTGGGTGACCCTGGATGTGGCGTTCGCCGCACCGGGTTCCGTTGCCCAGAGCCGAATCTCCTTTACCTGCCCGCTGTAGTCGCCGAATGCGCTGCCTGTGGCGGTGGTGGTCGTCGCGTAGACGAACTCCAGGACACGGCACCCCTTCGTGGCCGGATCCGAAGAACAGGACGTCGAGGTGACGCCGGAGTTCGGGGCAATGATCCGCTTGGGGCGGGCCAGTGTCTTGCCGCCCGAGGTGATGGTCTCGGACACGATGGTTGTGCTGTTGCTGGTGAGGCCGAGAGGCTCGGTCTTCGACACCTGCCATGTCGTGGCGCTCGCCTCGGGCTTGGTGAAGGTGGTTTCGATCCCCTCGGTGTCGGTCAGCGTGAAGCTGCCGCTCACACTGCCCGTCAGTGTGAGGGACTCCGAGCCCGGCTCGGGGATCCAGCCGTCCTTCGCGGCGTTGGCGGTGAAGTGGATGCTGTCACCGTCTGCCGAGACCACGTCTACGGCCGTGTCGGATATCTTGCGCAGGTAGGCGGAGCTCGACTCCGTGAGTTGCGCGACCGTGCCAGACACCCATTCCTTGCCGAAGATGGCAGCCTGGCCCTCTTCCTGGGCTCCCTTGTTGGGGGTCCTGGATGACGCAGTGCGTGAAACGGAGAGTGCGAACGCGGAAACGTCTGTCTCGGAGATGGTGTAGTCGCCGGTGAGCAGGTTGACCTGACCTGGGCCAAGCCGCTCGGTGGCTGCCCCCTCGGCGTTGCGGTCGACAACCACGGTCAGTGGCTCGGTGCTGCCCGAGGCGCTGTTCGGTCCCGCGAAGTCGGCCTTGATCTGCACGGTGCCGTCGGGGTCGACGGTGTCGGTGGTGTTCCAGACCAGAGCTGTGTTCTTGCCGTTGGTTAGGGCGACCGGCCACGCGGTGAGCGTGTTGCCACCCGAAGTGACGTCTCCTACCGGGATCTTGACCCAAGCGTCGGCCTCGGAGCGGCGCCAGGAGAACGAGACGCTGTCGTACCTGATCGCGTCGGCCTCGGCGACCAGGGACAGGCGGCGTGCGGTGCGCTCGCCGTCCGAGGGCTGGACGAAGCCGCCCGGTCCGGCATGGAAGGTGTATTCGATCGCCTCGGACTTGTTGTCCGCCTTGTCGACCGTGCGCACTTGCAGGGTGTGGGTGCCGTCCTGTGGTGGGGTGATGGGGATGGCCTTGTCGGCGGTGGAGCCGCCGGTGGCGACCTTTGTCCAGGTGACGCCGTCCAGGGACCACTCCAGCCAGTTGTGGTCGGACGCGGGCGGGGTGACGGTGAAGGTGCCGGACTGCCCAGCGCCCTTGACCCACTCGCCCGACGGGTAGTCAGTGGAGACGATCTTCGACGGGGCGGAGGGGGCACTGGTGTCGACCGTGAAGGTCTTCCAGGCTGACCAGCCGGTGTTGTAGTGCGTGCCGTCGTACGGGCTGGTACGGAACTTGTACGTCTTGCCGTTGGCCAGCACCCCGGCGGGGACGGTCACCGAGGCGACCTGCCCGGAGGGCACGTACTTGGAGACGATAACGTCGCCGACCTGGGTGTTGGTGGCGTTGTCGTAGATCTGGAAAGTGCCGTTGACCTTGTCACCGTCGGCGTCGACGAAGGTGTCCCGCAGCGTCGGGGTGGTGGTGTTCACCACGTAGGCGCCACTGTAGGAGAAGTACGGCGGGCCGGCCTCCTGCTTGGTGCCGGTGCGCGGCCGGTAGTTGTAGTTGACGACCAGCTTCGGCGGGTTGGAGGTGGCGTTGGCGGAGTTGACCCGCTTCCACTGGGCGACGACCGTCTCGTCGGAAGCGCGGATGCCCATGTGGCCTCGGGTGGCCTTGGCCGATGCCCACTCCTGCACCAGCGTCGTCACGTCGGCGTTGACCCAGCCGTCCGGCTGGGTGGAGCAGCCGGCGTTGCCGCGGGTCTCCGTGGAGGTGGCCTTCTTCGCCGTCATCGTCGGGCGGTTCGTCCACCGGCTGGAGGTGGACGCCGCGCCGGATGCCCACACCTCCCACGGGTAGAGCTTGCAGTCGGTGTTACCGGAGTGGAAGTTCCACAGGCTCAGCTTCGCGTCGAGAATCAGCGCGTCCTGGACCGGTGTGGTGTTCCACGAGACGAAGGTCTGTGCCGTGCGCGGGGTGCCGTCTGCGTTCTTCGTACCGGGGTTGCCGAAGTCCAGCTCGGTGTCGGTGGACCAGTCGACGGTCTCGCCCTGCTGGACGTAGGTGTCGAAGACGTTGGACAGCGAGGAGGTGGACGGGTCGACGGTGACCGGGTACTGGGTGTCCGGGTCGGCGAGGAACTCTGCGTCCGGCGTGACGACCAGGTCGACGGAGGAGCCCTTCTGCACGACCTTCAGACCGACCTTGGCCTTGTGGGTGTGCTCGCCGGACCGCTTGTCGACGGTGGCGTCCCACATCACCGGGGCAGGCATGACGGCCCGCTTGGTGTTCTTCTTGTCGGTGAACAGCACACTTCCGTCGGACAGTTGCTTGGCCTTCAGGCCCTTGGCCTTCAGCGGCAGCGTGTAGGAGTAGCCGCCCGAGTCCGGGCGCTGCTTGATGTCGACGTACTGCTCGAAGCCAGTGCGTGTGGCCTCGACGACCACGTCCGCACCGGGAACGGCGTCGACGTACTTTGCCCGTGTACCGTCCAGTGTCGGCTTCGGCAGGCCGCCTTTCCACTGCAGGGTGATCTGCTGGTCGCCCTCGCCGAGCGTCACCAGGTCGGTGGCCTTGGCCTCGCGCGCAGCTGTCAATGATTTCGCTGGCGTACCTGTCTTGCCCGCGAGCCGCAGCCCCTCCGGGTGCGCGACCGGTTCCACACCTGAGCCGGATTCACGCAGTTCCACATCGACATCGACCCACTTGCCGTCCCGCTCGAAACGGACCGGCCCGGCCGCGAACTCGGTGGTGAGGCTGCCGTCCTTGTTCACCCACGTCGTCGACGTCTCGGTGCGCTCCGAGAGCGCTTCAACCCGCTTGCCGGATAGCCTTGCCGCGACTCGGGCGGAAGGAATGTCAGCTGCCTGGGTTGCTGTCGCTTTCTTCGGCGCGTTCACGACTTCAAGCGGTGCTGTTGCAACGGAACTTGTGGCGTCGAGCAGGGTGATGGCCATGGCCAAGGCGACACCGCCCGCTGTCCAGCGAACGTTCCCCCCGAGCCAAGGCCGCCCGCGCCGTCGTGGCGCGGGTCTGTGAACCGTCATGAGTCTTCGACCTCTCGCATTTTCATCAACATCACCCATGTGATGTCAATGTGAAGGTATGCGTCAGGTAAAGATCGGAAACGGTAACAAGATCGCAGAAGGTGGACACGAGGCGGCTTGTTGTTTCTTTGGTGATCTGTGTCACTCTGGCCGGTCAACTTGTATGGAAAAACCGGGCGTTCACTCGGTGGCGCTGGAATTTGGCCACTGATGGCTGGAAAGTTCAGGTGGTACGCGCTTCTGAGTTGGGTCTGGGTGTAGGCGAATACGCGCAATGCTCCATCGTTCCGCCGGACCTGGGCGTGGCTTGCGCTGGCCATCTCCTGGCAGGTCAGCGGCCCTTGACGGTCCGGGACCGGTCCGCGAGCACCTGCAGGATGCGCTGGTAGTCCGCCGACAGCACCGACCAGGCCAGCCCCTCACGCCACACGGGCACCTGCGGCTTCGGCTTCGCCGCATCGCGGGGCTTCGGCTGGAGCGTCCACATCCCGCGGATCCGGGGTGACGTCCGTCCCGGCGGTGTCGCCGCCGTCCGGAGCCAGCACCGTATCGACTCGCCTGCGGGCGATCGCCCACTCCTGCCATTCCAGCTCGGCCACGGCCAACTCGGCGTGGATGCGGTCAGCCTCCTCCCGTAGGCCGTCGACCCGACGGCGAGCGGCAAGCTCGTGCTGTTCCAGCAGTCCGACGACCGACGGCATCCGCGACCTTCCGGCAAGAAACGACCCGACAGGCCACGACTCCCACCGAACCACCGACCCTATGCCCGACCAGCGGAAACGCGGCGATCACGTCCGGAAAGACAACAGCTACTTAGCCATCAGGCCGCCTGACCAGCGACGCAACTCACCTGACTCCCCATCAGAAAGAGCGTCAAGATACCTCTGAGCGCGTCATTTCAGCGTCAAGATATCGCCCGTAACGCCCACACCGCACATAACGCACACCATCCGAACCCGCAGGTCAGGCGCCCTTTGCCGCAGGCTCCAGAATCGCCACGCACTCCACATGATGCGTCATCGGAAAGACGTCAGAATGGGGAGGATCTAACGTATTCGCAGGTAAGACGCCATTTATAGCCCCGCCGAAGGACCCTTCGAACGCTCGGAGCGTCAAACGAGCGTCACGGCCGAGGCATGAGCTGACCTCCGCCCAACGAGGCCCAGCCAGTGGTCGGCGCTCGCTCTGCCTCGCCTGCGCCGACCCTCATCCCCATGACTACGACCCACTGAAGGCCGTGGAGTGAGGAGAGGCCGGGGTGCCTGACGAGATCACCTTCGCCACCAAGCCCGAGTTGGCCATCTCGATGCTCGTGCGGGCCCGCGCGGCCCACGTGCCGTTCTCCTGGGTGCCGGCTGACGCCGGCCACGGCCGTGACCCACAGCTTCGGGCCTGGTGCCACGTGCGGAAGGTGCCGTACGTGTTCGGCGTCCCGGTCGGCCTCCCGATCGATGGCCCGCCGGGCAAGCCGAGCCAGCCGGCCGTCCGGCGCGCCGACGACCTGCTCCACTACGCGAAAGTCCGTGACCAGTGGGAACGCCGCGCCTGCGGCGACGGCGCCAAGGGCGAGCGACTCTATGACTGGACGGCCTTCGCCGTGCAGGTCAAAGACGAGAACCCGGCCGAGGGCTTCACGCACTGGCTGGTGCTGCGACGGTCCCTGCACCCCAACCGGCGTGGCAAAGACGGACAACTCCACCGCGAGATCGCCTACTTCCTCGTCCACGCCCCCGTCGGCACCACAGTCTCGGAGGTCATCGCCAGGGCCGGTGGCCGCTGGCAGATCGAGGAGGACAACGAGATCAACAAGCAGCTTGTCGGCCTGGCCCAGTACCAGGTCCGCAAGTGGACCCCCTGGCACCTTCACGTCACCGCCTGCATGCTGGCCACCGCGTTCCTCAGCGTTCAACGCGCCGCCATCCCCGAACCCGACCAGACCCCCGAACCCGAGCAGGACACCGGCCCGGAGCAAGCCCCCGATCAGGGAAAAGCTCCGGGCATCGAGGAGAGCGAGGCCGCTGGCTGATCCCCGGCCCGCTCCTGCGGCCCTCGGTCCACACCATCCGGCACTGCCTGGCCGCCACCCACCTCAATCCGCGCCACCCCGTGGAGACCCTCCTGCCCTGCGAGTTATGGCGCCGACTTCACCAGACCCGCGCCATGGTCAGCCACTACCGACGCCGCGGAGACCCGCTCCCGCACCACCTCCGCCCCTGGGCCCACCACCGGCCGATCCCACCCATCATCGATCCTCAAGATCTCCGGCTGGAGTACAAGTGATGAATCGACTCTCCTGGCTGGATGGAATATTGATCGCAGTCACGTTGCCGAACGGCCATCTCCAGAGCGTCCAGGACGAAAACGGCATCCTCGACGGTGGCGGCCGAGCAGCCGACACTCCAGCGGGAAAAGGTGTCCCGCCGAACCCGACGTAGACGGTGGCAGCCCAGGTCCTCACGTAGGTGAAGTCCGCCACCCAGCACCGGTTCACCGCCTCGTCGACGAAGGCGCGCTCCAGACGGTCGGGAGCCCGTTCGACCCGCCCGCCGGAGAGCATGGTGATCACCTTCCTGCGGCGGACGGCGCCGGTGGTGCCGAACTCGCGCAAGGGGCGCTCGACGATACAGCGGGCCACTGCCTGTCCCTGCCGGTTCAGCTCACGCCAGATCTGCGGCCTCGCGTGCGGAGGGGGAGGGCGCCGGGCGGGTGCGAGACCCGAGTATGGCCGAATCCGTTCTTGCCTGCGTGCTCCCAGGTAAGGACTTCCCAATCAGCCAAAGCGCAGTTATGTTCAATCCGCAATCGATGTTGTCGATCGGTGCGGTCCACTGCCCTACGCAGGACAGACGGTCGCGCCCGATCGGCACGCCCCGCAGCCCCCGAAAAGGACGTCGCCGCACCGGCGATACCCCCTGCCCGAGAGCGCGTCACCCCGACGCCGCCGAGCACAGCACACCGCAGTCCGTCGCTCCCATCAGACGGACCGGGCCAACTCACCGTACCGATCGAGCCCGAGCAAGGTTCCCATGGTCACAGCCTTCATGTTCCCCGGCGCGGGCTCCTCCTACGCGGACCCCTTCGCGCACTACCCGCCCGGCCGGCGCATCGCCGCCGAGCTCGCTGACCGCGTCGACGCGGTCAGCGCCTCGTACGGCTGGCCGACCGTGCGCACCGAGCCGGATCGGACACGGACCTCATGGGATCAGGCGAGCGAACTGCGGACCTACCACTTCCAACTCTGCTGCCTGCGCATCCTCGACGAAGAGTTCGGCCTGCGTCCCGACGTGGTCGTCGGACACAGCCTCGGCGAGATCACCGCTCTGGTCGCCGCGGGAGGACTCACGGTCGAGGACGGGGCGCTGCTGCTGTGCGAACGGGCCCGCGCCCTGCGACTGCACGCCCGACCGACCGGCGCCACCGCGGCGTTCATGCTGTCCGCGGCGGAGGCTGAGGACTTCGCCAGGTCGGCGCGGGACGTGGTCGTCGCCGCGGTGAACGGCCCGTCACAGGTGATCCTCTCCGGACCGGCCGAGCAGCTGCGGTTACTGCTGAGCGCCGCCGATTCCCGCGGAATACTGGCGACGACGCTACGCACCGGCCCGTATCCGCAGCATCACCCGTGCCTCGGCGCCGCCCGCACCCGCTACCTCGACGCCGTGCGCGCCGTTCCGCAGGGAGCACCGCGAATACCTGTGGACTCACCGGTCCTCGGGCGTCGGCTCCGTGCGGGCGACGACCTGATCGCCGTCACCGCGGCCCAGTTGACCCATCCGCTGGATTTCGCGCAGGCCGTCACTCGACTGCTTGCAGCGGGTGTCGACCGCTTCGTGGAATGCGGCCTCAAGGACACCCTCTCCCAGTTCGTCGCCGAGATCGCGGGGGACACCGTCCACACGTGGGCCCCGTTCAGAAAACGCCTGACTGACAACGATGTCCGGCGCCACCTCAAGGAGTGACCATGCTGCCCGAACCCGATGCCCTGCTGGCGAGCCTGCGGACGATGTACGCCACGGCGCTGGAGATCCCCGAGGAACTGGTGACGCCGAACGTCGACCTGGAAGCGGAACTCGGCCTGGACTCCCTGCAACACCGGCTCGTGCTGTGGCGCGCCGCGGAGCTGTGGGACGTGGAACTGGGCAATGCCGAGTCTCCGGCGACGCTCACCCTCTCAACGGTGGCCGACCTGCTGCGCAGCCATGACACCGGGCAGGCGGCACAGCGCCGCAACCCCGTCCGCGAAGAGCTGCACGTCGACTCCGGACCCGCGGAGCGGCGTCCCGATCCCACGCACGAAAGATTGTGAGCTGCGGTGTACGAGGAGCCTGTCTGCCTGGTCGCGGCGGGGGCCGTGCTACCCGGCTGCGAGGAGATCGAGGATCTGTGGCGCCGTGCGCAGGAGGGTCCGCTGCCGCTCGGACTCCCGCACCGGTTCCACGGTCACGAGGAACTGGCCGCGGCCGTCCGGGAGGACGGCGGCCAGATCCATGACCTGCGCTTCGGCGAAGTGCCCGGCACCACCGACGATCAGCCCGGCGACCTCCAGGTCTCCTGGCTGCGCCGCGCCCTGCGGCAGTGCCTCACGGCCGTACCCGGGCAGTTGTCCAGACCCGGTCTCTTCCTCGCCGCGTCCACCGACACCAGCTACGAGATCGACGCCGCCCTCAGCGCCGACCTGATCGCCACCGGCGCGGCGGCGCACCTGCCGCCCGAGGAGGATGGCGCCCCGGCCGACGGGATGCGACGCCGGCTGGCACGGGCCGATCCGTGCGCGGCCTCCCACCACAGCGCGTACCTGCCGTACGAGCAGGCCAGGCGGGCGGTCGAGGGCGTCCTGCCGCAGGACACCGCGATCCTGGTCATCGACAATATCTGCCCGTCCTCCCTGTATGCCGTGGACCTCGGCGCCAGGCACCTGCTGGACGGGGAGGTGGACATCGCCTTCTGCGGCGGGGTGAGTTCGCACGGGCCGCTGCGGCAGTCCTACTTCTCCGAGATGGGAACGCTGTCCCCGTCCGGCGAGCTCCGGGCGTTCGACGCGGCCGCGGACGGCACCGTCTTCTCGGAGGGCGCCGCGCTCGTCGTACTCAAACGGCTCGGCGACGCCGTCCGCGACCACGACACGGTGCTCGCGGTACTGGCCGGTTTCGGCGCAGCGTCCGACGGAAAGAGCAAGGCCATCTTCGCGCCCGGCCAGCAGGGCCAGACTCGCGCGATGACCCGGGCGATGAACGTCAACGGCGTGCCCGGCAGCGGGATCGCGTGGGTCGTGGGCCACGGCACGGCCACCCGCGCGGGCGATGCCACCGAGCTGCGTTCCATCGCCGCCGCGCACTCCGGCGGCACGCCCTGGGTGACCGGCAACAAGCCCGCACTCGGCCACACCGGAATGGCCTGCGGCGCGGTCTCCCTCATCCAGGCCGCACTGGGGCTGCACCGCGCCACCATCCCCCGGCAACCCCAGCACACGGAACTGCCCGAGTACGCCCGCGCACTCCCGCTCCGCGTCCCCTCGGCCCCGGTGGCACTCGACGCGTCGACGACGGGCGGCGATCCGCCGCTCGCGGGCGTGTTCGCCTGCGGACTGGGAGGCATCAACGGCTACCAGCTCCTGCGCTCCCCGGGAGCCCGGCAGGAGACGGTGCGATCGGCACCGCCCCCGCTCTGCGACGAGTTGGTCCTCGTCCGCTGGAGCGCCCTGCTCCCTGGCCGGCCCGACGACAACGCCGTCGCGGCGCGGCTGTCCCGGGGCGAGGCACCGGCGGAGACATCCCGTTTCGAAACCCCCTATCCCGTACCGCCGTTCGAGAAGTCACTGATCCCGCCGAAGGTGTCGGCCCAGTTGGACACGGGCCAGCTGCTGGTGCTCGAACTCGCGGGCAGACTCGGCGCGTTGGAGCACCGCCCCGAGCCGCTCTGGGCGGGGCTGGAGGAGCGCACCGGCGTTTTCGGCGCGCACTACGGCCTCAACCGCTCCGCCGTCGACTCCACACTGCGGTGTCTGGGTACCGCTACCGCCCGCTCGCTGGAGGGCGCGCAGGCACGGGCGGCGGCCGACTACCTGCGCGAACGCCGGTCGAACAGCGAGCCGCTCGGCGCCTACACCCTCATCAGCCGGATGTCGTCGGCCGCGCTCGGCTGGGTGGCGAACCGCAGGGATCTGCACGGCCCCACGATGATGGCGGACGCGGGACCGGACTCCGCACTGGCGGCGCTGCACGCGGCGGGCTGCTACCTGCGGCGCGGCGACGTCGACCTCGCCCTGGTGATGGCATGGAGCGCGGGCGCGCTGGAGCAGGCCGCGGAATCGCTCGGCCTCGCCCCGGACCAGCTCGCGGAAGGCGCCTACGCGGTGGCCCTCGCCCGCCCCGAGACCGCACGGGAACGCGGCTGGCCGGTGCTCGCGCGCGTGCGGACCGGGCTCCGTACCGAGCCCGGCGCGGCGGACCGGCGGGAGCCCCCGCGCTTCCTCGCCGCGGACGGCATCGTCGCCGTACTGCGTGCCGTCCTCGCGGGCGAACTTCCCCGGCGGTTCTCAGGCTCGGCGGGACCGACCGTCACCGTCCTTCCGCCCGCGCGGGACTGAACTTCGGAGGAACACGATGACCCCGCTGTACACACTGCGGCTCGTGCCGGCGCCGGCCGTGACGGTCTCGCCGGAACGCGACCCCCTGCCGCGCGGCGCGCTCGTGCTCACCGACGACCGGGAGACCGCGGTACACCTCTCCCGGACGGCGCGGCCGGACGTCACCACCGTCGTCGTGCCGCCGGAGGCGGCGGCCTGGGACGAGGACGCGATCACCGCACTCCTGCCCGCCGGTGACGCGTTCCCCTGCCATATCCGTGTCATCGCCTCGCTGCACCCGGCCACGTGGCCCGCCGCGCCCGAACCGCGTATGCTGGCCCTGCAGGAGGCGGCCTTCCTGGCTGCGAAGCGGCTCGCGCGTTCCGCCCCACCGGACTCGTCGGTGGTGGCCCTCGTCCTCGACCCCTTCACGGACGGCGCACCCCACCCGTACGGCGCGCTGCTGACCGGCCTCATCAAGTCCCTCACCTGGGAGTTGCCGCACACCGAGGCGTACGCCGTGGTGACCGACGCGGCCACCCTGCCGACCGCGCTGGCGCGACTGCGGCACGAGTCCGGCTGCGTCAGAGGACTGCCGGTGGCCTACTACCGGGGGGAGCCCGCGACCGGCGCGCGTTGGGAGGAACGGCTGCTGCCGGTGGAGCGCTCGCAGGAAAGGTTGTCGCCGGTGGCGGACGCGGGGCCGGTGGAAGGGCTGTCCCCGGGGGACGGCGCCTACGCCGCAGGTGCCACCGCCCCTCCGGGACGGCCGGGAAGTGGTCCTGTCGTCCTTGCGGTGGGAGGCGCCCGTGGGATCACCGCGCGGTGCCTGGAGGGTATGCGGACCCCGCCGTCCATGCTCTGGCTGCTCGGCAGCACCGACTCCGCGACGATGGCGGCGAACTCCCACGAGATAGGCACGGCCACGGCCGAGGAGTACGTACGAAGACGCCGAGCCGCCGAACCCCACGTACCGATAGCCGAGTTGCGCGGTACCTACGACCGCTGCCGCAGGTCCCGCGAATCCCTGGCCGGCCTCGCCGCCCTGCGGCAGCGGTTCGGTGCGGAACGGGTCCACTACCTGGGATGCGACGTCACGGACGAGAGCGCCGTGCACCGCGCCGCCGCGGTGATCCGCGGTGTGACGCCTCGCATCGATCTGCTGGTCAACGGCGCCGGGATCAGCGGGGCCCGGCGGCTGACGGCGAAGGACCTGGCGACCTTCCGCAAGGTCCGGGACACCAAGGTCGCAGGACACCACCACCTCAAGTCCGCGTTCGCGGCGTCCGCACCGCGCCTGTGGTGCACCTTCGGCTCGGTCGCCGGGGCGTTCGGGCTGGTGGGCGAGAGCGACTACGGGCCGGCCAACGACGTTCTGAACGCCGCGGCGCGCTATGAGGAGGCGCGGTCGAGGTCGGTGCGTGGGGAGTCGTCGGCGCACGGGGAGTTGCCGACGTCCCCGGAGTCGGCGGCGTCCCGGGAGCCGTCGGCACACCCGGACGCGCCGGCGTGCGACGGGTCGGCGGACTCCGGTGCCGCCGAGTACGTCATCAACTGGAGCCTGTGGGGCGCGTCAGGTCTCGGCCCGCGGGCCGGCTTCACACAGTACGCGGCGAACGCCGGGACTCTCGGCCTGCTCGCCGACGCGGAGGGACAGCGGTTGTTCAACGCGGAGGTCGAAGCCGATCGGCCGGGCCGGGCCGTGCCCGTGCCCTTGGGCGACGCGGAACGGCGCATGCTGCGCTCCCGGTTCCCGGCCCTGGTGGACACCCCCGAGCGGCGCCCCTATCTTGGGGCTCCCTCGTGGGTCGGCGAGGACGGCGCCGTCTGGGAACTCGATCTCGCCGGGTACGGACACCTCTTCGGACACCGCAGGGAGTCGCGGGCACTGCTGCCGGGTGCGCTGGCACTGGAACTCGCGGCGGAGGCAGCCGACTTCCTCGTCGGCGCAGCGCCCGTACACAGCTTCCGGGACATCCGCTTCCGGGCACCGATCGCGGTGGACCCGCAGGTGGTCCGTTACGTGCTCACCGCCTCGTTCGACCCGGCCGGTTTCGCCCGCGGCACCGTCCGGGTCGGTATCCGCTCGCGGGTTGTCACCGGACACCACGATCGGCGCGTCCAGCACTTCGACGTGCTCGTTCCCATCGGCGACGGTGCGGGCGACAGCGCCGCGCCCGGCGGGCGCGCCGCGCCTCAGGCCGGTGCGGGCGTGCGGCGCGCACCGGCGGTGATGTCGATGTCCGGCCTCTTCGACCAGGTCCGGGACGTGACGCTCACCGAGCTGACGGCAACGGCAGGATGGGAGCCACAGGTCCGCCAGGAGATCCCGGCGCAGGAGCTGGAGTTCTTCTCCCGGCACCGCATCCCATGGCTACTGGCGGACGCCCTGCTGCAGACCGCGTGTGCCACCGGTACGCCGAACCGGTACGCCACACCGCACTCGATAGGGGAGCTCACCCTGCACACCGCGGCCAACGACCTCACGTTGTCGAGCCGGGAGACGCGGGACGTGCGACTGCGCGTCACCCACACCGGCGGCGCCGCGGCCGGCGATGCGGATGGCGATGCCGACGGGAGCGCGGACGGAGCCGCCGGTGGAATGCTCCCGAGCACAGCCCGGGGAACCGCCGAAGATCCGGCAGGAGGCGGCGGCAGACTCCTCACGATGAGCGGCCTCGTCGTCAGCGGACGGGAAGTCGTGTCGGCACGGCGAGGTGCGCGGTGACCGTTCCTGAAGATGTCGTCCTGCTGCGGCTGTTCAGCCCGGAGGGGCGGAGGGACCCGTATCCCTTCTACGGCGAACTGCTGGAGCGGGCCCCCGTACTGCCCGTCGGGGGTAAGCGCGCGGTGGTGATGGGATTCCGGGAGAGCGCCGACGTTCTGCTGAACACCCGACTGTTCAAGGTGCCCGACCGTGACTACGCCGACCGCTCCTGGCCCGGTTGGCAGGAGCATCCGTCGACCGCGTTGCTCTATCGCAGCCTGCTCTTTCTCAACCCGCCGGACAACCAGCCGGTTCGCCGCCTGCTGTCCCGCTCCTTCCACCCCGGGCGCGTCACGCTGATGCGCCCGATGATCGAACGGCAGGCCGCCGCACACGTCGCCGCACTCGTCGCAGACGGCAGCGGTGCCGACGCGGCGTACTCGTTCACCGCCCTCCCGAACTCCGTGATGGGCGAACTGCTCGGCATCCCCCACGACGACATGGAGCAGTTGGCCGGATGGCTCGACATGTTCCTTGAACGCAACGAGCTGCACTCGCCGGACAAGCCGCTCCGGCAGGCCGACGACGCCGCGCTGCGCCTGGCCGCCTACGTCCGGGAGAAACTGCTCGGCGCACCGGCGGCGGACGGCGCGAGCCTTGTCGGTTCGCTCGCCCAGCTCGGCGCTTTGGACGAACGAGACCTGGTCAGCAACCTGGTGTTCGTACTCGGCGCCGGCACGGTGACCACGAGTTCCCTGCTCGGCAGCGGACTGCTCCACCTCGCACGGGACAACACCCTGCTCCGCAGGCTGCGTGACGACGACGCCCTGCTGACGTCGTTCGTCCTCGAAACCCTCCGCCACGACCCGCCGGTCCAGTACGGCGCCAGGGTCGCCGTCGAGGACACCGAACTGGGCGGACTGCGCATCGCCCGCGACAGCCTGGTGCTCGTGTGCCTGGGCGCACTCGGCCGAGACCCCCGCCGCTTCCCGAACCCAGACACCTTCGTAGCGGACCGATTCACCGCACCGGCCGCCAACCCCAGGGACGTGCTGTCCTTCGGCCTCGGAACCCACCGCTGCGGGGGCGCCGAACTGGCCCTGGTCACCGCGGAGATAGCCTTCCGCCAACTCGCCCAGCGAATCGACACGCTGGCCCTGGCCGGCCCGCCGCAGCGGCAGAACCGCATGGTGGTGCGGAAGTTCAGAAGTCTTGAGGTCCAACTGTCCGACGCGTGCCCGAGACGGAAGGAAGACGAAGGCGGTCAACTTCTCTGACGTCAAGGGCGGGTGGCCCCAGCAACGGCCGTGACGGCCCTTGGAGGTCCTGCCGCTGCTTCCAGTGCCCCGGCAGGTGACGTTTGCCCGTGAAGGAGCGGCGTCATGGAGGTGCCCCCTGCTTGAGCGCAGCCGAAAGCTTGGGGGAGCGTGTCCCCCACTGCCCTGAACGGGCGTGGGGGCACCCCCATGAGTGGAGTTGCCCCGGTCTGACAGACACCGATGGGCTTGCGAGTTATGCGGCTGCGTGGACCATGCTATGTGGTGTCTTCGCAGTGTGGCGACGTTCGTACTCGGCCGGGCTGAGCTGCCCGTTCGACGAATGGCGGCGGCGGGGGTTATAGAAGCCTTGGATGTAGCCGAAGAGGGCTTGCTCGGCGTGGTGACGGGTGAGGAAGGCGGTTCGGTCGATGAGTTCGGTCTCCAGGGAGGCGAAGAAGCTCTCGGTGACGGCGTTGTCGTAGCACGAGCCGGTGCGACCGGTAGAAGGGCGGATCCCGCTTCCGGCCGTGCCACCGAGAGCGTCACCAGTCCTCGACTCTCCCATGGCACTCGCCATATTGAGAGGGCCTGAGCTGCCCAAAAAGGTGCCTGGCACCCCATCAGAACGAGCGTCAAACGAGCGTCAAGATACCCCTGGGAGCGTCATTTCAGCGTCAAGATATCGCCCGTAACGCCTACACCGCACATAACGCACACCACCCGAACCCGCAGGTCAGGCACCCTTCCCCACCGGCTCCAGGATCGCCACGCACTCCACATGATGCGTCATAGGAAACAGATCGAACGCCCGCAGCGTCCGCACCCGGTAACCCTCCTCGCGGAAATACCCCAAGTCCCTTGCCAGCGCAGCGGGATCGCAGGCGACGTAGGCGATCCGGCGGGGGCCGAGTGAGGCCAGGTGGGAGACCGTTCGGCGGCCGGCGCCCGCGCGGGGCGGGTCCAGGACGACAAGGTCGGCCTCGGTGATCCCGGTGCGCGGGAGGACCGACTCGACCTTGCCCTGTTCGATGCGCACGCGCGGGAATTCGGCGAGGTTGTGGCGGGCGTCGGCCACCGCCTGCTTGCCGGACTCGATGCCGAGCACCGCGCCCTTCTCGCCGAGGCGGTCGGCGAGGGCGCCGGCGAAGAGACCGGCGCCGCAGTACAGGTCGAGGGCCGTCTCGCCCTTGCGCGGCAGCAGGCCCTGCATGACGGCGGTCACCAGGGTGTCGGCCGCCTTCGGGTGGACCTGCCAGAAGCCGCCGGCCCCCACCCGGTGGGTGCGGCCGTCGGCGCGTTCGCGGACGAAGGGGCGGCCGTGCACCCGGTGCACACCGCCGGACGTCTCGTCGACCCTGAGGACCGAGACCGGCTTGTCCAGCTCCACCAGCGGCAGCCGGGCGCCGGGACGCGGGGTGAGGATCACCTGCCGGTCCCCCGAACCGGTCGCGGCGATGGCCTCGACCGAGTCCATGCCGGGCCACTCGCGGTTCTCGATGCCCAGTTCGGCGACGCCCGCCGCCGCGATCATGCAGTCGTCGATCGGCTCCACCTCGTGCGAGCGGTGCCGGCGCAGCCCGGCGTGCCCCGCGGCGTCGACCGCGTACTGCACCCGGGTCCGCCACCGCGGCACCTCGCCCGCCGGGAGCTTGTCGCCCTCGGCCGGCATCACGGTGCCGTCCCAGCCGGCCTCCTCGGGGGTGAGGCCCGCGAGGCGCCGCAGCTGCTCGGCGACGACCTCGCCCTTCAGCCGGCGCTGGGCGCCCGGCTTGGCGTGCTGCCAGTCGCAGCCACCGCAGCGGCC
The DNA here is from genome assembly GCF_042268025.1 of Streptomyces sp. NPDC056161. NCBI lineage: Bacteria > Bacillati > Actinomycetota > Actinomycetes > Kitasatosporales > Streptomycetaceae > Streptomyces > Streptomyces sp. NPDC056161. The sequence continues at coordinate 327,596 of NZ_JBHJUV010000002.1, forward strand.
GGGGCCGGCGTAGGGGCATGGTGCCGGAACGCGGTCCTTGGACGGCTCCAGGACCTCGACCGCGTCCGCGCGCAGGAAGCGGGCGCCTTCCTCGCCCTCGGTGACCCGGGCCACCACCCGCTCGCCCGGCAGCGCGTGCCGCACGAACAGGACCTGGCCCTCAGCGGTGCGGGCGATGCAGTGGCCGCCGTGCGCGACGGGGCCGACCTCGACCTCGTACTCCTCCCCCACCAGCGACCCCGCCTGCGACTGCTTCCGTTGTGCCTGCATGGCGGGGTGACTCCAGATCGGGGTGAGGGGAACGGCCCGCTCGCGGGCCGACAACAGCCCACCAGTCTACGTGCTCCCCGCAGCCCCCAGGTCCGGGCACCGGGGACCCCGCACCGCGACCCCCTCGCGTCAGTTCCCGGTGCCGGGCTCTCCCCCCGTCAGTTTCCCGGCGGGCTCGCCCCGGCTCGGTTCGCCGGCGCCGGGGTCCTTCGGCCGCTGCTCCGCCGGGCCGCGACGCACCGCGCCGGGCGCGGTCCACTCCTGCCGCCTGCGGGCCCGGTTCCTGGCCACCTCGGAGGACTGGAGCTGGTACGGGACCGAGGTCACCATGACACCGGAGGTGAACAGCAGCCTGCCCTTGAGGCGCAGGGCGCTCTGGTTGTGCAGCAGGGCCTCGTACCAGCGGCCGACCACGTACTCGGGGATGATCACCGAGACGGCGTCGCGCGGCGACTCCTTGCGCAGGTTCTTGACGTACTCGATGATCGGCCGGGTGATCTCCCGGTAGGGCGAGTCGAGCACCTTCAGCGGTACCTCTATACCGCGCCGTTCCCACTCCTCGCGCAGCGCCTTCGTCTCCGTCGCGTCGACGTTGACGGTGAGCGCCTCCAGGGTGTCCGAGCGCATCAGCTGGGCGTAGGCCAGGGCGCGCAGCGTGGGGCGGTGGATCGTGGAGATCAGGACGATCGAGTGGACCCGGGAGGGCCGTACGCTCTCGTCGCTCGGCTCCTCGGGCGCCGCGATCTCCTCGGCCACGCTGTCGTAGTGCTTACGGATCGCCGTCATGGTGGCGTAGAAGATCACCATGCCGAGGAGGGCGACCCAGGCGCCGTGGGTGAACTTGGTGACGAGGACGACGACGAGGACCAGGCCGGTGAAGAAGGCGCCGAACGCGTTGATCGCCCGGGAGCGGATCATGTGGCTGCGCCGGCCCGGGTCCCGCTCCACCGCGAGGTGCCGGTTCCAGTGCCGGACCATGCCGGTCTGGCTGAGCGTGAAGGACACGAACACACCGACGATGTACAGCTGGATCAGCCGGGTCGAGTCGGCGCCGTAGACGAAGACCAGCAGGGCGGCGGCGCCCGCGAGCAGCACGATGCCGTTGGAGAAGGCGAGCCGGTCGCCGCGGGTGTGCAACTGGCGGGGCAGGTAGCGGTCCTGGGCGAGTATCGAGCCGAGCAGCGGGAAGCCGTTGTAGGCCGTGTTGGCGGCCAGGAACAGCACCAGCGCGGTGGCCGCGGCCAGTACGACGAACAGGAAGCTGCCCTTGCCGAACACCGCCTCGGCGACCTGTGAGATCACCGGGTTCTGGACATAGCCGGAGCCGAGCGCCACACCGTGGTGGAGCAGGTCGGTGGCGGGGTTCTCGGCCATCCGGACCTTGGTGGTCATGGCGAGGGCGATGATCCCGCAGAACATGGTCACGGCGAGCAGGCCCATCATCGCGAGCGTGGTCGCCGCGTTCTTCGACTTGGGCTTGCGGAAGGCGGGGACGCCGTTGGAGATCGCCTCGACGCCGGTGAGCGCGGCACAGCCGGACGAGAAGGCGCGCAGCAGCAGGAAGACGAGGGCGAAGCCCGCGAGGCCCCCGTGCTCGGCCTTGATCTCGTAGCCGGCGGTGGGCGCGCGCATGGTGTCCCCGAGGACCAGGCCCCGGAACGCGCCCCACACGATCATGATGAAGACGCCCGCGACGAAGACGTAGGTCGGGATCGCGAACAGCGTGCCGGACTCCTTCACGCCGCGCAGGTTCATCAGCGTCAGCAGCACGATCACCGCGACCGCGCACAGCACCTTGTGCTCGACCACGAAGGGGATCGCGGAGCCGAGGTTCTCGATGCCGGAGGAGATGGATACGGCGACGGTCAGGACGTAGTCGACGAGCAGTGCGCTCGCGACCGTGAGGCCCGCCTTGGAGCCGAGGTTGGTGGTGGCGACCTCGTAGTCGCCGCCGCCGCTCGGGTAGGCGTGCACGTTCTGCCGGTAGGAGGCGACCACCGTGAACATCAGCACGACGACCGCGACCGCGATCCAGGGGCTGAAGCGGTACGCCGAGACGCCCGCGATGGACAGGACCAGCAGGACCTCTCCCGGTGCGTACGCGACGGAGGACAGCGGGTCGGAGGCGAAGACGGGGAGCGCGACGCGCTTCGGCAGGAGCGTTTCCCCCAGACGGTCGCTGCGCAGTGCGCGGCCGATCAGGATCCGTTTGGGCACGTCGGTCAGTTTGGACACGACAGAGCATCGTAAGGCTTCGAACTGGCAGCCGCCCACCTGCCGTCCCAGATCTGCCTCACGAGTGAAATCTGAGGCGAACAAAACGGCAGATTCCGGGCATGGAGCGCCCGCCGTGCCTAGATGGCAGACCCGCCCGTCGCCGCCCCGGAGGTTCCATGCCCGCGACCGCAGAGCTGATCGGTGCCCTCGCCTCGTTCGTCGGCCTCGGACTCCTGACGCTGCTCAGCGTGCGCAGCATCACGCGCCGCTGAGCACGGACGAAGCTGCACGGGGGTGCCGGGCGCGGAGAGTGCGTGTGTAGCTTGAACGTCGGTCTGAGACCCTGATGGGGCTGAGCTGTCGGTTTATGGACATCGGAAGGACGGTCGTGCACATCGTCATCATGGGCTGCGGGAGAGTGGGTTCCGCTCTCGCCCAGACCCTGGAGCAACAGGGGCACACGGTCGCCGTGATCGACCAGGACCCCACCGCCTTCCGCCGGCTGGGCCCGGGATTCGGCGGTCGCCGGGTCACCGGGATCGGCTTCGACCAGGACACCCTCCGCGAGGCCGGCATCGAGGACGCGGGCGCCTTCGCCGCGGTGTCCAGCGGCGACAACTCGAACATCATCTCGGCGCGGGTGGCCCGGGAGATGTTCGGCGTGGAGAACGTCGCGGCCCGCATCTACGACCCCCGTCGCGCCGAGGTCTACCAGCGGCTGGGCATCCCCACAGTGGCCACGGTCCGCTGGACGGCCGACCAGATGCTGCGCCGGCTGCTCCCCTCGGGAGCCGAACCGCTGTGGCGCGACCCCACCGGTGGCGTCCAGCTCGCGGAGGTGCACACCTCCCCGGCCTGGGTCGGCCACAAGATCAGCAAGCTGCAGGAGGAGACCGGGGTCCGCGTGGCGTTCCTCACCCGGCTCGGCGAGGCGGTCCTGCCCACCTCCCAGACGGTGCTCCAGGAGGGCGACCTGGTCCATGTGATGATGCGGACCGACGACGTGGGCAAGGTCGAGGCGGCGTTCACCGAGGGTCCCGAAGAGGAGGGCGGTCACTGATGAGGGTCGCCATTGCCGGTGCCGGCGCGGTCGGCCGCTCGATCGCGGGCGAGCTGCTGGAGAACGGCCACGAGGTCCTGCTCATCGACAAGGCGCCGACCGCGATCTCGGTCGAACGCGTCCCGCAGGCGGAGTGGCTGCTGGCCGACGCCTGTGAGATCACGTCCCTGGACGAGGCCGCGTTGCAGCGCTGCAACGTGGTGATCGCCGCGACGGGCGACGACAAGGTCAACCTGGTCGTGTCCCTGCTGGCGAAGACGGAGTACGGCGTTCCACGCGTCGTGGCCCGGGTGAACAACCCGAAGAACGAATGGCTGTTCAACGAGGCATGGGGCGTCGACGTGGCGGTGTCCACCCCGCGTCTGATGTCCGCGCTGGTCGAGGAGGCGGTCAGCGTCGGCGACCTGGTCCGGCTGCTCCGGTTCAGCCACGGCGACGCGAACCTGGTCGAACTGACCCTGCCGGAGGAGTCGGCCCTGGCCGGGACCCAGGTCGGCGACGTGGAGTGGCCGGAGGACACCTCGCTGGTGACCATCATCCGCGGCAACCGCGTCCTGGCCCCCTCCAAGGAGGACTCCCTGGAGGCGGGTGACGAGCTGCTGTTCGTGGCGGCCCAGGCCCGCGAGGAGCAGTTGGAGGATCTGCTCTCGGTGCGCCGCGAGGACGGCTGAATCCGGGACGGCTGAATCCAGAAGACGGCGGCTGGGCCAGTTGCCGGGACCGGGGCCGGGGCCGGGCGAGAACGGCTGGGTCCGGACTCGTTGCGGCCGACCGGGGCCGGGTGAGAGCCGATCCGGCCGACCAGCGCCGAGCGAGCCGAGTGACACGACGGAGGGGGCGCCCGGGGGTACCCGGCGCCCCCCCCCGGTGGAGGATGTGGCTCACGCCCCCCCCCGGGGCCGGCCCCCCGCCCCCCCCGCCGGCGACTCGCCGCGCCTGGGCGCGCCCGCGCCGCCCCCGTACAG
>NZ_JBHJUV010000002.1:332117-410140 GCF_042268025.1 Streptomyces sp. NPDC056161
GCGCCGGGGGGGGCCCGCCCTCGGGGCGGCCGCGGGGGGCGGGGGTCCCGCGGCCCCGGCCCCCCCGCGCCGTGGCCGCCGCGCCCCCGGCGGGGGGGGGCGCCGGGTGCCCCGGGGCGCCCCCTCCGTGTCGAGGATGTCGCTCACGCCTCCCGGCGGTGCCGTCCCGCGGCCGACTCGTCGGACTCCGCGGCCTGGTCGGCCTGCGCCGTCTTCCGCTCCTCCTCGGCCTTCTCCGCTGCCTCCATCTCGGCGAACACGTCGATCGGCGCGGGCGCCTTCGCGAGGAAGACCCAGGTGAGCCAGACGGCGAGCAGGAACGGCGGGATCTTCAGCGCCACCAGGACCCAGCCGAGCTGCGCGGTGTCAGCCCACCAGTACAGCGGGAAGAGGACCAGGCACTTGCCGAGCAGGATCAGTCCCCAGGCCCAACTGGCCTTGGCGTACGCCTTCTTGCGGCCGGGGTTGCGATGGCGCCAGGACAGGTTCTCCTTGAAGACCGGGCCGAGGATCAGGCCCATCAGGGGAACGCCGGCGAGGGTCGTGATGATGTACGCCAGGGCCAGGCCCAGGGTGTAGAGCATGCCCGGGAGGTAGAAGTCCTTGGCGTTGCCCGTGAACATCGCGAACAGGACACCGAAGGCCACGCCGAAGACGCCGCTGAAGGCGTGCTTGACGGTGTCCTTCATCACCAGCCGGACCACGACCAGGATCACCGACACGGCCAGGGCCGCGATCGCGGACCAGTGCAGGTTCTTGTTGATCGTGTAGATGGTGACGAAGAGGAGCCCGGGCAGGACCGTTTCGACCATGCCCCGGACACCGCCGAACGCTTCGAACAGCGCGGCCTCGGTCACCGCCCGCGCGTCGTCCTGCTGAGTGGCGTCTTCGGTCGGCTTGTCGAGTGACGTCACCGGCTACTCCCGTCCAAGGGGTCTTAGTTCGTACTTCGGGTTGAACAGCACCCGGCGGCCCCGGCTCATCGAGATCCGGCCCGATGCGATCAGCTTGCGCCCCGGTTCTATACCCACGATGGAACGCCTGCCGAGCCACACCACGTCCAGTGCTGCGGAGCCGTCGAACAGCTCGGCCTCCAGGGCCGGGACTCCGGCGCGCGGACGCAGCGTGACCGTGCGCAAGGTACCAGTTACCGTGACGATCTGCCGGTCCTGGCAGTCGCCGATCCGTATGCAGCCGGCCGTCTCGGCGTCCTCCCGCAGCTCCTCGGACTCCAGGTCCTCCTGCGAGGAGGAGAGCCGGTCGAGCATGCGCCGGAACCGGCCGGCCGGCTTCTCGGAATGCGGAACAGCACTCATGACAGAAGCGTACCGGCGCCCGCCGACGGCGACGTACCGGTGCGTCCGGGACCGGTGGCGGGACCGCACAGTCGCGCCACCGGCCCGCCGCAAGCCGCCCCCGGCGGGCCTACCGCTCGAACCTGTATCCCATCCCCGGTTCGGTGATGAAGTGCCGCGGGTGCGAGGGGTCGGTCTCCAGCTTCCTGCGCAGCTGTGCCATGTACACGCGCAGGTAGTTGGTCTCCGTCCCGTACGAGGGACCCCACACCTCCTGCAACAGCTGCTTCTGGCTGACCAGCCGTCCGGTGTTGCGGACCAGCACCTCCAGCAGGTGCCACTCCGTGGGGGTCAGCCGGACGTCCTTGCCGCCCCGGTTGACCTTCTTCGCCGCGAGGTCGACGGTGAACCCCTCGGTCTCCACCGTGGTCACGTCGTCCTCGCCGGGGCCGACCGGCTCGGCCCTGCGCACGGCGGCACGCAGCCTGGCCAGCAGTTCGTCCATGCCGAACGGCTTGGTGACGTAGTCGTCGGCGCCCGCGTCCAGCGCCTCGACCTTCTCGTCGGAGGAGTGCCGGGCCGACAGGACCAGGATCGGCACCCGGGTCCAGCCGCGCAGGCCCCTGATCACCTCGACGCCGTCCATGTCCGGCAGGCCCAGGTCGAGGACCACCACGTCGGGGTGGCGGGAGGCGGCGAGTTCGAGGGCGGTCCTGCCGTCGGGGGCCGCGTCGACCTCGTACTTGCGGGCCCTGAGGTTGATCACGAGGGCGCGCACGATCTGCGGCTCGTCGTCGATCACGAGCACCCGGGTCATGAAGCCTCCCTTTCGGGTTCGGGTTCTGCCAGGCCCTCTCCGGAGGGGAGGACCTCGGGACGCGATCCTGCCGCCCGGAGGCTGAGGACCATGGTGAGGCCGCCGCCGGGGGTGTCCTCGGCGGTCAGCGTGCCGCCCATCGCCTCGGCGAAGCCGCGGGCGACCGCGAGCCCGAGACCCACCCCGGCGCCGCGCGGGGCGTCGCCATAGCGCTGGAAGGGCTCGAATATGCGCTCCTTGGCCTCGTCCGGGACGCCCGGCCCGCGGTCCACGACCCGCACCTCCACCCGGTCGGCGATGACGCTCGCCGAGATCATGACACGGCGGCCGGGCGGACTGTACTTGACGGCGTTCTCCACCAGGTTGGCCACCGACCGTTCGAGCAGCCCGGGATCGACGGAGACCATCGGCAGGGTCTCGCGGACGTCCAGTTCCACGCCGGCCTCGTCCACGCCGACCAGCGCCATCGGGACCACCTCGTCGAGGTCGACCTCGCGGATGATCGCGGTGACCGTGCCGGTCTGCAACCGGGACATGTCGAGCAGGTTGCCGACCAGGTGGTCGAGGCGGTCGGCGCCCTCCTCGATGCCCTCCAGCAGCGCCGCCCGGTCCTCCTCGGACCAGTCGACGTCGTGGGACCTGAGCGAGGTCACCGCGGCCTTGATGCCGGCGAGCGGGGTGCGCAGGTCGTGGCTGACGGCGGCGAGCAGCGCGGTGCGGATCCGGTTGCCCTCGGCGAGGGCGCGGGCCCGCAGCGCCTCCTCCCGCAGGCGTCGGCGGTCCAGGACGACGGCGGCCTGCGCGGCGAAGGCCGCCAGCACCCGGCGGTCCTCGGCGGGCAGCACGCGGCCGGTCAGCGCGAGCGCCATGTGGTCCCCGACCGGCATGTCGACGTCGGCGTCCTCGGGGCGCGCCAGCGGCGGGCCGAAGCCGGCCCGGCCGGCGCAGGTCCACGGCTCGACGTCGCCCGCCCGCTCCAGCAGGGCGGCCGACTCCATGCCGAAGGTCTCCCGGACCCGCTCCAGCAGCTCCTCCAGGCTGGTCTCGCCGCGCAGCACGTTGCCGGCGAGGAACGACAGGATCTCGGACTCGGCGCGCAGCCGGGCCGCCTGATGGGTGCGCCGGGCGGCGAGGTCCACCACCGAGGCCACGGACACCGCGACCCCGACGAAGATCACGATGGCGACGATGTTGTGCGGGTCGGCGATGGTCAGCCGGTGCAGCGGGGGCGTGTAGAAGTAGTTCAGCAGCAGCGACCCGAAGGCCGCCGACGCCAGGGCGGGCAGCAGTCCGCCGAGCAGGGCCGCCGCCACCGTCAGCGACAGGAACAGCAGCATGTCGTTGGCGAGGCCGAGGTCCACGGCGTTCAGCAGCAGCGCCATGGCCACCGGGCCCAGCAGCCCGACCAGCCAGCCGGAGAGGATCCGGCTCCGGCCGAGCCGGGCGCCCCGGGCGACGGGCAGCCCACGGCCCTTGGCGACCTGCCCGTGGGTGACGATGTGCACGTCGAGGTCGGGGCCGGACTCGCGGGCGACGGTGGCGCCGACGCCGGGCCCGAAGACGTACTGCCAGGTCTTGCGGCGCGAGGAGCCGAGGACGATCTGGGTGGCGTTGACGCCGCGGGCGAAGTCCAGCAGCGCGGCGGGTATGTCGTCGCCCACGACGTGGTGGAAGGTGCCGCCCAGGTCCTCGACGAGGGCACGCTGGACGGCCAGCTCCTTGGGTGAGGCCGCGGACAGGCCGTCGCTGCGGGCGATGTAGACGGCCAGCACCTCGCCGCCCGCGCCCTTCTCGGCGAGCCGGGCCGCGCGGCGGATCAGCGTCCGCCCCTCGGGGCCGCCGGTCAGACCGACCACGATCCGCTCCCGCGAGCCCCAGATCTTCGAGACCCGGTGCTCACTGCGGTACTGCTGGAGGTATTCGTCGACCCGGTCGGCCACCCACAGCAGCGCCAGCTCCCGCAGCGCGGTCAGGTTGCCCGGCCGGAAGTAGTTCGACAGGGCCGCGTCCACCTTGTCGGGCTGGTAGATGTTGCCGTGCGCCATGCGGCGGCGCAGCGCCTGCGGCGACATGTCGACCAGCTCTATCTGGTCGGCGCGGCGGACCACCTCGTCCGGCACGGTCTCCTGCTGCCGCACGCCGGTGATCGACTCGACCACGTCACCCAGCGACTCCAGGTGCTGGATGTTGACCGTCGAGATCACGTCGATCCCGGCGGCGAGCATTTCCTCCACGTCCTGCCAGCGCTTGGCATTGCGCGAGCCCGGGATGTTGGTGTGGGCGAGTTCGTCCACCAGGGCGACCTGGGGGCGGCGGGTCAGGACCGCGTCCACGTCCATCTCGGTGAAGCGGCTGCCCCGGTACTCCAGCTCCTTGCGGGGCACCTGCTCCAGGCCGTGCAGCATCACCTCGGTGCGCGGCCGCTCGTGGTGCTCCACGAAGGCGACCACGCAGTCGGTCCCCCGCTCCATGCGCCGGTGTGCCTCCGAGAGCATCGCGTAGGTCTTGCCCACGCCCGGTGCCGCACCGAGATAGATCCGAAGCTTTCCGCGTGCCATGGCCCCATTGTCTTCCCGTCACTACTGCCGACGCAGCGTCGACCTTACGGCCCGCAATTGCGACGAAAGGGACAGGTGGTGGGGTGACGGGCAACTTTGACGCAACCCTGATGAGTCGATCAGTTCCACGCCCGCCGCCACCGGTCGGCGCAGGTCAGAGCGTACCGGGCGCGGTACGGCGGGCGCCGGGCCGCGGTGGCGCGATCACCGCGCCGCCGGTCGCCGGACCGTGCGTCAGCGTTCGGCGATCTCCCCGTCGCCCAGTTCGAGCACCCGGTCGGCCAGGTCCAGCAGGGTGGTGTCGTGCGTGGCGACCAGCGCGGTGACCTGCTCGCTGTGTACGACGGCGCGCAGCAGTTCCATCACGGCGTGCCCGGTCTCGGCGTCCAGCTGGCCGGTCGGCTCGTCGGCGATGAGCAGCGCGGGGCCGTTGGCGAGGGCGCGGGCGATGGCGACGCGTTGCTGCTGGCCGCCGGACAGCTCGCCGGGGCGCTGGGCCGCGTGCTCGGCGAGACCCACCAGGGAGAGCAGCAGGTCGACGCGTTCCTCGCGCTCGCGCGGGTCGGCCCGGCGCAGCCGCATCGGCACACCCACGTTCTCCGCCGCGGTCAGGATCGGGATGAGCCCGAAGGACTGGAAGACGAAGCCGATCCGGTCGCGCCGCAGCGCCAGCAGGCCCCGCTCGCCCAGTCCGGCGAGGTCGCGGCCGTCGACGGTGATCCGGCCGCGGTCCGGCACGTCGAGCCCGCCGACCAGGTTCAGCAGGGTGGTCTTGCCGGATCCCGAGCGCCCTTTGAGGGCGACGAGTTCGCCGCGCGGGATCTCGAAGGAGACCCCGCGCAGGGCGTGCACGGCGGCGGCTCCGTGCCCGTAGGAGCGGTGCACGTCCTCGACGCGCACCATCGTCTCCGTGATGACCTGAGCGTTCATGCCGCTTCCCCCGTCACAACCGATTCCCCCGTCGACCGGGCGCCAGTATCGCCGCCCGACGCCCGGCCGTCCAAGGGTTCGCATGGGGTTCGCACGGGGTCCGCATGGGGTTCGGATGCAGTCCGGATGCGGTTCGGATGGGTTCGGATGGGTTCAGATGGGTTCGGATTGCTTGTGATCTGTTCTGGATCGGTCCGGATCCGTCAGTTCGGGTTGTCGCCGTGGGTCAGGGTCTCCCAGGCGACGAAGAGGTTGTTGCTGCCGGCCGGCCGGTTGTTCTGGGTCAGCGTCTGGGTGTTGGTCATGGCGATGCCGAGGCGGTTGTGCAGGGCGTTGTAGCCGACCTCGGTGACCGGCCCGAGGCCGAGGTTGAGGGAGCCGCCGCACAGCCAGCTGGGCGCGGCCGTGCCGAGCTGGTACTTCGACTGGAAGCCGAGGGCCTGCCGCAGCCGCTCGCCGACGTCGGTGCCGTACAGGTCCTGCCCCTGGATCCGGCTGGTCTCGGCGACGTGCGAGATCGCGGAGATGCCGTACCCGGTGTGGGTGAAGTCCCGGCAGGTCTCCTGGGTGAGCCCGGTGACGAAGGTGGACTGGCCCTGCCAGTACGAGACGATCTTGTCCCGGGTGTTCAGGTTCTGGCTGGGTACGGTCTTCGGCAGGTCACCGTCGGTGGACAGGTAGACGTAGGCGGCCGTGCGGGTGCGGAACTTCGCCATGGCCGTGTCGTAGGACGCCTTGTCCTCCAGGAAGACGGAGATGCCGACGGCGGCCTCCATCATGGACAGCTCCCAGTTGCCGTTGGAGTTGGAGCCCTTGATGACCACGGGGAGGTAGACGTCGCGCAGCATGGTGGCGAAACGGCCGGAGTTCGCCCAGCCAGCGCTGTACGTGTACTTGATGATCTCGGCCGCCTTGGGCCAGGACGAGCCGGCCCAGCCGGTCTGCAACGGCGCGTTGCTGTTGGTGTGGCTGGTGATCGTGGCCGACCAGGCGTCCATGAGCTGGATGGCCTTCTGGGCGTACCGGGCGTCCTTGGTGATGTACCAGGCGAGGGCGTCGGTGTAGGCCGCTATCGCGTCCTCGCGCTCGTCGGTGCAGCCGTAGTTGGGGTTGGAGTACGAACCGCACTCGACGGTGGCGCGGGGTTTCGGCGTGCGGTTCAGGTCGGCGTACTTGCTCGCCATCATCTGGTCGTAGGCGCCCTTCCAGGGCTGGGCTCCGGCCAGCACCTTGGTGCGGGCGAACTCCAGCTGGCCCTGGGAGACGGTGACTCCGGGGTGGACGAAGGCGGTGGGGGCAGCGTCGGCACGCTGTGCGGCGGGGGCCGCGAAGACGCCCAGCACGAGGGCGGCCACCACCGCGAGGAGGGGGGTACGACGCACAGCAACTCCGTTCTCGTATGTGAACTCGGAGCGCCTTTATGAACAGAGGCGTTGGCCGGAGACCATAGGTACAGACCAAAAGCCCGTCAAGGGCCCGCACACGAGATCGGATGTCCCCGCGCCGGAACGGAATCGACGACCACGCATGTGAACACGACGAGGGCCGTACCCCTTGGCCCGGGGTGCGGCCCTCGTCGTTGTTGGCTGACTGGTACTGGTACTGGTACTCGGCTGTCCGCTACCGGACCTCGGTGATCTCGGGTCCGCGCTGCAACTGGCCCATGCCGCCGGAGAAGCGCGAGGACTCCTCCTGCTGGACGCCCTCCGGAACCATCTGGGCGTCGTTCGGCAGCTTCAGGACGATCGGGTCGCGGGGCGCCATCGGGCCCTCGCCGCGGACCACGACCGTGTCCCGGAAGACCTGCTCCAGCAGCCCGGCCGCCTGCGGCTGCACCGCGCCCTGACCCGAGATCACTCCACGCAGGAACCAGCGCGGGCCGTCCACACCGATGAACCGCACGACCTGGAAGCCGCCGGTCCCGTCGGGCAGCTGCACCGGCACCTGGGCGCGCAGCTCCCAGCCCAGCGGGCCCTCGACCTCGTCGACGATGCCACCCTGCTGGGTGATGCCGGAGGCGATCTCCTCGCGGACCTCGCCCCAGATGCCCTCGCGCTTGGGCGCGGCGAACGCCTGCAACTGGACCGCGCTGTCGCGCAGCACGACGGTCGCCGCGACGATCGCGTCTCCCGCGACCTCGACCCGCAGCTCCATGCCGTCGATACCCGGCACGAACAGACCGCCGAGATCCACCCGGCCCTCGGCCGGGTCGCGCACCTCGGAGTCGTCCCACGGCCCGTCGGGGCGGGGCTCCGGTTCGAGCCGCACCCGCTGCTCGGGCCCGCCCGCTTCTTCCTCGTCCGCCTCGGTGTCGACGCTGTCGACGACCTGCTCGGCCTCGCCGGCCGCGTCCTCGGCGGCACCCTTCTTCTTGCGACGTCCGAACACGTCACTGTCCTTCCCGGTCGGATACGACCGAAGCGTATCGATTCCCACCCGCCCGGCCGCCCTCGGCGACCCGGCCACTTCTGTCGCTCTCGCCGCCCACCGTGGCGTGGCCCCCGGTGGAACCGAAGCCCCCCTCGGCCCGCGCCGAGTCGGGAAGCTCCGCGACCTCCTGGAAGCGGACCCTCTCGACCTGCTGGACGACCAGTTGGGCAATCCGGTCGAAGCGCTCGAACCGCACGGACTCGCGCGGGTCGAGATTCACCACGATCACCTTGATCTCCCCACGGTACCCGGCATCAACCGTCCCTGGGGCATTCACGAGCGCGACACCGCAGCGGGCGGCCAGACCGGATCGAGGGTGCACGAAGGCCGCGTACCCCTCGGGGAGGGCGATCGACACACCCGTGGGCAGGACGGTCCGTTCTCCGGGCGCCAGCTCGCACCGCAGCGTCGTGCGCAGATCGGCGCCGGCGTCCCCGGGGTGCGCGTACGCCGGAAGCGGTACGTCCGGGTCGACGCGCCGGATCAGCACGTCCAGGGGGGCACGACGCGCCGGGGCCGCGCTGTCCGGGGCGCTCACGGGTTCACCTCGAAGGCGCGGGCCCGCCGGATCTGGTCCGGGTCGTGCAGCGCGGCCTGGATCTCCTCGTCGCGGCCGTTCTCGACGAAGTGGCCGACCTCGACCTCGACGAACAGGGCGTCGGCACGGACGGCCACGGGCCCGCCGGGATCCTCGATGCGGCCGACCGCACAGGCGTAGATCTTCCGCCCCGCGACCGCGGTCACCTCGGCGGTCAGGTGGAGACGCGTGCCGACCGGCACCGGCCGCACGAAGTCGGTCTCCAGCCGCCCGGTCACCGCGACCTTGCGAAGCAGCCAGTTCAGCGAGCCCAGCGCCTCGTCGAGGGCGGTCGCCAGCACCCCGCCGTGCGCGAGACCGGGGGCGCCCTGGTGAGCGGGCCGCACGGTGAACTCGGCGGTCAGGGTGACACCCTCGCCCGCCCGCACCGCGAGGCCCAGCCCGTGCGGCTGGTCCTGGCCGCAGCCGAAGCACTGTCCGTAATGCGAGCCGAGCACCTCGCCGGGCGCGGGCGCATCGGGATGCCGCACCGGTTCGACGGCGTCGGCGGGGGGCTGAAGGACAGCGGAACCACCACTCACAGCCGCAGACCTTACCCGGCCTGACACGCCCCACCACCCGTCGCCCGTCGACCCACCTCCGCTCTACCCCGCGGCACCCCGCAGCTACACCCCTCACCGGCGTCCGGTTGCGGCGGGCGCCCCGATTCGGGCGGCCTTCGCCACGCGTGCCAAGCTTGGCTCATGGAGCACCCCGGCAGCCCGTACGAAGAACGCCTCACCGCCCCCCGTTCGTGGTGGCTGATCAGCCTTCTGGTCGGCGTCGCCTGCGCCCTGGTCCTGCTCCCCTTCGGCACCCTGCCGCTGCTGGGCGGACTGGTCGGCGGTACGGCGGTGGCCGCGGTGATGGCCAGCTCGTACGGCTCGCCGCGCATCCGCGTCGTGGGCGATCACCTGATCGCGGGCGAGGCGAAGATCCCGGTGGCGGCGCTCGGCGAGTGGGAGATCCTGGATCCGGAGGAGGCCCGCGCCTGGCGCACGTACAAGGCCGACACCCGCGCCTTCCTGCTGCTGCGCTCCTACATCCCGCAGGCCCTGCGGGTCGAGGTCAGCGACCCGGCCGACCCGACGCCGTACCTGTATCTGTCGACGCGCGCCCCGGAGCAGTTGGCGGCGGCGATCGACGCGGCCCGCGACGGCGCGACGGCCTGAGCGCTCCGCTCGGCTTCGCCGGCCCCCACTGCGGCTGAGCCGCATGTCGATACAGCCCCGCGCCCCTTCAGCACAGCCCCATGCCTGTTCAGCACAGCCCCGTGCCTACTCAGAGCGCTGCCCGACCGCAGCGGACTTCGCGCACCGCCTGCTCGGCCGGTACAGGCCCCGAGGGGGGCCTGGGGGCGTCTCGTCAGCGGTCGAGTTCCCCGGGCAGATCTCCCGGCGCCAGCGGCTCCGCGGGAGGCTCCAGCGGGGGCAGCTCGGCCAGTTCGTCCCACGGGACCTGGACCTTGCGCAGGTCGGCGCGGATCCGAGCGGCCAGTTTCTTGGTGTCGCGGCGGTTCATGACCGCCCCGACGGCGGCGCCGACCATGAACGGCATCAGGTTCGGCAGGTCCCGCACCATCCGCTTCATGATCTGCTGGCGCAGTTCGCGCTTCATCTGGCCCCCGAGGGCCGTGTTGATCGTCGACGGCTTCATCACGTCGATCCCGCGCTCCCCCGACCAGGAGGAAAGATACGCGGTGCTGCGGGCCATCAGGCCGCCCGGCGGCCGTACCCCGTAGACCTCGTGCAGTTCGGCGACCAGCTTCAACTCGATCGCCGCGACCCCGGTGATCTCCGCGGCCAGTTCGGTCGGCATCGCGGGCGGCACCGGCAGCATCGCCGCCGCACCGACCCCGGCTCCCACCGCCGAGGTCCCGTGGGCCGCACCCGCCACGAGTTTGTCCGCGAGTTGCTCCGGCCCGAGACCGGGGAACTGTCCACGCAGCGTCGCGAGGTCGCGTACGGCGATCCGCGGGGCCATGTCGATGATCCGGTCCGTGAGGTACGCCAGCCCCGCCTTGGCGCGGCTCCCGCCCTTGCGGGCCCCTTCCCGGGCCAGATCCCGGGCCTTGCCGCCGATGGCGACGGCTCTTGTCCGCACCCTCGGTCGCGTGCGGGCGGGGAACTCCTCCGTCGGTGCGACGGGCGCGGGGTGCTCGGCCGGCTCCGGGCGGTCACCCCGGTCCGTGGTCGGTTTGTCGAGCGAGGCCCCCGTCTCCGGTGAGCCTCGCTCGTCGTCACGCGCGCCGTACGAGCCGTCCCGCGGCCCGTGGTCCGCTCCCCGCAACGGGAAGCGGCGCTTCCGAGGAGGGGTCGAGCCAGTCACGGCCGACCCGCCCTCAGTCGCAGTCGCGGCAGATCGGCTGACCGTTCTTCTCGCGGGCCAGCTGACTGCGGTGGTGCACCAGGAAGCAACTCATGCACGTGAACTCGTCCTGCTGCTTGGGCAGTACCCGGACCGCCAGCTCCTCGTTCGAGAGGTCGGCGCCCGGTAGTTCCAGGCCCTCGGCGGCCTCGAACTCGTCCACGTCCACAGCGGAGGTCGACTTGTCGTTCCGCCGGGCCTTCAGTTCTTCCAGGCTGTCCGAGTCGACGTCGTCGTCGGTCTTGCGTGGAGTGTCGTAATCGGTTGCCATGTCGCTCTCCCCCTCTGGGTGTCTGCGGTGTCTCCAGCGCACGTAACGCGTGAGAGGCCGGACTTGTGCCCGACCCGAGGCGGAGATTTTGCCTCACATCAAGGTCTGTTACTCAATCGACACCCAACCGGACTCCTCAAGAGTGATCGGCTTGGATGGCGATGGGGACCGTACACGGTCCGAATGCCGCACCTCAAAGGCGTCTCACCGTGTACTTCCCGTGATCAAGACCCTTGAAAACCCGGATGTTCCCGGCTTTCCGCCCAGGATTGTGATCACGGAGAGTAGATGGCCGGAAATCCGCCCTTGTGATTGATCACACATGCGAACCCCCGTCGACCCGCCCGAAGATTCAGCGCAAAGCGAACATCCCCGCGTGTGTCGGCCTTCCGGCAAGATCGTCTGCGCCGCGACCGGGATCGCGGCGGCTCACCCTCAGGTCGGCAGGGTGACCCGCATCATGAGCCCGCCCCCCTCACGCGGCTGTGCCGAGATGTGACCGCCGTGTGCGCGCGTCACGGACCGGACGATGGACAGGCCGAGCCCCACACCCTTGTCGCTGCCCGTCCGCTCCGTACGGAGCCGTCTGAAGGGCTCGAAGAGGTTGTCGATCTCGTAGGCCGGGACCACCGGGCCGGTGTTCGAGACGGACAGTACCGCCTGTCCGTGCTGGACCTCGGTGGTGACCTCGACCCAGCCGTCCTCGGGCACGTTGTACCGCACGGCATTCTGCACCAGGTTCAGGGCGATCCTCTCCAGCAGTACGCCGTTGCCCTGGATCACCGCGGGACCGCGCTCGCCCGTGATCCGCACGCTCTTGGCCTCCGCCTCCGCGTGCACCTGGTCGATGGCCTGCGAGGCGACCTCGGCGAGGTCCACGGGTCCCCGCTCCACGATCTGGTTGTCGCTGCGGGCGAGCAGCAGCAGTCCCTCGACCAGTTGCTCACTGCGCTCGTTGGTGGCCAGCAGGGTCTTGCCCAGCTGTTGCAGCTCCACGGGCGCCTCCGGGTCCGACAGGTGCACCTCCAGCAGGGTGCGGTTGATCGCGAGCGGGGTGCGCAGCTCGTGCGAGGCGTTGCCGACGAACCGCTGCTGGGCGGTGAAGGCCCGCTGCAACCGCTCCAGCATGTCGTCGAAGGTGTCCGCCAGCTCCTTCAGCTCGTCGTCCGGGCCGTCCAGCTCGATCCGCCGGGACAGGTCCGAGCCCGCCACCGCACGCGCGGTGCGGGTGATCCGGCCGAGCGGGGACAGCACGCGGCCGGCCATCGCGTAGCCGAACGCGAAGGCGATCACGGCGAGGCCCAGCAGGGCCAGCAGCGAGCGGCTGAGCAGGTCGTCGAGGGCGTGCTGGCGCTGCTGGTTGACGCAGTCGTTCATCGCGTTGTTCAGCTCGGCCGCCGACGGCGCGCTCGGGAAGTTGCAACTGCTGCTGCTCACCGAGCCGGAGAGGATCTTGAACGGCAGCTCACTGCCCACGTTGAGCGCGTTCGCGGCCACCAGGTAGATGATCGACAGCAGCAGGATGCCCGCGATCAGGAACATGCCGCCGTACAGCAGGGTCAGCCGTATCCGGATGGTCGGGCGCAGCCAGGGGAACGGCGGCTGGGGTCTGCGCGGGTCCCAGGTCGGCTTCGGGGGCGCCTGCGGGGGCGCGGGTGTCGTGGCCACGGCGCATCAGATCCGGTAGCCGGAGCCGGGCACGGTCACGATGACGGGCGGCTCGCCCAGTTTGCGGCGCAGGGTCATGACCGTCACCCGTACGACGTTGGTGAACGGGTCGGTGTTCTCGTCCCATGCCTTCTCCAGGAGCTGCTCCGCGGAGACGACGGCGCCCTCGCTGCGCATCAGCACTTCCAGCACGGCGAACTCCTTCGGCGCGAGCTGGACCTCCTTGCCGTCCCGGAAGACCTCGCGGCGGTTCGGGTCGAGCTTGATCCCGGCCCGCTCCAGGACGGGCGGCAGCGGCACACTGGTGCGCCGGCCGAGGGCACGCACGCGTGCGATCAGCTCGCTGAAGGCGAAGGGCTTGGGCAGATAGTCGTCGGCGCCGATCTCCAGGCCCTCGACCCGATCACTGACGTCGCCGGAGGCGGTGAGCATCAGCACGCGCGTGGGCATGCCCAGCTCGACGATTCTGCGGCAGACGTCGTCGCCGTGCACGAGCGGGAGGTCTCGGTCGAGGACGACCACGTCGTAGTCGTTGACGCCGATGCGCTCCAGAGCGGCGGCGCCGTCATACACGACATCGACCGCCAGGGCCTCCCTGCGCAGTCCGGTGGCCACCGCATCCGCGAGCAGCTGCTCGTCCTCGACGACGAGTACGCGCACGTCGCTAGTCCTTCCTGTGTCCACCCGCACGGCCCAACCATGGGCGCGCGGGCAGGGCTTTCCCGGGTGTGGCTCCATCCTGCCCTTTTCGGCCATAAGTCGGCAGTAAGACGGGAACGGAGCCGGACGGATCGGGGCGCCGGGGCGGGAATGCGAAATTTTCTCCTTCGGTTGAGGTTTCTTCGGAAGGGACCGAGGGGAGGACCGGTTTACACCCCGCGATCACGCTCTGCGTGTGCCGTACCACCATGCGGCATGTCAGTCCGCTTCCCGCAGGGCGGGCGCGGGTGTCCGGCACCGTCGCCGCCCAGCAGGGCAGTGCTGGGCACCTGCGGGAGACGTGATCGCCCCTTCTGAACGGCACACCCCCGTGCCACCGACCCACGACCCAGGACGAGGGGGCGCAGCATGGACGCATTCACCGCAGGACTTCTGCAGCGCATAAAGGCGACCGAGTCCGACCTGTCCCGGGCTCGCGACGAGGGCGACGACTTCCTCGCCGAGGTGGAACAGGCCGAACTCGACGACCTGCACCGCCTCGCTGCCGAACACGGTGTGGAGGTCGGCGCCTCAAGCGTCTGACAGCCCGTAGCGCAACGGCGGGACCCCGGCGAATCCAGCGCCGGGGTCCCGCTGCGTTCTACGGCCGGTGTCCTCCGCCTGGTTCCCGGTCGGTGTTCCGCGCCGGGTTCCCGACCGGTGGACACGGACAGGGTCCCGTGTCGGGCCGGCCGGACCGCGTCTGGGGGTCCGGTGCCCCCGTGCCGCAGTAGCCGTCAGTCGTGCCAGGCGCCGAAGTCCTCCAGGAGGCGCTGGAGGGGTTCGAAGACGCCGGGGGTACCCGCCACCGCCAGATCGCCGGAGGGGCGCTCTCCGGGGCGTCCACCGGTCAGGGCGCCCGCCTCCCGGGCGATCAGGTTGCCCGCGGCCATGTCCCACGCGTTCAGCCCGCGCTCGTAGTAGCCGTCCAGGCGGCCCGCGGCCACGTCGCACAGGTCGACCGCGGCCGAGCCGCCGCGCCGGATGTCGCGCAGCAGCGGGATCAGCCGCGCGGCGACCTGGGCCTGGTGGCCGCGGACCGCGGAGACGTAGTTGAAGCCCGTGGACACCAGGGCCTGGTCGAGGGGCGGCGCCGGGCGGCAGGCCAGTGCGCGCTCGCCCGTCCAGGCCCCCGTCGCCCACGCGCCGCCGCCGCGTACCGCGTGGTACGTCTCACCGCGCATCGGGGCGGCCACCACCCCGACGACGGTCTCCCCGTCCTGCTCGGCCGCGATGGACACGGACCAGGTCGGCAGCCCGTACAGGTAGTTCACCGTGCCGTCGAGCGGGTCGATCACCCAGCGGATGCCGCTCGTACCGTCGCTGGAGGCGCCCTCCTCGCCGAGGAAGCCGTCGTCCGGGCGCTGGTCGGCGATCAGCCCGGTGATCAGTTTCTCGGCGGCTATGTCCATCTCGGTGACGACGTCGATCGGGCTGGACTTGGTCCTGGCCACGGCGAGATCGGCCGGACGGCCGTCGCGCAGCAGGTCGCCGGCGCGGCGGGCGGCCTCCAGGGCGAGGGCCAGCAGGTCCGGGTACGGGGTGTCGGTCACGGGGCTCCTCATGCGTAGGGGCTGTCGGCGCCCGCGGCGGCCGGGCGCGGGGTGCGGGCCGGGCAGCAGCCGACCGGGCAGAGGTCGTGGCTCGCGCCGAGCGCGCCCAGGGCGCACCGCTCGACGGGCCGTCCGCTCTCCGCGGCGGCGCGCTCCAGGACCAGCTCGCGGATCGCGGCCACGAACCGCGGGTCGGCACCGACCGTGGCCGAGCGGCGCACCGGCAGGCCCAGTTCGTCGGCCTTGTCCTTCGCCTCCGTGTCGAGGTCGTACAGGACCTCCATGTGGTCGGAGACGAAGCCGATGGGGGCCATGACGACGGCCGGTGCGCCGGCCGCGTGCCGCTCCTCCAGGTGGTCGCAGATGTCGGGCTCCAGCCACGGGATGTGCGGGGCGCCGGAGCGGGACTGGTAGACCAGCCGCCACGGATGGTCGACGCCGGTGCGCTCGCGGACGGCGTCGGCGATCAGCCGCGCCACGTCCAGGTGTTCCTCGACGTACGCGCCGCCCTCGCCGTGCGCCTCGACGGGGCCGGAGGTGTCGGCCGCGGAGGTCGGGACGGAGTGGGTGGTGAAGGCGATGTGGGCGCCGTCGCGCACGGCCTCGGGGAGGTCGGCGAGGGATCGCAGCACGCCGTCGATCATGGGCTCCACGAAGCCGGGGTGGTTGAAGTAGTGCCGGAGCTTGTCGATGCGGGGCGGTTCGAGACCCTCGGCCGCCAGGGCGGCCAGCGCGTCGGCCAGGTTCTCCCGGTACTGGCGGCAGCCCGAGTAGGAGGCGTAGGCGCTGGTGGCGAGCACCAGGACGCGGCGGCGGCCGTCGGCGACCAGTTCCCGGAGGGTGTCCGTCAGGTACGGCGCCCAGTTGCGGTTGCCCCAGTAGACCGGCAGGCCCAGGCCGTGTTCCGCGAAATCCTTGCGCAGGGCGTCCAGCAGGGCGCGGTTCTGGGCGTTGATGGGGCTGACCCCGCCGAACAGGAAGTAGTGCCGGCCGACTTCCTTGAGGCGTTCCTTGGGGATGCCGCGCCCCCGTGTCACGTTCTCCAGGAACGGGACCACGTCGTCCGGGCCCTCCGGGCCGCCGAAGGAGAGCAGGAGCAGGGCGTCGTAGGGGGTGGCATCGTGCGCGTCTGGCATGTCTCGATCCTGCCACCTGGTACCGACAGCCGGGGAACGGCAGGGTGACGAGTGCGGTTCCGGCCGGATTTCCCGCGACTTTCCTGGTGCATTAGGGTGCCCTTACTCGTAAGCTGTATCGACGCCCTTCACGCCTTACTGGCCCGCTCACCGGTCCACCGCGTTCCCGCACCCGCGGCCGGCCGGAGCCCGCCGTACCGCACCTCGGAGACCCACGTGCCCAGCCCCTACCGCGCCCTGTTCGCCGCGCCCGGCAGCAAGGCGTTCTCCACGGCCGGGTTCCTCGGCCGCATGCCGCTGTCGATGATGGGCATCGGCGTGGTCACGATGATCTCCCAGCTCACCGGGCGGTACGGGCTCGCGGGCGCCCTGTCGGCCACCCTCGCGCTGTCGGCCGCGGCGATCGGCCCGCAGATCTCCCGGCTGGTCGACCGGCACGGGCAGCGCAGGGTGCTGCGTCCGGCGACCCTGGTGGCGCTCGCCGCGGCGGCCGGCCTGCTGCTCGCCGCGTACTTCTCCTGGCCGGACTGGGTGCTGTTCGTCTGCGCGGCCGGGATCGGCTCGGTGCCCAGCCTGGGGGCGATGATCCGGGCCCGCTGGGCGGCCCTGTACCGGGGCACCCCGCACCTGCACACCGCCTACTCGTTCGAGTCGGTGATCGACGAGGTCTGCTTCATCTTCGGGCCGATCATCTCCATCGGCCTGTCCACGGCCTGGTTCCCGGAGGCCGGGCCGCTGCTGGCCGCCTGCTTCCTGGCCGTCGGCGTCTTCTGGCTGACCGCCCAGCGCGCCACCGAGCCCGAGCCGCACCGCCGCGAGCACCACGGCGGCAGCGCGCTGCGCACGCCCGGCCTCCAGGTGCTGGTGTCGACCTTCGTCGCCACCGGGACGATCTTCGGGGCGATCGACGTGGTCACGGTCGCCTTCGCCGACGAGCGCGGCCACAAGAGCGCCGCGAGCCTGGTTCTGGCGCTGTACGCGGCGGGTTCCTGCGTGGCCGGGATGGTGTTCGGCCTGCTGCACTTCGCCGGGCGGCCGGAACGTCGTTGGTTGTTGGGCATATGCGCGATGGCCGTGAGTATGATCCCCCTCCTACTGGTCGGAAACTTGCCGCTTCTGGCCGTGGCGCTGTTCGTGTCGGGCCTGTCGATCGCACCGACGATGATCACGACGATGTCCCTCATCGAACAGCACGTACCTCGCGCGAAACTCACCGAGGGCATGACCTGGGTGAGCACCGGCCTAGCGGTCGGGGTCGCCGTCGGCTCCTCCGTGGCCGGCTGGGTGATCGACTCGGCCGGTGCGCGCGCCGGGTACGGGGTTCCGGCCGTGTCCGGGGCCGTCGCGGTCACGGTCGGTTTCCTCGGGTTCCGCCGGCTCAGCAGGCCGGCCGCGGGTCGGGGAGGCGTCGTTGAGTACCACAGCGAGCGAAAAGAACGGCACGTGGCGTAACTGGGGCGGCAATGTCGTCGCCCACCCCGCGCGGGAGGTGACACCGGCCTCGGTGGAGGAACTGGCGGCGGCCGTACGGCGGGCCGCCGAGGACGGCCTCAAGGTGAAGGCGGTCGGCACCGGGCACTCCTTCACGGCCGTCGCCGCCACCGACGGAGTGTTGATCCGCCCTCAACTGTTGACCGGCATCCGCACGATCAACCGGGACGACATGACCGTCACGGTCGAGGCGGGCACCCCGCTCAAGAGGCTCAACCTGGCCCTGGCGCGCGAGGGCCTGTCGCTCACCAACATGGGCGACATCACGGAGCAGACGGCCTCCGGGGCCACCAGCACCGGCACCCACGGCACCGGCCGCGACTCGGCCTCCATCGCCGCCCAGATCAGGGGCCTTGAGCTGGTCACGGCGGACGGCTCGGTGCTCTCCTGCTCCGAGCAGGAGAACCCGGAGGTCTTCGCGGCCGCCCGGATCGGCCTGGGCGCCCTCGGCATCGTCACCGCGATCACCTTCGCCGTGGAGCCGGTCTTCCTGCTGACGGCACGTGAGGAGCCGATGCCCCTGGACCGGGTCCTCGCCGGTTTCGACGAACTCTGGGCCGAGAACGAGCACTTCGAGTTCTACTGGTTCCCGCACACCGGAAACACCAACACCAAGCGCAACAACCGCAGCGCGGGTCC
The DNA here is from genome assembly GCF_042268025.1 of Streptomyces sp. NPDC056161. Classification (NCBI taxonomy): domain Bacteria; kingdom Bacillati; phylum Actinomycetota; class Actinomycetes; order Kitasatosporales; family Streptomycetaceae; genus Streptomyces; species Streptomyces sp. NPDC056161. The sequence continues at coordinate 350,549 of NZ_JBHJUV010000002.1, forward strand.
GGAGCGGCCGGTGGGACGGCTGGCGGGCTGGTTCGAGGACGAGTTCCTCTCCAACGGGGTGTTCCAGGTGGCCCAGTGGGTGGGCCGGGCGGTGCCCGCGGCCGTCCCGGCCGTCGCGAACGCCGCCAGCAGGGCGCTGTCCGCGCGCACCTACACGGACATCCCGCACAAGGTCTTCACCTCCCCGCGCCGGGTGCGGTTCGTGGAGATGGAATACGCCGTTCCGCGCGCCGCCCTGGTGGACACGCTGCGCGAACTGAAGACGGCGGTCGACCGCTCCCGGCTGCGGATCAGCTTCCCGGTCGAGGTGCGCACGGCCCCGGCCGACGACATCGCCCTGTCCACCGCCTCCGGCCGGGACAGCGCCTACATCGCCGTCCACATGTTCCGGGGCACGCCGTTCCAGGCGTACTTCACCCTCGCCGAGCGCGTCTTCACCGCGCACGAGGGGCGGCCGCACTGGGGCAAGGTGCACACCCGGGACGCCGCCTACTTCGCCGAGGTCTATCCGCGCTTCGGCGAGTTCACGGCACTGCGTGACCGGCTGGATCCTGACCGGCGGTTCCAGAACGACTACTTGCGGAGGGTGCTGGGGCCGTGACCGAACCGCTGGGCGTCGCGGAGGGCGACGGCGTCACCTCCGTCCGGACGCCCGGCCCCCGGTCCGTGGAAGCGCTCGGCGTGGGGGTCGCGGTCGCCCCGTCCCCCGCGGTGCCCCCGCCTCCCGACGTGTCCCCGGTGCCCGCCGTGTCCCCGGTGCCCGCCGTGGACGTGCCCGCGGACGACGAGGACGTCCCGGCCGACGGGGACCGCTCGGGCGATGCCGGGGCGGAGCCGCCGGAGTCCGCGGACGACGAGCCGTGGAGCACGTCGCTGACCGTGGTGCCGGTACCGCCGCTGAGGCTGCCGCCGGAGACCAGTTCGTACGTGGTGATGCCGGCCATGGTGACCAGGAAGACCACGGCGGCGGCGAGCACCGGGCGCCGCCAGCCGCGGATCCGGGCCCGGTAGACCGTGCCCTCGGTGAACTCGCCCTGCGCCGGGAGCGCCTGCTCCCTGGGCCTCGTGGCGACCGCCGCGTCCCGGATCTGCTCGCCGGTCCGCGAGAAGAAGTGCTGGAAGAAGCTGCCACCGCAGGTGGCGACGACGCTGACGACGCCGGCGCCGAGGATGGTGCCGTAGACGCCGAAGTAGGAGGCGAGTTTGGCGGCCACGACCGCGGCCACCGCGCTCCCCGCGACCTGGGGGAAATTCAGGTCGACCCGCCTGCGCCGCACCTCCTCCCGCCCGCTCGACTCAACAGCTGAATCGGGCTTTTTACGCATCCCGGACCTTGCCTGTCTTTCATGCAGTTGACCGACGGACTACACGAGAAGGTGACGTACAGGCGAAACCGATAGTTCCGTTTTTGTGGATTGCGTGAAGTTTGCCACGCCTGTGATCGAGAAATCCGGGGCAGGGGCGCCTGGCGCCCACCCCCCGCCGGAAGTTGGGCGGCGCGCCAATCCACGCACGTGGTCCGAATGGAGTACTGTTGCGAGCCCTGGGTCCGGTCGTCTTTCGGGGTGCCCGGGGCCTTGTTGGACCGCTGGAGGGGGGCTAGTTGCGCAGGGTGGCGGTTTTGGTCACTTAGCGTTGCGAACAGGTAACCGTGCCATAACGGCGATCCAGGGCCCCAGCCCGACACGCCGGGCAACTCGGCAAGGTTGTGGCAGGCTGCACCCGGGCAGGCCACACTCGACTAGCGGAAGCAGCGACGCACGTGACGTCGGCAGGCACCACCCGGGAGGTTCCCATGCCCGAACTGCGTGTCGTGGCCGTCTCGAATGACGGCACACGGCTGGTGCTCAAGGCTGCCGATTCCACGGAATACACCCTTCCGATCGACGAGCGGCTACGCGCCGCGGTGCGCGGCGACCGCCCCCGGCTCGGCCAGATCGAGATCGAGGTGGAGAGCCATCTCCGCCCCCGTGACATCCAGGCGCGGATACGCGCCGGCGCGACCGCGGAAGAGGTCGCGCAACTCGCCGGCATCCCGGTCGACCGCGTACGTCGGTTTGAGGGCCCCGTGCTCGCGGAGCGCGCCTTCATGGCGGAGCGGGCCCGCAAGACCTCGGTACGCCGCCCCGGTGAGAACTCCGGCCCGCTGCTCGGCGAGGCCGTCCAGGAACGGCTGTTGCTGCGCGGCGCCGAGAAGGACACCGTGCAGTGGGACTCGTGGCGCCGCGACGACGGCACCTGGGAGGTCCTGCTGGTCTACCGGGTGGCGAGTGAACCCCACTCCGCGAGCTGGACGTACGACCCGCCGCGGCGGCTCGTGCAGGCCGTCGACGAGGAGGCGCGCTCGCTGATCGGCGAGTCCGACGACCTCGCCGTACCGGAGCCGAGTTTTCCGTTCGTGCCGCGTATCGCCCGGCTGCCGCGCGAGCGCGCGCTGGACCGCTCCCACGACCGGGAACGGCCGAGCCTGCCGGCCCCGGCTCCCGAGCCGGCCGAGGAGAGCACGAGCGAACGCGACTCGCTGACCAGCCTGCTGGAGGCGGTGCCGAGCTTCCGGGGCGACATGGTGGTACCCGAACGCCCGGCGGAGCCCAAGGAGGAGCCCGTCGCGGAACCCGGGGCGGAGGAGCCCCCCGCCCCGGCGGCCTCGGCCGGTTCCGCCTACGCGGACGTCCTCATGCCACGCTCCGTCGGCAGCCATCGCGACCGCCTCGTCGGCGCCACCGACCGCCAGGCCGAGGCCGACGGCGTCCGTCCGGGCCGCCGGGCGGCCGTCCCCAGCTGGGACGAGATCGTCTTCGGCACGCGGCGCAAGAAGCAGGAATAACCCCGCGCAGCGGGAGCAGTCCGGGGCGCGCGCCGGAAGCCACCGGTAGCGGTCCCGCCCGAGGCGCCCGTATCCGTGGCGGCCCGGCGGGTTCCCACCGCGACCCGTGAAGCAGCGCCGGTGATCTGGCCGTAGCGGAGGCGGCGGAGGTTCGGTGTCCGAGCCCCCGCCGCCTCCACTGTCGTCACTGCGGGTCGGGTCCCACGGCGACCGGCCGGGACGGATCCGCCGACCACTCCGACCACGACCCCACGTACAGCTCCGCCGGGATCCCCGCGACCGCGAGCGCCAGCGCCTGGTGGGCCGCCGAGACCCCCGAGCCGCAGTACACGCCGACCTGCGCCCCGGCAGAGACACCGAGCGCGGCGAACCGCGCCGTCAGCTCGTCCGCGGGCCGGAACCGGCCGTCCGGCCCCACGTTCTCGCTGGTCGGCGCCGACACGGCACCCGGAATGTGGCCGCCGACCCGGTCGATCGGCTCGACGTCGCCCCGGTACCGCTCCCCCGCGCGGGCGTCGAGCAGCACCCCGGACCGGGCCAGCGCGGCGGCCCCGGCCGCGTCCAGCAGCCCGGTCGGCCGCGGCACCGGCTCGAAGTCGCCCTCGGCAGGCTCGGGGACGTCGGTCGACAGCGGTCCCTCCCAGGCGGACAGCCCGCCGTCCAGGACCCGTACGTCCGGGTGCCCGGTCCAGCGCAGCAGCCACCAGGCGCGGGCCGCCGCCCAGCCCTGACCGCCGTCGTACACCACGACCGGCCGGTCGGCCGACACGCCCGCGCGGCGCATCGCGGCGCCGAACTCGGCCAGGTCGGGCAGCGGATGCCGGCCGCGTTCCCCCGGGGCCGAGGCCAGTTCCTCGTCGAGGTCGACGAAGACCGCGCCGGGGAGGTGCCCGGCCGCGTATGCGGCCCGGCCGTCGAAGGCCGTCGCGCCGTTCGCCCCGGGCACGCTGAGCTGCCAGCGGACGTCGAGCAGCACGGGCGGACGGTCCGCGGTCAGGTCGTGGGCGAGTCGGGATGCGCTGATGATGACTTCCATGGCCCCCATCCATACGCCAGGGGTGGCCGCGTCGTCCAGGTCCGACTACTCTGCTCCGCCGGACAGGCTCGATCACGAGGCGTACGGAACCGGGCACGTGCTGTACAGCTGATGGACACCCGACGGCAAACGCCCGATAACGGGCACGGAACGACAGATCAGGCATTCTCCCGGCAGTGTGCCGTCGGGTGGTGACGCAGCCGTGCCACGTGCGGGCACGGAGGGTGTGAGCAGCGGGACGGTGCGTGCGCACCGCCGCGGCACACCGGTTCCGCCGAGCGGAAGCGACACGGCCACCGCCAGGGGGCCGGGGAGAGGGTGACGATGACCGAGTCACGGGGGTCGGCCGATTCGGCCGACGGCGCGCACGCCCAGCGTGCGCCCGGCACACCCTGCTGGGTGAGTCTCATGGTGCACGCGCTGACGGCGACGGAGGATTTCTACGGCGCGCTGTTCGGCTGGGAGTTCCAGCCCGGACCGCTGCAACTCGGCCCGAACGTGCGGGCCCTGCTCGACGGGCAGGAGGTGGCCGGCATCGGCCAGTTGCCGCCCGACCGGCGGCTGTCCGTCGCCTGGACGCCCTACCTGGCCTCCGACGACGTGGACCGGACTGCGGAAACGGTACGGCTGTGCGGCGGCACCGTCGGGGTCGGTCCGCTGGACGCGGACGAGGCCGGGCGGATGGCGATCGCCTCCGACCCCGCGGGAGCCGTCTTCGGGGTCTGCCAGGGCACCGCCCGCCTCCGTACGGCGGTCACCGGGGTACCCGGCACGCCGGCCTGGAACGAACTGGTCACCTTCGAGACCGCGAGCGTCGTCAAGTTCTACGAGTCGGTGTTCGGGTACGAGCAGGATCCGGTGGTGTCCGCCGACTTCGACTACGTGACCCTGCACGTCGACGGCCGGCCGGTGGCCGGCGTGCACGGTGCGGGACAGCGGCTTCCGCGCACCCGCGGGCCGCACTGGCTGACGTACTTCGAGGTCGGCGACACGGACGCGACGCTGCGCCAGGTCGTCGACCTGGGCGGCGGGATCCTGAAGCCGGCGCACGACAGCGAGCACGGGCGGGTGGCGACCGTGGCGGACCCGGAGGGCACGGTCTTCTCCGTGATCCAGAGCCCGCGCTGACCGCCGGCGGCCTCCCCGCCCGCCGGTTCAGCCCTGTTCCGCCGCGCAGCCGCCCAGGACCAGGGCGAGGAGGCGTTCGGCCTGCTCGCGCGGGCCGGCTCGCCGGCGACGAGGGTGTCGGCGTTCTCGTTGTCGGCGAGGGTGATGGCCGCCGACAGGTTGTTCACCGGCAACAGGTTCGGCCGGTCGGCGTCGACGACGTGTGCGTCCGGCACGGGAAGGTGTTCGCCGACGGCCGTGATCGTGCCGTCCTCCACCAGCACGTCGCCGCGCGGGAGTTCACCGATTCGGGGGCTCCGGTGCAGACGATGCCCCCTTGCTGAGCGTTCTGCCTGTCACCTTTGACCTCTGTACGGTTGCTCGAAGGGCCGCGGGTCACTGCCAGGTGCGGTGTCGGCGGGTACGTCGCCGATGGTGAGCACGGTGCCCGCGGTGATGAGGGCGAACGCCTCCGGGGCGAGGTCGGAGACGGCCTTCTTGAGGGGGAATCCGCTGCAGTGCATGGGGGCGATCAGCTGCGGCTCGTAGGCGGCGAGCGCCTTCGCCGTGTTCTCGATCCAGCCCGTGCTGATGCCGGGATGACCGGTGTGGAACCCGCCGAGCACGCCGTGGACCTTCTCGGTGCCGGTGAGGGCCCGCATGTGCTCGACCGAGCTGACGACGCCGCGGTGCCCGCACGGGTCGATGACGATCAGCCCGTGGCCTTCGACGTCGATGCCGAGGACCTGGTGGTCCTCGATGTCGTCGGCCTCCACACGGCCGTCCGCGTGGACGCACAGGCGTCCGGCGGGGGCTTCGAACTCGAAGTCGGCGGTGGTCCGCATCTCGCCCGAGGTGCGCAGGCCGGGTCCGAGCGGGACGGAGCCGCGGGCCTCCATCGGCTGACCGCCCGATGCTCGGATTCCCTCCCGTGTCAGCCCGATATTGATCATCGGCAGGGTGGTGTGCGATGTGACGATCATCCGCGGGTCGAACGCGTCCGGATGCACGACGACCGGGGTCGGGTGGCCGATCGCCCTGAGGACTCCGTTGATGCCGCCGAAGTGGTCGGGATGGCCGTGGCTGAGGACGACCGCCTCCACCTCGTGCAGATCGACGCCGAGGTGCCGGGCGTTGTGCAGCACCACCTCGGAGGTCAGCCCGGCGTCGAACAGGATCGTGCTGGAACCGCTTTCGGTGAACGTCTCCACGAGGAAGCACAGCCCGTTCTCGCGAGCAGTTCGCCGTAGCGCGAGTTGAAGTGCTGGTCCATGGTGCAGCGGCGGATGCCCGGGGTCGAGGGTAGGAGGATGTCGATGAAGTTCTCGTCGAGAACGGTGATACGGGTGCCTGCGCAGCGTGTCATGGTGTCGCCTTCCTCGGTGGTTGCGGACGGCCTCAGGGAACGACGACGACGCGGCCGGAGACCCCGTCCTCCACCGCGGCACAGGCTTTGGGGCCCTCGTCGAGGCCGAACCGGTGGGTGACCGGCAGCGGGCGGAAGTCGCCGCGCTCGAAGTAGGGGGTGAGCAGGGCCAGCCGTTCGGCCGACTCGGTGACGTCGAGCTTGCGGCTGTCCGCACCGAGCATGCGGGCCTCGTGGCGGTAGAAGTCGGGCAGGTGGATCTCCACCGTCGGGGTGCCGACGGCGCTGATCACCACGAGCCTGCCCCGGTGGGCCGGCGAGGCGAGGGCCGCGGCGGTGGTGATCCCGCCGACTGCGTCGTAGACGACCTCGGCTCCCCGGTGTCCGGTGTGCGCCAGCAGTTCGCCGGCCAGTGCGGCCGGGTCGGGGGTGAAGGGGACGAACTCGTCGATGATCTCCGCCGCCCCGGAACGGGCAGTTCGGCAACGCCCAGGACCTCGGGACCGCCGAACCGGTCGAAACGGAGCGCGCGCACGCGGATGTCCTTTCTGGACGGGTGTTGGACAGGGGGGTCCGGTTCCGCGGCGTCAGCGGCGGTCCGGGGCGAGGCGAAGGTCCATTCGACGGTCTGGAAGGGTTCGGACATCACGGTCCCGTCCGGCGCCGTCTCCCCGGCGCCGTGCTGGACGAAGTCGGCGACCAGTGAAGTCTTGGCGCCGAACACCGCGTCCCGTTCCAGATAGGGGTCGTCACCCCGGAACAGCATCGTGACCAGCGACTCGTGGTCTTTCGTGTGCAACCAGAAGTGGATGTGCTCGGGCCGCATCGGGGAGCGGCCGACGGCGCGGAGGATCTCGCCGCAGGGGCCGTCGGTGGGCACCGGGTAGTACCGCGGCACGATCGAACGGAACCAGAACCGGCCGTCGTCGTCCGTCGCCAGCAGCGCCCGCATGGCGGTCTCGCCGTTCAGCCTGTCGGCCTGCTGTACGTCGTAGAAGCCTTCGCCGTCGCTGTGCCAGATGTCCACGCACGCACCCGCCACCGGCCGTCCTTCGGGGTCCACGACCGCACCGCTGAAGAACAACGGCATGCCCGTGACGCCGCGGAGATGTCGGCGCCGTTCTCGACGCGGGGCCGGCCTTCCACGTAGAAGGGCCCGAGCAGGGTGGAGTCGGTGGCCGAGCCGCGTGCGTGGTTGATCCGGTCGACGAGCACGCTCAGTCCCAAAATGTCCGAGAGCAGCACGAACTCCTGCCGGGTGGGGGACGACAGGTGGCCGACCCGTTCCAGGAAGTCCACCGCGGTGAACCATTCCTCGCTGGTGAGGCGCGTCTCGCGGGCGAAGTCGTGCAGGTGCTGGACCAGGCTGACGAAGAGTTCACGCAGGCGCGCATCACTCGCCCCGGCGAAGGTTCCCTGCACCGCGGCCGTGATCGTTTCCTCGGTCAGATCGATCGCCATCGCTCGTCTCCCCTCACACGGATCCACTTCTCGACCCGTGACGAAAAGCATGACCCCGGCAGATATATCTCGTCCAACAAAAAGACCCGATGGAGATGATCTCGATGTGAGATAATGTATGGGTGGAACTACGGCAGCTTGAGTACTTTGTGGCCGTCGCCGAGGAGCGCAGCTTCTCCCGTGGCGCCGAGCGGGTCCATGTCGTGCAGTCGGCGGTGTCGACGGCGGTCGCCAAGCTCGAACGCGAACTCGACATCCAGCTGCTCGACCGTTCGCGGTACCGCATCGCGCTGACCCCGGCGGGCGCCCGGTTTCTCACCGAGGCACGCGGGACGCTCGCCGCGGCCCGGCGCGCGAAGAACTCCGTGGACCAGTTCCGCGAGCACCTCAGCGGCAGCGTCGACCTGGGCACCCTGATGTCGTCCGGACCGCTCGACCTGCCCGCCGCCCTCGGCCGCTTCCACACCGAATATCCGCTGGTCTCGATCAGGCTGCACCAGAGCGTCGCCGGCACCGCCGGGCACCTGGCCGCCATCGCGGACGGTTCACTGGACCTCGCCCTGGTCGCCGCCACCACGGCACCACCGCAGATCGCCCTGCGGCCGGTCGCCCGTGAACCCCTGGTCCTGCTGTGCCGGCCCGATCAGCGGCTGGGCTCCCGCAGCCAGGTCCAGGTGTCGGACCTGGCCGGGGAGACGGTCGTACGGTTCGCGGCGGGCTGGGGCATCCGCCGCCAGACCGACGACGCCTTCACCACCGCCGGGACCGACGTCGACGCTCCTTACGAGGTGGCCGACTACGACACCGCCGCAGGGCTCGTCCGCAACCGGCTCGGCGTCACCCTGATGCCCGCCACGGCGGCCGGCAACTACCCGGATCTGCGGACCATTCCGGTCACCCCCACCATCACCTGGACGCTGGCGCTCGCCACCCAGGCCCAGTTCCCCGCGACACCCGCGGCGACGGCGATGGCCGGCACCCTCCTCGAAACGTGCCGGCCCTTCCTGACCGCGGAGGAACTGTCCTCCTACGGGGGCGCCGACTCCTAGGCGGTCCGTGTCGGTGGGCCGACGGGAGGGCGTGGCGACGAGGCGCACCTGGCCGGACAAGGCCCGTGGTCAGGGACGGTGCGAACGGACGGCGGGGCCGCGGGGCGGCGCCACCGGTGTCCGCGTGCCTGCGACTCAGGACGATGCGGCTGCCCACGCCGGCGCTCTATTTCCGGGCCGGTCCGGGCCAGCCCCACGCGATGTCGTCGACCGCGAGGAACGGCTCGTCGACCACGGTCGCGGGGGTCAACCCGGTGTACGCCATGACGTCCCGGTGCAGGTGCGACTGGTCGGTGTAGCCGCTGTCGGCCGCGACTCCCGCCGCGTCCTGACCCGCGACCAGGCCGTGGACCGCGTGGTCGAAGCGGACCAGCTTCGCGACGCGCTTGGGCGACAGACCGACCTGCGACCGGAACCGGGACCACAACTGTCTGCGGCTCCAGCCGAGTTCGGTCGCGACACGCTCGATCCGGACCGTGCCCCGGCTGGCGTCGATCCGACGCCAGGCCCAGGCCACTTCCGGGGCCACCCGCGACGCCGCCGCACAACGACGGGCGAGCCACGCGTCGACCCACGCGAAGCGGTCCGTCCAGGACGGAAGGTCGCCCAGTCGCTCACTGATCCGCGCCGATTCCCGGCCCCACAGGTCGTCGAGGGTCACCGCGGTGGTGTCGAGGTCGGCGACGACCCCGCCCAGGACGGCGTGCGCGACCACCGGTGACAGGCGCACCTGTAGGCACTCGAAGGCGTCGACCCGCAGCGCGGCCAGGCGTTCGCCGAACCCGAGCCCGGTGACGAAGCTGCCGTGCTGCTGCCGACCGGTGGTGTCCTCCACGACGATCGTGCCGCCGAACACCAGGACCAGGGCGACGGCAGGATGCGGGATGAGCCGGAGACCGGGCGGGGTGATGCCACGGTCACGGAACCCGGCCATGGTGACGCCAGGCATGCGGATGGGACGTGCGGGACAGGTGATGTCCCACAGCAGATCGTCCGTTTCGGCCCCCATTCCTCCATGTTACGCACGCCGGTCGCCGGAACATTTTTCCAAGCCACCGGGCCGCACCGCCGACCACACTGCCCGCATGACCGCTTCCGAGAACACGTCACACCTCGCCACCGAGGAAACGACCCTGCCCCTGGCCGACGGTGAGATCCACGTCTGCCAGGACGGCCCGCCCGGCGCCCCCGCACTCCTGCTCATCCACGGAACCGGCGCGTCGGCTCGCTCGTGGGAGCCGATGGTTCCGCTGCTGACCGGCTCTCACCGGGTCATCCGGATCGACCTGCTCGGGTGCGGCCGGTCAGGCAGACCGGACGGCGCGAGCTACACGGTCGACGACCAGGCCCGCCGGGCCGGCGAAGCGCTGGACCGGCTCGGCGTCGACCACGCCGCCGCCGTCGGCCACTCCAGTGGCGGGGTGTTCGCCACCGCCCTCACCGAGCAACGACCCGACCTCGTGACCGCCGTCGTGCTCATCAACACCGGCCCCGACATGGCCGCCTACATCGCGAAGGAAGTCCCGTTCCGGACGGACTCGTGGACGGACCTGACGGACGACCAGATTCGCCGGGCCGTGAGCGACGGCTTCCACGAGGGCTTCGCGATCCCCCAGGATTTCGTGGACCAGTTCCGGGACATCGACTTCCACATGTTCGGCGCGACGTCACGAACGATCCGCGCGTTTCTCGACCAGCGGTCGCTCCCGGTACGGCTGGCGCCGCTCGGCAAGCCGCTGCTGGTGCTCTTCGGAGCGGAGGACCGCAGGTGGCGCCCCACGTCCGCGGCCGACTACCGCGCCGTCCCGGGCGCGACGGTCAAGATGCTGCCCGGCATCGGCCACTCACCGAACCTTGAGGACCCGCCACGGACCGCCGCGCCACTTCTGGCCTTCACCGAGGGCCTGCGATAGGGGAGGGACGGCACCCGCCCTCGTGCGGACGCCCGCATCGGACACGGACGGCGTCACCCCCTTGGTCCCGGAACCGGCCCACGAAGGCGAATCACGCAACCACGATTGCACGGTCCTCGTCTGCGCCGAGACCGCGTCGACGAGTTCGAACGGCACGATCGCCGCCAGCTCCCCCGCCATCAGCTCCCCAGATGACCGGGCACGAACCGGCCTGCGGCCACAGGGACCGAACGGCAGGTGGAACTGCCGACGCAGGTGCGAGGGCCGCCGAGGCAAGTGCGAGGGCTCCGGCGCAGGTGCGAGGGCTGCCGGGGCAGCGATGGCTTCACCGGGAGTGGAATCATCGCGAAGGCGAGGTCGACCGTCAGCAGCAAGATCGGCGCCAGCTGCCCGCCACCACCGGCCACGCGTACCCCCACACCAACAGCAGCAACAACAGCAACAAGTACAGTCCCCTGAAGTACGGTTCATGGGGTACAAGGCGTCCTGGAAGAGGTACCGCTCCGCCAAAGGCAAAGGACTACGTCGGCATACACATCGGCCAGGGAACGGCACGCTGCCCCCGTCCCGAAACCGGCCGGAAGTATGGGGAAATACCATCATGACCCACTTGGTCCCGCGAGCCTCACTCGTCGGATGTGCTCTCACGGCGTCGCTGCTCTGTCTCACCGCCTGCACATCAGGCAGCGAGGACGACACGTCGGCGAAGACGTCACCCTCATCCGCGCCGAGCGCGTCCCGGACGACCGCCGGTCCGTCCGAGCAGAAGCTCACCGAGCAGGCTCAGGCAACTCTGGCCGCCGTCCAGGACGGGAAGATGGTCGAAGCCGGCGCGGAACGCGTCAGTGACGGCATCCACACCGAACCCACCTTGAGCGAGGGCAGGACCTACCGGCTCAACGTGGTCTGCTTCGGCAGCGGCAGCGCGAACCTCACCGTGACGCCAGAGAGCGAGGAAAGACCGGTCCCGTGCGACCAGTCGGTGGTTCAGCAGCGCATCACGGTGAACAAGCCGATACGCATCGACGTCAACGGCAGCAAGGGATCAAGTGGCGTGATCGCCTGGCAGATCGACGCCTTCTGATTCGGCCGGACCTGAGCGCTCCCGGCGTGATTCGCCGGGAGCGTTCGGCTCAACGCTGATCGCGTTGCCGTGCGGGTCGACGACGTAGTCGAGGTTCCACCGGAATGATGGCCAGATCGACGGAGCAGGAGAAGTTCTGGTTGTCGTCGCTTCTGAAGGACAGCCCGATCCGGTCATCCGAATGCGCCTCGCGTGACATGGCGGAGCCGTTCTTTCCGTCCACCACGATGAAGCCCCAGGTGCCGCTGTTCTCACCGGCAAGCGATGGCGTAACGGATGGCACCCGCCTCCGAACATGCGGAAGCCCGTGCCTCTCAGCCATGCGGAGACACCGACTTCCTGCCCGCCTCGTTATCCACGCGAGGAGGACCAGAGAACGTACGTCAAGACACAGCAGGCAGCCGGCTCGGCCGGTAACTGCCGTGCCTGCTCCGGCCGCACCTCTCACCATGTGTCCTGGACTCCCAGACCCGCCACACCGCCACCACCCCCGGCCGCCGATGACCCGCGTCACCTGTCCCGGCTCACCAGAAGTCCGCACCAGCTCTCACCAAAGGTCAACCCTCCGCAATCGCCACCGTTTTCAGGGGCAAGTAGCTACTGTAGGCGCGGCCGCGTCTGATACAAGCCACCTCGGATGCGTGACCGGCGATGAGACAAAGGAGACATCTGGCCGTGGCCGCAAGCGAGTATTCCGGTGAGCCTCCCCGAACGGTGGTGGCCATCACCGCCACCGATGTCGTCGGCACCGCGTTCACGGGCCGGGGCGCCGATCGCACCGCGGATGCGCGAACCCGGCAGGCCACAATCATCGCCCAGGCGGAATCGGACCTTCCGGCAGTAGTACGGAGCGTGTACGCGGACCGACTGCGCTCCGTCGACCTACGGGAGGGTGACAAGGAGAGGTACTTCGCCGCTACTGACCGCCAGGGCATGACCTTCACGGTTCGGGTGGACGCCGTCCCTCTGCCGTCGGGTACCGTCGCCCGCACCTATGTCAACACCACGACCGACAACCACATCGTGCAACTGTCCGACTCCATGGACCCGAGGCAGGTCGGCCGGGCATTGAGTCATGAGCTGGGTGAGACTCTCGCGGTGCGGGACCGGGCCCGCGCGGGGAGGACCACCCACCACCAGGACTTCCTCAAGCGCGGCCGCGCAGCCGAGCGCGAGGGCGGACTCTCGGACGAGGATCTCGGCAGGGTCGGAGAACTCAATTACCTCGCTGCCCGTATGAACGACCACGCCCTGAGTAGTCGGCAGCACAATCAGGCACGCAGTGAATTCATCGCCCTGATGGACCATCTAGGACTTCGCCCTCAAGCCTCGATCCGTGAAACCGCGAACCGCGCTGCGGAGCAGGCCGCCGCAGACCTGCGCAGGAAGGCGGCCCATAGGCACCTGTCCCTGACGGCGAAGAACGCAGTCCGGCAACTGGCCGCCCCCATCGAGCGCCTGGGCAATTTCGACACCCGTGCCGTACAGGCTTTCCATGCCCGCGCGCGGACAGCACCGCGGCGCGTTCCGCGAGCTGTCACGAGTCAGCCGACGCCGGGATTCCGGCCGGACGGTTCGCCCATTCCCCGCGAGGAACTCGCCGCAGCGGCGGGGCAGGCAGCCGAACAGCGCACCAGGGCCAGTGACCGTACTCTGGACGAGCTGCGAGCCGAGATCGCCCGAACAGGTGAATGGCCGAGCAGGCAGGTGATCATCGGCGGTGGGGCCAGCCTCACCTGCCGGACCTCCGACACACTTCTCATTGATGCGCGCGGCCGTTGGCACCTGGATCCCGGCGAGGGCATCGTCCAGTCCGCCGACCATGTGCGAGCCCTACCCGCCACCGGCATCGGCCACCCTCACCAGTTCGCCCAGCCCACCAGCCGGGTACCGATGCGAGCCATACAGCTGTGGCAGGACACCCTGGCCGCCCGCGGCCCGGTCGTCGACGGTCACGCCCGCCTTGTCCCCGGCAAGGACGGCCACCTCTACACGCAGATCAAGCCCACCGACGGCTCCGAGCCCGTCCGCATCAGGGTCGAGGGCACACCGACCGTCGCCACAGGAGTGCCGCCCGAAGTGATTCCGGGTGTCGACTCCAGCGCTCAGACATTGTCCGAAGCCCTGGACGCCCTGCGCAAGCACCTTCCCGCCTCCCGTCCGGTGCGCGGGCTGACCTCGGCTACCACGGCGCAGGCCGCTCTGCGGATGCTGCGCGCCGGAGGCGTCCTCACCGCGCTCCGCGAGGAGAAGCACGCACAAGGCGCTCTGCGCACTCTCGACGCCACCGCGGAGTGGGAATACGCCAGGGCGCAGGCTCCTGGGCGGGTCCTGCTGGGCGACGATATCGCTGACAATCGCAACCACTTCGACCCGAACGTCGTCAACACCTGGCTCATCACCGGTTCCGGCGGCAACGCCGCGGCCAACGCCGAGATCATCCTCAAGGCAAATCCCCACGCGCATGTGACCATCGTCGGTTCGCGTATTCCTCAAGTGTTGTTCGAGAACGTGCAGTTCAACGCAGTACGCAAGCTGTTCGACGCCGCACACGGCGGCGACGGCCGCCTGGCCATCAACATCGCCCCGTCGAATCGGGTGGGAGCCGTGCAGATGAAGACAGGCCCCCGTGGGCAGATCCTGTTCCGGGAGGGCAACGTAGAGGCTGAGGCGTACGTCAGCTGCGTGGGCCGGACCGCACCATTGCCGCAGGCCGCGTCCGCACTGGGGAACTGGACCCGAGCCTGCGGTGGCCGGATCACCGGAGATCTGATGTTCAGCAAGGAACAGCAGTATCTCGGCTACGGCCTCACCTTCGAGGCCCGGGGACGACAGCACCGCGTCGAAGTGACCGGCGCCGCCTCCCATCAGCTGCCCCGCAGCGTTTTCCGAGCAGAAACACAGTCCCTGCTCACCGCCATGGCACTGCGCGCAGTGCCTCCCCAGACCGGCAGTCCGCCCCCGGGGTTCGCACCGACCGCCTGGCAGGCCGCCCAGTTGGCCACAGCCCGTCAGTACCGGACTGTCGAGTTGCACAGCACGGTCCCGGACAGCTGGGGCATGCTGAATGTCAGTGCCGCTGCGCGCCGCTTCCTCCCCGACATCGCGACGGCCGGATCCGCTGCCCGCCCGGCAGCTGCCCCCGGTCCTCGCCGCAGTTCCGGCAGCCGCGGACCCCAACATTCCCAGGCAGGCACTGCGAACGGCGCACCTGGCAGAGCACGGTGAGAGTCCTGGGAGGAGACGTATTGCTCTCCTCCCGTGGTGAAGTCGGCCCGAGTGTTTTGACTGAGACGTGTGCATCGTGAGACTGCGGGTCGGGCGGGCTGGTGTGCGTAGGTGTGGGGACGCTCAGCCAGGTCCGGGGCGGTAGTCCAGCGACAAGATCGTCCGTCATCGGGCAACTTCCTTGTCCGTGAGGACCAGCAGGGGCCCGCACCAGCGCGGTCGCCCATCTCGGATCCGTGCGGACCTTGCCCAGGACGCGCCAGTTCTTCAGGTGCGCGAAGCCGTGCTCGGCCGGGGCACGCACTGCGGCGAGTGCCTTGTCCGACAGCTTCTGGCCACGGGTCAGCAGCCGGTTCCGGGCGGCCTTGTACCGGTGATCACCGCCGGGTCAGCGTCGGGATCACTGTCGTCGAGGCCGACGAAGCCCAGGTCGGCGATGGCTCCGAGGCCGGCCGCGCGGAGCTGGGCGGTGAGTTTTGCCGTGTGGGCAGGCGGTGACCTCCGAGGTCCGCGCGGGCCGGGCCGCGGAGAGACCCACAGCAGCCGGCCCCGGTCGTCGGTGAGCGCGATCACGAGCAGGCCACCGGAGAGGAACCGCACGGCTCGCGCTCCGCATTCGCCATACACCCCACCGTCTCCCCGGCGCATCGGCGTCTCGTCATGCCCGACCGAACTCGTGACACACGTCAACCGCGCGCGGTACCTTCCGTCGCCCCGCTCGCGGATTTCGGAGCCGCCGAGACCGTCCACGGCTGGAGCGGCGCCAGCCGCGCCCGCCCCTCAACCGCCATCGTGACGCAAATGCGCAGGTCAGCGCCGTGCGCCCGACCAGCCATGTGGTGTGGCTCCTGCCCAGGATTCGAACCTGCGGCCAACGGCACAGCCTCTGCATAGGTGCAGAGTGGATTCCACGGTCATCCGTGATCCCGGAAACCACCGCCCGCAACGGTTCCCATCTGTCTGGTGCCCCGCCGGGGACTCGAACCTGCGACCAAGCGCGACAACGACACCATGACGTCCAACTGAGCGGCACGCGGGCCCCGTCACGGCCAGTCACCCCGCGCCCCGCCCTGCGAGTCCTGCCTGGCACTCGGACCTCCGACCAGGGTCACGGCCCAGAGCCTCCCGCTCCTCCATGGCCAGTGTGCGACCGGCAAGCAAGTCGACGCGCTTCTCACCGACCGGCGGTCACATGCCGGTGACCGGCAGCACATCCGGCGACAGCGCCGCCGCCCGCGCCGCGGCACTGAATGCGCCATGTGCGGGCGATGTCCGTCGTGAGGTGCTCCCGCCGTACGGAAGCCCAAGGTGCCGTCAAGGGCAACGGCCTGACCGCCTCGCCCTCGTAGAAGTCACCGCCGGTGAGAACCTGGCCCCGCGCGCGGAGGGTGACCGCGGATGGGGGCTTCGTCTTGTCGCTGCGCTGCAGCCTGCCCGCGGCCGCCAGTTGCAGCGCGGTCGCGGGCTCGGGTCTCACATCGTGCTCCATCGCCCGCTCGGTCCGCACCGCCGCAGCCCGTCCCTCCCCCGCAGCACTTCGCCCCTGCTCGCCCTACGTCGTCAGAGTGCGGCGTCCGGTCGGCTCCGCCGCCGTGGCCCCTCCGCGTCCCAGCCCACCTGCGGCGGCGATAGGGTCCGCCGTGTGAGCGAGTACCAGTATTACGAGTTCCAGGCCCTCGACCGTCCGCTCAGTCCCGAAGAACAGGAACAACTGCGGGCCATCTCCACCCGGGCCCGGATCACCGCCACGAGCTTCACCAATACCTACAACTGGGGTGACCTCAGCGCCAATCCGCGCCACATGGTCGAGCGCTACTTCGACGCCCACCTGTATGTCACCAACTGGGGCACCCACCGGCTGCTGCTCCGCTTGTCCAAGCAGGCCCTGGCCCTGCCCACGGTGAAGCCGTACTGCCTGGACCACCAAGTCGACGCCTGGACCACCCGCACCCACCTTCTGCTCGACCTGACCAGCGAGGACGAGGGCGGCGACTGGATCGAGGGCGCCGACGACTCACTGGCCGCCCTCATCGGCGTACGCGACGAACTCGCCACCGGCGACCTGCGCCCCCTCTACCTCGCCTGGCTCTCCGCGCTCGCCGCCTGGGAACTCGAAGACGACAGCGAAGAGGAGTACCAGACCTGCCCGGAGCCGCCCGTCCCGGCCGGGCTCGGCGAGCTGACCGCTCCACAGCGCGCGCTCGCGGACTTCCTGCGCGTGGATGGCGATCTGCTGGCGGTCGCGGCGCAGGCCAGTCCCGTCACGCCCAAGACGTCGGCCAGGCCCGCGAAGAAGGAACTCGCTCCGCTCATCGCCGCCCTGCCCCAGAAGGAGAAGGACGCTCTGCTGCTACGGCTCGCCCTCGGCCCGGAGCCCCAGTTGCGCACCGGACTCCTGCACCGCCTGTACGGCACCACCGCCGCCCCCGCCACCGTCCCCGGACGCCGCTCCGCCGCCCAACTCCTGGACGCCGCCCACACACGACGCACCGAACGTCGACAGCGCGCCGAACACGAACGAGCCGCAACCCGCGCCCAGCACCTGACCACCCTCGCGAGCGAGGCCGACTCCACCTGGCGGCAGATCGAGGCACACATCACCACCAAGAAGACCAACGCCTACGACCAGGCCGTCACCCTCCTCGCGGAACTACGCGACGCGTACGCCCACATCGGAAGGAGCACGGACTTCCGACAGCGCCTCATCAGCCTGCGCGAGGACTACCGGCGCCGTCCCGGCCTCATCCACCGCCTTGACCGCCACGGCCTCCGATAGTTCCCCTCCTCCCTGGCAACGATCGGGCCGAGCGGCACCCTCCGTATCTCAGGGAGGCAGCGTGAACGCCCGAAACATGCACGAGCTTGTCCGAACGTCGAACGCTGGCCCTCCACGGTCACCACACCTTCGATCCTCGCCGTCTCCGGGGCGGCAAGCGGCCTGCTCCTGATCCGCAAGGAACGTCAGGACGGCGCGGATCACATCCAGTTGACGCCGTCGCAGCTGCTCACCCTCCGGCCCGTCTACAACGACGTACCGGACATGAACAGCGGGCGGTGGTCCGCATCTACCGCACCGCGACGACGGTATCCCCTGCGCACGCTCTGCATTCGTCATGCCACCCGGCTTCTCCCGGGCACACCGGCGTTCCGCGACACCGGCCGCACTCGTGGCGCAACAACCCGGCCGCACTCGTGGCGCAACAACAAGGGTGTGCGGGACCCCTCAGCCCGGCTAGCCACCGCTCGCCGTGCGTGGATCCGGCGAGAAGATCTCGATCGGCCTTCTGGAAGAGACGTCAAGACAGCCATCGGGGTCGCGGCCCCGCAGGGGCCGGCAGCCGGGGGAAGCAGCGCGCAGACGGCCGACTGGGGCCGGCACCGCCGGGCCGCGATCTCAGAACGCGGGGCTGTCACTTTGTGTTAGCCTTATGCTTTTGCGTGCTCGTGACGGTTGGCGATCCTGCCTGTCCGGTTCCTCTTGTTCGTCGACTGCTCATTCCTACCGGGCCTTCCTCGGTACGTTCGCATGCGGAAGGCTCTTCATGAATCATCCTGACCACCCCGGCGCCTCGCACAGTGATCTCGCCCCGCTCATGGCCACTGCCCCAACAGCGCCCCCGTTCGCTTCCTTCGCGAGCCTGGAACTGCCCGCCGAGATACTGCGAACGCTCAGCGAACTCGGTGTGCGCGAGCCCTTCCCGATCCAAGCGGCCACGCTGCCCAACGCCCTCGCGGGACGCGATGTCCTGGGGCGCGGGCGCACCGGATCGGGCAAGACGCTCGCCTTCGGCCTGCCGCTGCTCGCACGGACGGCCGGGCGGCGCGCGGAACCGAAGCAGCCTCTCGCTCTGATCCTGGTGCCCACCCGAGAGCTGGCCCAACAGGTCACCGAGGCGCTTGCGCCGTACGCAGAGGCACTGCGGCTGCGGATGGCCACGGTCGTCGGCGGCTTGTCGATCGGCCGGCAGGCCGTTGCGCTGCGCGACGGGGCCGAGGTGGTCGTCGCCACCCCCGGCCGTCTGCACGACCTCATCGAGCGCAGGGCCTGCCGCCTGGGACGGGTAGGGATCACCGTCCTCGACGAGGCCGACCAGATGTGCGACATGGGCTTCCTGCCGCACGTGACCGAGGTACTCGACCAGGTGCACCCCGACGGTCAGCGGATGCTGTTCTCGGCCACCCTGGACCGCGACGTCGACCAGCTGGTCCGCCGCCACCTCCACGACCCCGTCGTCCACTCGGTCGACCCGTCCGCGGGCTCAGTCACGACGATGGACCACCATGTTCTGGTCGTCCACGGCCCCGACCGGTACGCCGTCACCACGGAGATCGCCGCCCGCGACGGCCGCGTACTGCTGTTCCTGAACACCAAGCACGCGGTCGACCAGCTCACCCGGCATCTGCGGGCCAACGGGGTGCACGCTGCGGCCCTGCACAGCGGCAAGTCCCAGCCGCAGCGCACACGGACCCTGGCACAGTTCAAGAACGGCCAGATCGCCGTCCTGGTGGCGACCAATGTCGCGGCCCGTGGCCTGCACGTCGACGACCTCGATCTCGTGGTCAACGTCGACCCGCCCACCGACCTCAAGGACTATGTGCACCGCGCCGGCCGCACCGCCCGAGCCGGTGACTCCGGCAGCGTCGTCACGCTGGTACTGGCGGATCAGCGCCGCGAGCTGAGCCGGCTGATGGCCGGGGCCGGCATCGAGCCGACCATCACCAAGGTGCGCTCGGGCGAGGCGGAGCTGAGCCGGATCACCGGGGCCAAGGCCCCCTCCGGCACCCCGCTCGACGGCGGGCCCGCCACGCCCCGGCCCAAAAACACCAACGCTCCCTTCCGCGGCCTGGGCACCAGCAAGGACACCTCCCGCGGCGCCGGCGGCAAGTCCCGAAAGGCCGCCGAGGCCCGGAAGCTCGCCGAGGCCCGCAAGGCGGCCCTGGTGCGTCGCGGCGGGTGAGAGCCGCTGCCCTGATAATCGAATACGTCCGACCACGAAAGGGAGAATCTCCAGCCCGGCCCGAAACCCTCCCGTGCGTACGCCTACGAGATGAACGCCCACGTGGTGTGCCCGGCCGCGAGGCGATACCCACCGTAGCCGGAGCCGAGATGATGCTGCCGGAACCCCGCACCCGGCACCCCGCGCTGCGCCCGGCATGACAAGCTGTGCTTCCCACTGCCCGAACCCAGGAGGTCACCATGACCGCAGAGTCAGCATCCACAGAAGGTTCGGAGCCGACCGACCCCGAGACGTCCGCTCTGGAACCCGACAGCGACGGCCACTACGACCTGAAACGCAAGTTCCGGGAGGCCCTGGCGCGCAAGCGCGGTGCGCAGGCGGACGCCGCTGACCTCGCTGCGAACGTCGATGCGTCGAAGGTCCGCAGGGCGCACGGCCCGGCTGCGAGCCAGCGGTCGTTCCGACGCAAGAGCGGCGGCTGAGTCGATCAGTTCCGCGATTCGGCGCCCTACAACACACCCCCTGGGCGCCACGAACTCGCACCCTGTATCGAGGCCCAGGATGTGCGCATACCCGCGTGCCGGTTGCCGGTTGCCGGTGAGGTCGTAACCGATGGTCTCCGCCTGTGAAAACGGGCCCAGCCGCGGTCGGCGCGGGTCAATGGAGTCGTCGCGGCGGACTTGGTGTTGTCCGTGCCGCTCAGTTTGCAACCAAAACCAGGACATCGTAAGCGAGTTCGATTCTGTCGGCGAGAGTCACCGTGCGCGCGGCCGGGGACGCGACGGCTGCGGGCACGCCGAGCCGCAGGTCCAGGTCGGGTTTGTCCAGGTCGGCGGGCTGCCGTAGCGTGATGCACTCGGCCAGCCAGGCACCGGTCCAGACCATGCACAGGTCGCTTCTAGATGATCTAGTCCAAGGGGTCAGTGATCGTAGGCGATCAGTGAGCGTAGGACGGTTTGTCCGGTGGCGTCGTTGTGCCAGATCGCGGCGGTCAGCGCGAGGATGCCTTGCTTCGGCTGCCAGGAGGTCAAGGAGGGTCTCGCGTTCGTCAGCCTTGGCCCCGGTCAGGGCGAAGGCGATGGGCAGGCCCTGAAGGGTGCAGACCAGGTGCAGGCGCAGGCCCCAGAAGAAGCGGCTGTGGCTGGCGCAGTAGCCGTATTCGGCCCAACCCGCCAGGCCGGAGCGTATGACGGTCTCGCGGGAGCGGCCGCATTCCACCGGGGTGGAGTCCACGACCCATACGTCGCCGCTCCACACCGAGATGGTCGTGGCCAGGATCTGGTTGACGCTTCGCATCGGACCGGCGGCCTTGCGCAGCCGCTTGTTGTAGCCGGACTGCTGGGGCAGGTGGGGGAAGAGGTGGCGCAGGTGAGCACGGTGGGCACGGGCATGGCGGAGCCATTTGGCCTCGGAGGTGTAGCCGAGTATGGCCTGCATCGTGGCGAGGGTGACCAGTTCGGCATCGCTCAGGCGGGGCGTAATGCCGACCGGTGGGCGCCACGGCGCCAGGTCGGGATGCTCCTTCAGCATGTCGTCGGTCGTCGCATAGAGCGCTGTCGCGAGGGTGTCCACGTCGTTCGTCACAAAACGATCTTGGAGACCCTCGTTCTCGTCTCCGCAGGCACCCCTTGGACCACACCACCAGGAGGAACCAGTGTCATACCCGCAACTGCTCAGCCCCGAGGAGAAGCTCGCCGCCGCGAAGAAGCTGTTGAGCCTCCCGCGTATCGTCGTGATCTGCGGCTCCACCCGCTTCATGACCGAGATGAACGAGGCCGATCTGCGGGAGACCAAAGCCGGAAAGATTGTGGTCAAACCGGGCTGTGACATGAAGTCGCCGCAGGAACCTTGGTCCGATCCTGTCGAGGCAGAGGCGCTGAAGGTTCGACTCGACGATCTGCACCGGGCGAAGATCCGGCTCGCTGATGAGGTGCTCGTAGTCGGCGACTACATCGGAGACAGCACCCGAGCCGAAATCGCCTACGCCCGGTCGCTGGGCAAGCCCATGCGGTTCACGCACCCCGAAGTCGACCCTGACGCCTGACCGCCCGCTGCCACCTCGACAACCAGGGCCGGCAGCCCGCCTGACCGTCTCGCGGTGGCTTCGGCCGCCGCCCACCCCACACCCTCCGCAGGCATCCCTTGGAATTGATCATCTAGGGTGCGGGCGTCGGACTGACGGCTCAGCGGCCGTGTAGTCGCCATGGCCGCCGCCACGGCCACGGCGCGGCAGACAGGTTCGAGGCTCAATCGGGGGCAAACGGCAGGCCGTCCGGCGAGAACACGCCGGCACGCGCAGTGGCGCTCGTCATGCGGCGGCGGTGATGCCGTCGGCACAACACCTCATAGCCGACCTCCGCGGAGGAGCCGTTCACGTCACCGACGACAACCTGCTCACCCTCCACGACCATCGCGCCACCCACCGTGCGGGCATTGTGCGTGGCACGCGCCCCGCACCAGCACATCGCCTCGACCTGAAGGGTCTCGATCCGGTCCGCCAGCTCGATCAGCCGCTGCGAGCCCGGAAAGAGCCTGGTCCGAAAGTCGGTCGTGATACCGAAGGCGAAGACATCGAGGCCCAGGTCGTCCACGACCCGCGCCAGCTGATCGATCTGCTCCGGCGCCAGGAACTGCGCCTCATCCACAATCAGATAGTCGACCCTGTCGCCCTGCGACATACGACCCACCACATAGGCGTACAGATCCATCCCCGGCGCCGCCTCGACAGCCTCCGTCACCAGACCGAGCCGCGAAGACAGCTTCCCCTCCCCCGCCCGGTCATCGCGCGTGAATATCACGCCCTGCAAACCCCTTGCCGACCGATTGTGGATTCGCTGTAGAGCAAGTGTCCTTTTACTTGGGAATTCGCCATGTGCGGGCGACGTCCGTCTGCGAGATGCTGCCGCCGCCGCACGGGAGACCTAAGTGGCCGCATGCCCCAACAGCATTCCTGGGTTCTCCATTCCCGAAGGACCGCGGACCCGGCGACTCCAGTACCGTCGGGGTCTCGGCGGCCCTGCTTCCCTCTTTGTCACCGTCAGCCAGATCCACGCATACAGTAAACAGAACGTCGGCAGCAGTCTCGGGCGGCAGGCATCGGTTCCGCGCTGAGGAACGGGCGGCAACAGATCCTTCCAACCTCCATCCGCAGAGTGGAGCCGCTGAGAATCTGAACGAGCAATTCCGAAGCGGCAGCCATACCCCTACTCCGAACGACTGTTCATGGTTTGACTTCGCGGGAACGGATGCTTAGGCGGGGAGGCGGAAGGCCGTCTCCCCGCCGGAGGGGTGGAGGTCACCGGAGAGCGGTGGCCTGTCTTCCGCTACGAGGTCCAGGTCGAGCGCGCGTACCCACACCGAAACCGCGCGGTGCCGACGATGCCTGAAAGATGGGTCAGGGCTGGAATCCCTTGACGAAGACCGCAGTCCCGTAGGTGTGCCCGTCTGCCTTCTCGACCTGGAATCCCGCCGAGGTGAGAATTCCCAGGAGGGCGTCCCGCATACAGGAATGGACAGTTTCGTAATGGCGGATCGCGTGCGGCAGATCTGAAGGATCGACTCCGCCCGCCAGAAGGTTCACAGCGGCAGTCGTCAGTTCCGCCTCCGTGTTCCATTCCACCAGCACACCGCCGACGGCGAGAGGGTCCACCTGGACCTCCGCCCCGGGCCTGCCTTCGAACTCGCCTCCGAGGTCACCCCGGTGAACGGGAATCCCGGCCCGGGCCAGTGCGCGGCAGGCTTCTTCAGCCAGCGCGTCACGCTGGGCGAGGACGTCCGGCGGGGCTTTCGGCGGCAGATCGAATCCGTGCTCGGTCATGCGTCCTTCACTTCTCTTCCTGCTCTCGGCCTGTCAGGGAGCGTGCTGAACGCCCCCCGCCGGCGAGCTTGACGTAACTGGCCAGCAGCTGCTTCGCCGCGCTCTCGATGCCTGGGTAGTAAGGGACCGACCACGTGATCGGTGTTCCCTCTTTGAGGGCATCGGCCAATTCGGAGGCGCAATCACCACAGGGTTGCCGCTCAGTGTACAGAGCGGTGATCTGGTGAGGGTCGAACCCCTTCGCCTTCAGCTTGTCCAGAATCGCTGTCTCCGAGTGACCGGCGAAACTGCTGCTCGCGACCACGAGGTCCCCGGTCTTGGGGTCGTTCCACCCCGGCACCTTGGCGACGGCGACATTGTGCTGCGCCCCGTAGAAACCGGACTCCGTTCTGAACTGGTAGGCCACGCGGCTCAGCTCGTCGCTGCCGTAGCGGATCAGGCCCGTGGGGCATCCCTCGGCCGCCACGGATGCCTGTGCGGTCAGATGCCTGAGGGCCCCGCTCCTGGTACAGAACTCGACGAATTCGTCGATGGCCCGGTACCCGATTCGAGCGACGACATCGTCGGCCAGCCCGAGGGTGCGCAGCGCGTTGAGGGCGTCGGTGAAACCGATGCCGGTCCGCGCGGCGGCGTCCGCCGCCTTGACGGCGTCCGCGATGGGCCTGAGGATCTTGCCCGCGAACAGGGTGGCGACGTCCACGGCTGCCCATGCGCATCCGCTCCAGCTTCCGTCACCTCCTCCAGGAGCGACCTTCTGGACGCACTTGATCCAGTGCCCGAGGAGGATGTCCACCGGGTCGATGCCCTCGTTGAACTCCAGCATCGAGATTGTGTCGGTGACCTCGGAGGACAGTTCCGCGGTCGAGTAGTCGCCGAGGTACAACGTCGAGCTGGTTGGACACTGGAAATTCGAGAGGTCCAGGTCCTGCGCGGTGCACAGGTACAGGTCAAGGACGGCCTTGAACCGGATCTTCGCAGTGATCTTGCAGTCGCCGGTGTGGATGATCGGGTTGCAGTTCTGCTTGTTGATCACCTCCGGCTCGCCGAGCTTCTCCACCTGGTCGACTACGTAGAACATGTTGCCGATGGAGGCGCCGCTTTCGTCGACGACGGTTCCCGAGGAGATCTGACCGGCGTTCCCGGCTGCTTCGGCGCGTTCGGCTGCTTCCTGGGCTTCCTTTGCGTACTTGTCGGCGTCTTTAGCCGCCTGTTCGGCTTCGGTGGCGGCGGTGTCGGCGCGGTCGGCTGCGTCGCGGGCGTCCTGGGCGTCCTGTTCGGCCTGGGCGGCTGCGGTGCGGGCGGCTTCGGCGTCGAGTTCGGCGGAGTCGGCGGAGTCGCGGGCGTCCTTGGCGTAGCTCTCCGCGTTGCCTGCGGCCTTGTCGGCGGCTGTGGCGTCGGTGGTGGCCTGCTGGTCGTAGTCGATGGTGCGGGCCAGGGAGGCGGCTGCGGCGGATGCGGCCTTGGCGGCGTCGGCGGCGTAGCCGAGGGCTTCCTTGGAGTAGGTGCGGGCGTCGGCGGCGTACTGGGCGGCGCCTGCCGCGTGCTGGTATGCCTCCTTGGCGTCGCCGGTTGCCTGGTCGGCGATGTTCTTGGCGGCCTGGGCCTCGGCGGCTGCGTTCTTGGCGTGTGCGTCGGCGACAGCCTGCTGCTGCTCGGCGATGGACTTCGAGCCTTGTCCGGTCAGCACGACCAGACCGGCCGCGGAGTCGGTGTCGATGTAGGGTGCGCCGAGCTGGATGGCGTCGTTGGCGGGGTCGGCGACCTGCTGGGCGGCCTTGCCCGCATCCGCCGCGGCCTGTGCCGTGACGTGGGCGAAGCCTGCGGAGGTGGCCGCGGCCGAGCGGGCGTTGCCGGCCTCTGTCTTGGCGGCGTCGGCCTGCGTTTTGGCGTCTTTGGCGTGCTGTTCGGCCTCGTCGGCAAGCTTGACCGCGGTGTTGGCTTCGGTGGCGGCGTCCTGGGCTGCCGTGATCGCGTCGGCCGTGGCGCTGGTCGCGGTCTTCACGGCCGCGTCGGCCTTCAGTTTGTCGGCCTGTGCGGCGTCCGCGGCTGAGCGGGCGCGTTTGGCTGCTGCTTCGGCGCGGGTGGCGGCTGCGTCGGCGTCGGCCGCGGCCTGGGTGGCGGCGTCCGCCTCGGAGCGTGCCCGGGCGGCGGCGGTTTCGGCGTCGTCGGCATGCCCGTCGGCCTCGTTCGCGGCGGCGCGGGCGGCATCCGCTGCTTCGCCGGCATCGAGGGAGTCTGCGTAGGCGTCCTTGGCGTCGGCCTTGGCGCGGGCGGCATCGGCTTTCTGCTCGGCGTCCCAGGCGTCATCGCGCAGGGACCTGGCGTGGTCGGCTGCCCTGACCGCGTCATCGCGCCGGTCCTCGGCCGTCTTCTCGGATGCCTCGGCCTTGTCCTTGGCGTCCTTGGCCGTCGCCGCCTGGGCTTCGGCGTTCTTGCGGTGCTCGGCGGCCTCGGTGCGGCTCGCTGCGGCGTTGTCCTTCTCCGCCCTGGCCGTCTTCTCCTCGGCCTCGGCCGCGAGTCGTTTGGCGTGGGCGTCGGCTGCGGCGGCCTTCGCGTCCGCCTCGGCCTTGACCGCGACGGCGAGTTTTGCCTCGGCCGTCTCCTTGTCCTGTTTGGCGTTGTCCCGGTGGATCCTGGCGGCGTCCGCGGCGGCCTTGGCCTGCCACTCGGCCCTGGCGGCAGCCTCTTTGCGGAACTCCGCCTTCGTCTGGGCGGTCTGTGCCAGGGCGCGCTGCGCGATGGTCTGGCTGTCGCCGGCGGAGGCACGGGTGGCGGCCTCGGCCGTCTCACCGGCCTTCTCCAGGGCCTGCAGCGCAGCCGCCACGCCCCTGGTGACCTGGTCCTTCTGCTGGCCGACCAGCAGACCACGGCCTCGCGGCGCCCCGTTCGCGTCAGCGATCTGGTAGGCGGACTGAAGCGCCGTGTCGGAGGCGGTCGCCGCCTGCTGCCCGGCAGCGAGCTGGGTCTTGAGGACGGCGAGTTGTTCCTTCGCATGCGCCTGCGCGGCCGTGACACCCCGCTTCGCCTTGTCGAACTGGGCCTGGCTGGGGTAGCCGAGCCTGTCGTCGCCGGTGTGGCCCTTGGGGACGATCAGGAACTTCTGCGCGCTTGAGTTGTTGCACGCCGACAGCACGGCATCCTGGCTGGTGGCGAACGTCGGCAGGTGCACGCATTTGCCCGTGGCTGCGTTCCGCAGCGCGCCCGCGCTGCGGACGTCGAACGTCCACTGCAGTGCCGTGCTGTCGCCGCAGTCCCGGATGTCGATCTTCGTACCGTCGGCGCTGCTGCCGTTCAGTACCTCAAGGCATTTGCCCGAGTTGGGGTTCAACAGTTGGTAGCCGCCGTCGTAGGACGCCCAGATCTGCCACTTCTGGGCGGCGCTGCCGTTGCAGGTGTAGATCTGTACCGGGGTGCCGTTCGTCATGCCGGCGCCCGCCACGTCCAGGCACTTGCCCGTGGCCCCGGGGACCTGGATCTCCAGCGGGGCATCACCGATCCAGCCGATGCCGCCGGCGCTCCAATGGTCCTGCCAGCGGGTGAGGTGGTCGGCTATCCAGGACTGGCCGAGCAGGTCGCCCATGGCCGTCGCACTGGCCTTCAGGGCGTCGGTGGCGTCCTGGTTCGCGTCCAGGATCTGGTTCCGCTGGGTGGCCTGCGAAGCGATCTCCTGCTGCCACTCGGCCGATGCGGCAGCCACCTCCTGTCCCAGGACCCGGTCCGGATCCACCGGACCACGCCAGGCACACGCCGCGAAGCGGGACTTCAGGTCCTCCACATCGACCCGGAATTCAAGACTGCCGGTCTCGGGGGCGCTGCGGGCGAAGCCACCGGCGCCCAGGAACAGGCGGGCGTTGTCGGCGCCAATCGGCTCCAGGGGCCGGTTGACCAGGCGCTCCCACGCCTGATTCTCCTCGTAGTCCCGCTTCCAGGTGGGCAGCGCTGGGTCCGGGTCGTTGCCGTAGAGGGGGGTGCCCAGGTCCTTCACGGCCTTCGCCGTGGCCTCGTCAGCCCGAGGAGTCGGGTCCTCGTAGAAGGTGTCCTCGCTCCGCCACCACT
This sequence comes from Streptomyces sp. NPDC056161, assembly GCF_042268025.1. Lineage (NCBI taxonomy): Bacteria > Bacillati > Actinomycetota > Actinomycetes > Kitasatosporales > Streptomycetaceae > Streptomyces > Streptomyces sp. NPDC056161. The sequence goes on from NZ_JBHJUV010000002.1 coordinate 378,451, forward strand.
GCTCACCCGACCACTGCGGCAGCCCCGTCCGCGCGAAGAAATCTTCCTTCCCGTCCGGCGGCGTGAAGAACCCCCCGAACGAGTATCCGAGGGGCGTGGCCAGACCATTGAGCGGGACCGGCCAACTCTTGCGGGTGGTATCGCGACGTGCGGAATCACTGTCCAGAAGCACTCGGTCCTGCTCGAACATCCTGGACAGCGGGGTGTCGTCCCAGTACTGGCGGTTCGCCGCGGCGTGCAACGCGTCCGGCGCCTGATTCAGCGCGTCCCGCGCAACACCGGACATCGACGGGCCGCCCAGCCGCAGGACATCCGCCATCAAGCACTGGTCCTGCCGCAGTTGCTCGGCGGCCGCGGTGTCGAAACCGTCATAGCTGTCGGCGACAGGGGCGAGGTCGCCGAGGCCGCTGGACCGGGCCGGCAACCCCGGCTGCACCACCAGGGCACCGAGCACCGCCACGGCCACCGTGGACGTCACAGCAGATGTAAGCCATCGGGGTCTTCGCGCCCCGGACACACGGAACCACGGTCTATAACGCAAGGAACATCCCTTTCATCGTCAGATGGCTGCACGCCGAAAGCGGGACCGCAGGACGGGAAGAATCACCGCCGTACGACATCCTGAGAAGAACTCAAGGCAATACGCCGACAACGGGACTGACATGGATTCCGGAACGACGGCACAGCAATACAGCCCCTCCCCCGTGAGCAAGCAGCCCCCCGGCTGCTGATACACACGCCCGGGACCGGTCAGGCATCCGGCGCGCGCCGCCTCACCGTAAGCGGCCACAGCAGCTTTCCGCACGAATATTCGACACACGCGGCTACGGCAGTGGCGTGAATCATTCGCACCACCAGACCGAGCCCAAGGGGCAGGAGAACTCACAGGACTCAAGATCTTCCTGTGCTGACCCTGCGCGCAATCCATGTAAAGCTGGTGCAGCTGAGCGTTCCGAAGGTGCGCCTGAACGATCAGAGATGGCTGACTTCCACCCCCCTCGCGGACACCACGCACGCCCCGCCGGCACGCTCCGCCCAACCACGTGAACCGTGCCCCACGTCACAGCGGGCCCTTGGATGCCAACAATTCCCGGATCGCCCGATCCTGTACTGCTGACGTACAGCGACACGGTCAGTATTGACGGATGCCACCTTCTCCAACGTCCCAGCGAGATCGCTGCACCAGGAATCCGGCAGTTGGAGGGCCGGGGCGTCGGACAGGTCCGGTTGGCCGACGCGCACCGAAGGATCCGCCCGGTAGGCAGTATCGTCATCGACAGCGTCCTGGCGCCTTGTCCTGAACCACTCCGGGACCGGTGGGGCGCTTCGACGGCCGGTCGAGATCGGCCGCGAAGAAGGCCGACGCAGCCTTCAAGATGTCGTCAGCCTCGATCTTGCATGAGGGTTCGTCAGCTTGCTGACTAACCCTTTTCTGCTCGTTCAGAGCGGAGATTTCTGTTTGCGGGCATCATGGCGGCCCGGCTGTCGCGTCGGATGGACTCCGGGTTCCACGGCTCCGGGGTGGTCCTGCTCGTAGGGGCGGGAGGCTGTCGGTCAGCCTGGGTTCGGAAGGGCATCGAGCCGTTGCAGTGCAGCGGTGATCACATGTGTCCAGGGCGATCTGGACGATCTCCAGCCAGACCTGGTTCTGCGCCGCATCGTGTAGGGGCAGGTTGCGCAGGCCGGTGGAGCGGGCGGCGCGGATGCGGTCCTCGGCGCAGGCCCGCCGGCGGTGCCGCAGCGGGGCTTCGAGCAAGGCCATGAAGTTACGGGTCGGGTCTGTTGCTGAGAGTGGGTTCTGATCCGGAGGAACGCCGGACTCGTAATGCGTAGGTCTCGGGTTCGAATCCCGAAAGCGGCTCCATCTCTGACCAGGGGAAACGGATCGGACAGAAGGCCCCTGCAAGGTCGCGGGGGCTTTCTGCGTGAGCGGATGGGAACATCCTGGGAACATGCCGTCAGGCAGCGTCCTCGGTGGGAACATCCGGGGTTTCCTCGGTGACCTCCTGGCCCTCTTGCGGCTCGTCGTCCGCTGAGGCATTGCCCCCGGTCTGCGGCTGCGGGATGACGCGTTTGCGTGAGCGGGGTACGACGGACACGGTTGCCTCAGCGGCCTCGCGCTCTACTTCCGCGAGGACGGTGGTGTAGATGTCGGAGGTTACGCGGATCGAGGAGTGGCCGAGCCTGCGCTGGACGGTGACCATGGCCACGCCTGCCCGAAGGGCGAGTGTCGCTGAGCCGTGGCGGAGGTCGTGCAGCCGGATCGGCGGCAGGTCGACCCTCTTGTAGAGGCGCGCGAAGCGGTCGGAGAAGTACTGAGGGTGGTACTCCGTGCCGTCCTCAAGGGTGAAGACCCGGCCGCTGTCGGTCCACTCTCCAGTGGATTCGAGCCACTCCTGCTTCTCGGCCTGCTGGCGGTCGCGCCACCACCGCAGCAGGGCGATCGTGTCCTCGTCCAGGGATATGTCGCGGATGTTGTCGGACTTCGGGGTGTCCTCGTGCGGCTCGTAGGCGACGGTGACGATCTCCTCGGTGATGTGGATGGCGCCGACGTCGAGGTCTACCTCTGCCCAGGACAGGGCACAGGCTTCGCCGCGGCGCAGGCCGAGGAAGGCGATGATGACCCATAGGGGGTAGAGGCGGTCGTAGACCACGGAGTCGAGGAACTTGCCGGTCTGTTCTGGAGCCCAGACCATGACCGGGGAGGGTTTCTTGCCGGTCTTGCGCCAGGCTTCGACGCGGGCGGCGGTCCACTCCAGTGCCTTGGCCTTGCGTACCCGGGGCGTCTGGATCATGGATGCCCAGTTGTCGGTGATCATCCGGCGTTTGCGGGCGTCTTCGAGGGCGGAGCTGAGCGCCATCTTGATGCGGTGCTGGGTGGCGGGGCCGGTCTGGCGGCGAGGGCGTGCGAGGGTGGCCTTGAGGTGGGCCTTGGCTTCGTTCCAGGTCTCTCGCAGCTGCGGGTCGCGAGGGGCGCTGGCATCGCGCCATGCTGCGTGCGCTTTCTTCTCGGCCTCGCGGGCCAGTTGAGCTGCCGCCTGGTCCTTCAGCTTGGCCTTGTTCTCGGCTTGGACGGCGGCGAACATCTCTTCGAGGTGTCGGGGCCGGAGCCCACGGAGCTTGATGTGCCCGAGGTATGGGGTGAAGTAGAGGCGCAGGTAGTCCTCGTAGCTCTTCTTCGTGGTGGCCTTGAGATCGTGCTGGTTGTCGAGCCAACGGCGCAGGTAGTCGCCGACGGTCTCGTCCGACAGGACGTCGACTCCTGCCATGGCCTCGGTATAAACCTTGGCTGCTTCGGCGGCTGCCTTCTCCTGGGTCTTGAAACCGCCCTTCTTGGGGTGCCGACGCTTGCCGCCGGGGCCGGGTGGGAGTTCGAAGCTGTAGTACCAGGAGCCGTGGTCCCGCTTCTTGAGAAGCGGGCAGGCGGTCTCCAGGTAGCCGATCTTGGGCGTTCCGTCGTCGTTGAGGACGGGCTGTCCATTCCTGGGCCCGGCCTTGTGGGTCATGGGGCCCTTGCAGGCACACCGCTTGTAGGTCTTGTCCTCGAACATGCGCCTTCTTCCCTCGCCCTCGCCGCCCGTGATCCGGGGGCTGCCAGTCGTTCCTTGGTCGCGTTGCGCGATCTGTGTTGATCTTCCGAGGGCTGTCGGACACTGAGGTAAAGTCGCGGGCAGGTTGGCGCGGGGGAGATTGCGACCAACGACATGACTGCTCAGGACACGGACGGGCAGGCTTCTGCTGGGGCGATGGGCCTGGAGGAGCTGTTGTCGCTTCCGGTCACGGTCAATGTGGTGACCGCGGCTCGGGCTCTGGGGATCTCGCCGAACAAGGCGTATCAGTTGATCCGGGACGGCCGGTTCCCGGTTCGTACGCTGCCGTTGGGGAGCACGGTGCGGGTGCCGACGGCGGCGTTGTGGGAGGCACTCGGAGTCGAGGGCACTCACGTGTAGGGGTTGCCGCAGGACTCCGTGGAATATGCCGTTTTACCGATATAGGACCACCCTTTGCAGCAGTGTGGCCTATCTTCGTTACCATAGGAGGTGTACTGGGGTCGGCGAAGGCTGGGGAGATTCTGTGCCAAGGCTGTACGGGTTCGCGGATACGGCGTTCAGAAGGCCGAAGGCTGACGAGGTAGGGCCGTTGCAGGAGGCGGCCAACCGGCGGGAGGCAGAGCAGCCCTACGAGGAGATCACGGGTTGGATGAACGCGGAGGGCCACCGCACCACCCTCGGCAACGAGTGGCGGCCCCACGTTCTGGCCGCGGTCCTGGACCACCCCGCCATCGCCGGTCTCTTCGAGGACGAGGACGGCAACCTGCTGCCCTCCGGCGGGCCGGAGCTGATCTCGCCCGAGCAGTTCCGGAAGATCCGTCAGATGCGCCCCAAGCATCAACCGGGAGCCGCCCAGGCGCCGGAACGGGAGTACATGCTGAGCGGTAAGCGCCTGGTGTGCGGCTTGTGCGGCTACGTTCTCGGTGGTGCTCCGTCCAACGCGGGCAGCCGCGGCCACCGCTGCCCGCCGAGCAGTCCACGGCGTCCCCGGGGCTGCGGGCGTGTACGGATCAACGCCGACCTCCTGGAGACGTATGTCGGTGAGCACGTGCTGGCCGAGTTGGCGAAGCCGGGAGTGAGCGCCCTGGTGGAGAAGGCGCGCGAGCAGGCCGAGCAGGAGGCGGCCTCGCTGTTGGAGCGCATCGAGCATGACCGCCAGCGCCAGAGTCGCCTTGGCGAGGACTTCGCGAAGGCGCGCGACGTGTCCTTGTCCGCTTTCAAGGCGGCAGACAAGGAGTTGTCGAAGCAGATCCGCGAGGGCAGGCAGGAGCTGCGCTTCCTGGAGCAGCTTGCGGGCGTGAGCGTCGCTGGTGTTCCGGACCTCGTGAAGTGGTGGAAGCACGCGCCGCTCGCCTCGAAGAGGGCACTGACGTTCCTGCTGCTGGACAAGATCGCCGTCTATCCGGGTGGCCGGGGCTCGCGCACGGTGGACTCCGACAGGGTGGCCCTGACCTGGCGTACATGGGGATGACCGCCCCCAGGGGGTGAACTGTGCGCGTGCGTACGTCGAGTGGGGTGTCATGCCACGGTGACGGGTAGTTCCCGCAGGGCGTGTGACCGCCAGGAGTGGCGCCAGCGCACCTCGTGCGGTGCAGCGGCCAGACGCAGTCGGGGGAATCTGTCCAGGAGGGCGGAGAGCGCGGCCTCGACCTCGATGCGGGCCAGCGCAGCGCCGAGGCAGTAGTGCAGGCCGTGTCCCAGGGAGAGGTGGGCCTTGTCCGCCCGGCGGATGTCGAAGCGGTCCGCGTCCGGGTAGCGGTCGGGGTCCCGGTTCGCAGAGGCAAGGCAGAGCATCACCGTTTCGCCCCGGGGGATGCGGACGCCGCCGATGTCGAGGTCTTCCAGCGGAAAGCGGCGGATGGCCATCTGGTTGGGGTGCGCGTAGCGGAGTATCTCCTCCACTGCGTTCGGACGGAGCTTCCGGTCGGCCTGGAGCGCGGCGAGCTGTTGAGGATGCTGGAGCAGGGTGTACACCCCGGTGGTGATCACGTGCTGGGCGTTCTCGCTTCCGGCCATGAGGATCAGGAAGGCGAGAGAGACGAGTTCGTCCTCGTTGAGCTTGTCGCCCTCGTCCCGGGCGGCGATCAGTCCGGAGAGAAGGTCGTCGCCGGGGGCGCGCCGGCGCTCGGCGACCAGGCCGGTCAGGAACTCCTGGATCTTCTTGATGGCTTCGCCGGCCTGCCCGGGGTGCTCGGGGGCGAACATGGTGCCGACCCAGGAGGAGAAGGCGAGCCGGTCCGTGTCGGGAACGGCCAGGAGGTCTCCGATGACCGTGATCGGAAGCGGGCTGGCGTAGACGGCGGCCAGGTCGTGGATGCCGCCTCCGTCCAGGGCATCAGCCAGCCGGTGGGCTGACGCCTCGATCGTGCTGCGCATCTGCTCCACGCGACGGGCGGTGAAGGCTTGGCTCACCAGTCGGCGCAGCCGCAGGTGGTCCGCGTGGTCGACGTTGAGGAGGTTGGCGTCCAGGGCCGGCGGAAGGGAGAAGCCCCGGAAACCGTGCGTCGAGTGGGCTTTGTTCACCGACAGCTGCGGGTGGTTCAGTGCCGCTCGGACGTCTCGTTCTCTGGGGACGAGCCAGATGAGTGAGCCCTCGGGGGTCGCGAGGTGGTGTGCGGCGCCCTCGACGCGAAGGCGCGCGTAGGTGGCGTACGGATCCGCGAAGAAGCCGGCATCGAAGAGGCACGGAGGGGCGGTGTCCGGGAAGGTCATGCTCGGCTCCCATTCTGTGGTGCTGCGGCCGGAGCTGTTCCCGCTGCGGTCATCGGGACCAGGAGGGACCGGCGGAAGTGGCGGGCGAGCTTGTGCTGGAAGGACAGCTCTGCCGCCAGGTCCGGAGGCTCGGCGAGCCGCGGCATGACCGAGTGGTCCGCGGGCTCGGCCCCCTCGGCCTTCGCCTCGATGGCAGCCGTGAGCTGTCGGGCCTCGGCGAACGCGAGGAGGTCGTCGCCGCGGAGGTCGAGGCTCTCGCCCTCGCGCCGGGCCGCTGCTGCCGCCTCCGGTGTCATCCACAGGCGCAGAGCCCACTGGGCGTCCCGTATCTCGACGACCATGCGGTACAGGCGCGTCTGGAGGTCGTCGTCAGGGCCCAGTTCCAGCACGGGATCGGGCACGTGCGCGGTGATCTGACGGTGCAGCGGAGCGAGTTGGCGGTGCACCCACTGGCGGTAGAACCGCTCTTGCGCGGTCGAGAGGTACCGGCCCCAGTCCGGCAGAGTCCAGCCGATCGTCTTGCCGACGATCCCGACCAGGAGCGCGAGGGGGGCGAGCGGTTCCCATGCCTCACCGGAGATGCCGAATTGGCCCGCGATGATGTCGGCGGCGCGGCAGCCCCCGTAGACGAGTGACGAGGGCAGGGTCAGCGCGACAAGACGCAGGCCGCGGCGGAGCCACGGCCGAGGGGAGACACGGGCGTGTTTCCAGCAGAGGACGCAGATGTCGATCTGGTTCCAGAAGTAGGCCACGATGTAGATCGACAGGTACGCCGGATAGAACCGCGCCGTCGTCAGCGCGAAGTTCGTCGGGAGTTCACTGGCGTTGGTCGCATAGACGAACAGCACGATCATGGCGCTGATGACGAGACCGATGGCGAGGAGCCTGAAACGCGCCTTGCGCCAGGCAACACCCCGTTCGTAGGTGAGATGCAGCAGGACCAGTTGCTGGCAGCCGGCCAGGACCATGGCCAGGACCTGCGTGAAGAGTCCCGCGAAGTTCACGACGCCGACGAGTCTGCTCGTAGCCACCCAGACGGTCGGCGTTGACACAGTGAAGATCACCGTGGACACCAGGAAGTTCCCGCATAACGCCCACTGCGCCGGCGAACGGTCGATGCGCAGGATGCGGAGCTTGTAGATGAAGGCGACGCAGCTCACTGCGGCGCAGATGGGGTACACAACGCTGTTCATCGCTACCTACAGGGGCGGAAAGGGTCCAAGGCCGACAGACGGGCTACGAGGTCTCGCGCCTCTGGCGGCACGGTCCGTGTGCGCTCGGAGCTCCAGGTGCTGATCTTGCGTCCGATGAGGGATCCGATGTACTCGGCTTCGTGTTCCACGTCGGTGTGCGAGTGGTCCCGGCCAAGGACCCGGCGTACGAGTCCGGGATCCAGAGACGGTGTGAACAGCTCCGTGAGGAGCGGGACGGCGGTTTCTGTGGTGTGTTCGCAGATGAGGTGGCCGACTTCGTGCAGGACCACCTGGCGTTGGTGAACCGGGGCCAGACGTGCCTCGTAGATGATGAAGTCCTGGGCTTCGGTCTCGATCAACAGGCCGTCGGGGCTTCCGAGTGGCAGAGGCAGGCCCAGGACCTGGATGGGCCGTCCGCGAAGCTGGCTGAGTCTGTTGCAGAGGACCGGGACAGTGAGATGCTCCCTCTTGGGTAAGCCGAGGGAGCGGACGCGTGCTTCGCAACGCTGCTTGAAGTCGTCGTGAGGCTGATGGCTTGTCGTCTTCCGGCGTTTTCGTGAGCACATCGTGCGTTAACTGCCGCTTTCTTGTGGGGGGTTGCGCTCTACTGCGGGTGGAAGCTCCTGCAGAGCATCACGGGCCTGCTCGGCGATTCCGGTGAGCAGGCGGGTGAGTTCTTCCACGGAGACGGCGGGCAGGCCGGTGGGGGCGGCCCTGCGCGCCGCGACGCCCTCGACTCCCTGCTCCCGCAGTCGTTCCAGTGCACGGAACTCCTCCGTGATCTGCTGGTAGACGGCGTCGTCGAGGAAGTAGGCGATGCGCTTGATGCCGAGGCTGTGGGCCACTTTCGCGAGGGTTTCGAGCGTGACGTTCGCTCCCTCGGCGGATTCAGCCTGAGCCAGCGTGCGGACTGAGACGTTGGCCCTCTCCGCAAGCACGGCGAGAGTGAACGGACCTTCGGGGTGGTGGTGACGAAGGTGCCGCAGCCGTTCGGAGACCGTCCGCTTGGAACTGCGGATCAGTTCGTCCAGCGACTGATCCGGTTCGTCGACGGGGTGGTCATCTCTCATCGGGCCTCGTCCCAGCGTACGTTCACGGACATGCAGTAGGATGCACGCTTCATGCAGTTTATTGCAAGCCTGATCGTTTGAGGCGTAGGCCGGGGCTTGTCAGTGCCGAGCCGGGCGCGGGACGCGGCATCCGATCGGGACGGCCGTCTGGAGAGGCGAGGAGTCGGCATGCGTCATCGCCGGGAAGGTACCGACCAGTTGACATGCGGTCGGCGGGCTGCGGGGATACGGGCGGTGAGGGGGTCGTGAAGATGTCGCCCGCTGAAGTCCCGTCGGAGCAGGCCGGACTTGATGAGGCGCGGATTGGCCGTCTTGCAAGTGAGCCGCCGCACGTGATCGGGCCGTCGAGTCCAGGCGCCCCCGCGCCGCAAGAGGCCAGGGAAGTGGCGGAGGTGCTGGCGGTGCTGAAGTGGACCGCGGGGTCGGACGAGGCGGATTCCGGTGCGTCGTGAGCTGCGGCTCAGTCACAGATAGGTGGCACTGTTGAAGTCGTGATAGATTCACCACGTCAATCGACGACTTCCGCTGGGGGTCCCGGTTGATGGCGCCGCGCAAGCGACGCCCTTCCCTGCTCCTCGCGGGCGGCCGACCCCCCGCGCCCCGCCCGCGAGGAGTCGACCACGTCGGCGTGGTCGGTGGGGCAGGCGATGGGAGCAGAGCCCGTCGCGGCCGTGAGGCCGCGGCGGGCTCACTCTTTCCCCTTCGCGCACGGTCGACGCCGCATCCCCCTGTCAGTAAATTCGCGCGAAATTCGCCGATTTGAATTCTCGAAATTAAAAGGAATTCCCTACTTGCTTTAGCGGCGTATGCGATTAAGATATAAGTGTAAGAACAACGGGAAAATAAAAAAGAGTTTTCCCTGAATTTAAGGAAGGCGCGGGAAATGTTCGCGAACCTCAAGATCTCGGAAATTGCCCGGAATCCGGAGCAGCCCCGCAAGTTCTTCGACAAGGCGAAGCTCGATGAACTGAAGGAAACCATCAAGGAGAATGGTCTCCTTCAGCCGATCGTCGTCCGTCCGGTCGAGGGGGGCGAAGCCCCCTACGTGCTGATTGCGGGCGAGCGCCGGTGGAGGGCCTGCTCGACACTCGGCATGGACGTGATCCCGGCCATGGTCATCAAGAACACCAGCGAAGAGGACGCATACGTCAAGAGCATCGCCGAGAACGTCGGCCGCGAGGACATGACCATCATGGAGGAGGCCGGTGCGTACGCCGACCTCAAAGCGGCCGGCTGGACGCCGGTGAAGATCGCCAAGCAGTTCGGCAAGACGGAGACCCACATCACCTGGCGCCTCGGCCTGCTCACCCTGCGCCCGGAGGTCGCCGACATGGTCGACAAGGGGCAGATCAAGAACAACCTGGCCTGGCACATCGCCCAGCTCAGCCCGGCCAATCAGATGGTCGCGGCCATGCGCTACGTGCGCGGCGACTTCGACAGCGAGGCGGAGGCCCAGCACTTCGCCAACGGCCTGAAGATGATGGAGACGCAGACTTCCCTCACCGGCGAGGAGGCTCCCAGTGAGGAGGAGAGGGAGAAGCGGAAGGCGGCCAAGGCGCAGGCCAAGGACAAGCTCGGCAAGGCCGAGGACATCCTGATCCAGCTCTTCGAGGAACTGGGCGGCCAGAAGCCCGAGGACCTGGCCGTCATCCTCGGCAGCGACCTCGACCGCTACGTGCGGGTCGTCGGCAAGATCTACAGCCAGGTGCAGAAGGTGCGGAACATGCTGAGCAAGGCGCAGGGCATCCAGCGCGCCATGGCGGACGAGTTCAACAAGGCGGCCGTCGAGGTCCAGCAGGAGGCCGCCCAGCAGAGCGAGACCAAGCCCGAGGGGGCGGCCAAGGCCCCGGCGCAGTCGAGCGCCAGGAAGGCGGCGCCCAAGCCCGCCGCTCCCCGGGCGAAGGCCGCGGGCACGGCCAAGAGTGCCCCCCGCACCGTCCCCGCACAGAAGAAGGCGGAGCCCGCCACCGGGACCGCCAAGAAGGCGGACTCCGCGGCAGCGAAGTGAGGTAACGGAGGCGCGGCCGGGGACTGACTCCCGGCCGCGCCTCTTCGCGGTGTGCGGCTTCTGTGCGCAGCACTGGCGCCGGCCTCCAGATTGCGCGCAAATATATTCGAGAATTCCGGAAATCAATTCCCGGCGAATATGTACTAGGCTCTCGAATTCCACTAAAATTATGAATGTAAAGCAGGTTCTCAACTCAACAGTGGAAAAGAGGGTGTAGATGACGGACAGCTCTCAACTGGACTGGGGTACGGCATCGGCCAACCCGGGTATCCGGCAACTCACGGGCTTCCTGGATCACCTCATGAACTCGGCGAGGGACAGGGTTCCCGGTCCGGCGTCCGATTTCATTGTCGAGGCGGAGGAAACCACAGCATCGCGGCTCGCGAACGAGTGCAACCGGGTCCTGCGTGTGACAGCCGAGTTCCCGGACAGTGAACCCCAGGTCTTCGACGTCACGGTCCATCTGGCACAGCCCATCAGTCGGAAGGCCGGCCCCGAGGACTGAGGCTCACCGGTCCGGACCGGACCTCAGCGTCTGGTCCGGACTTGCCCTCTCCCGGCATCGGAGGGCTGGGCCCACAGGGTGCTCCCTGTGTGCCCGGTACTGCTCAGGGCCCGCAGTCCGAGTGGAGACGCCACAACACCTGCACGAGTACCACGTGCCCGCGGCTCACCGCGGGCGCAGCGCGAAAGGAACAGCCCGTTGCTGACCCTCTTCACCAACCGCTACCAGGCGTTCCAGCCCCCGCAAGGGGTGCCGGTGCGTATCACCCTGAGCGCCCCGCGGTTCAAGCTCCCCTACCCGCTCCAGCACGCGGTGCGGGAGCTGGCGCCGCGCCGGGAGTATTTCACCAAGCCACTCCCGGAGTTCACCGCCGCCTACCGGGCCGACCTCGACGAGGTCGGCCCTGGACGCATCGCGGAGCGGTTGCGGGCCATCGTGAACGCGGAGCAGGATCACCGACTGGTCCTGCTCTGCTTCGAGGACCTGTCCGACGCAGCGCAGTGGTGCCACCGCAGGATCTTCGCCGCCTGGTGGAAGGACCTCACCGGCGACGAGGTCCGTGAGCTGTCTCCGATAGCCGACCACTACGAGCAGGGAACCTTGATGTGAGCCGCACCCTGCGCCCCAAAGATAGGTGACATGATTCCAAGAGAGTTTCCACTCTTGGGGTCAGGTTCTGTGCAGCGCCCGGACCGGTCCCCAGCAGTCCGGGCGCTGCCTCGCGCAGGAGGAAAGGCAAGGAGAGATGTTCCAGGGCACTATCCCCGCCCCGATGCGTGCCATCGTCCGGGAGACCGCGGCCGGTTGGCCACGCGGGCCGGTGTACGTGCCGTGCTGCGGGAACTTCACCATCGAACGCAGCGTGGCCGGCATGGGCTTCGAACTGCACTCCTCGGACGTCTCGATCTACACCAGCGCCGTCGGCCGCTGGCTCACCAGGCAGCCCGTCGGCATCCGGCTCCACGACGAGAGCCGGGACCAACTCCACTGGCTCGCGGACTCGCTGGACGACGGCGTGGGCACAGTGGCCACGATGATGCTCGGCACCCGGTTCCTGGCGAGCGTCGGCCGCGAAGGACTCTGGCACGAACGCGTCGTGCGCTCCTACCGGGACCAGTGGAAGACCAAGCACGCCGAGACAGTCCAGCGGCTGACCGCCTCCGACATCGAGCTGGCCTCCTACCAGGTAGAGGACGTGCGTTCCTGGCTGCAGAAGGTGCCCCGCGATGCCCCGGTCTGCTCCTTCCCTCCCTTCTACGGAGGCGGGTACGAGAAGCTGTACGAGCCGCTGAACACCCACTTCGACTGGGACGCCCCCGAGTACGAGCCCCTGTCCGACGCCGACGTGGTCGATGTCCTCGGCGCGATCACGGACCGGCCGTACTGGCTGACCGCTTCCAACCACGACGTGCCCGAGTTGCACCCCTACCTGCGCGGGGTGATCAAGGCGACCCCGCGGGCCGCTCCCTTCTACGTCTACGCCTCCGCCGCACCGACCCGGATCGTCGCTCCCCGCCAGCCGATCGAGCCGGTCAAAGCCCCGCGCCTGCGAGCGGGCGAAGAACTCGTCGGACCCCTCAAGCTCGCCCTCTTGAAACAGGGCCAGTTCAACGCGCTGCGCTCCCAGTACCTCAACCCACGCATCGCGCCCGGTGCCGCGAACCTCGCCGTCGCGGTCAGAGACGGCACGGGCAAGATCCTCGGTGTCTTCGCGATGGCGCCGAGCAGTTACACCCCGGACGAGGCGTACCTGTTGTCAGACTTCGCGGTGGCGCCGACGGACTATCCGCGGCTGTCGAAGCTGATCGTGCTGGCCGCGATGAGCACGGAAGCGCAGTTGCTGTGCCAGCGGGCGTTCTCGCGCCGGATACGGGCGGTGTCCACGACGGCGTTCAGCAACAACCCCGTGTCGATGAAGTACCGCGGGCTGCTGCGGCTGACCAAACGCGGCCCATCGAATGAGGACTGCTGGCAGTACCAGCTCCAGTACCAGGGCCTGATGGGCGGGCACACGCTCTCCGAAGCCCTTCAATTGTGGGCGAAGCGGTGGGGCGCCCGTGCCACGACGACGAAGACGGGAGTCTGACCATGAAGGAGACCAGCCGGCTCGCCCCGCCTCATATGGTGCAGGGCGACCCGCACACGCTCACCCTGCTGGACGTGAACGCCCGGTTCCTGCCGCACGAGCAGTTCCGGCAGCTCGTTGCCAACATCGAGCGGGACGGCCACCTGACCTCGACCCCGCTGGTGTGGAACGACCGTGACACGGGGCGGCTGGTGGTGTTGTCGGGTAACCACCGGACCCTGGCCGCGATCGAGGCCGGCCTGTCGTCGATCTGGTGGATGCAGATAGACGAGCCACTGCCCCGGCAGCGGCAGATCGCGCTCCAGCTGTCGCACAACGCCATTGCCGGACAGGACGATCCGGCGATCCTGAAGGAACTGTACGACGAGCTGGAGTCGGTGGAGTGGCGCCAGTACACGGGCCTGGACGACAAGGCACTGGATCTTCTGGAGAAGGTCGACGTCACCTCACTGGGCGAGGCCAACCTTGACTTCGCCAGCGTGCAGTTCATGTTCCTGCCCGACGAACTGGAGCGTGCGGAGGCCGCGTTCGATGCTGCCCGGTCGACCGCGACCGCAGACCGCCGATGGGTTGCAGGGCTGGAGCAGTATGAGCTGGTACTTGATGCGCTGGAGACCTCAAGGGCCGCGTACAAGATCGGCAACAGTGCCACGGCGCTCGGTGTGATCCTCTCCGTGTTCGAACGGCACCTGGGGGAGTTGGCCGAGGGCTGGTGCGACGCGGCCACAGGGAAGGCGAACCGGGAGGGGACGGCGCCACTGGAGGCTGTGTTCGGCATTCGGGAGATCTCGGTGGAGACCGCGACTGCTGTAAGAACTGCGATCGACCGCATGGTGCAGGACGGTACTGTGCCCGAGAATGAGCCGTGGCGCGTGCTGGATGTGCTCACGGCTCAGGACAAGCGACACCTCCCCCCGCGGTGACGCAGTCTCCAGCCCTCGAACGGGCGGGGGGAACCGTGGAGCTTCAGAACTCGTAACACGGGGTCCTGGCGCACATCTTCCCGGCCCGCAGCTCGGCCGTGAACTACTACGGGTCCATCACCGTCGACTACGAACACGAACTCGCCCAGCTCGACGACAAGGGGGACCGGCCACTGCGGACTGTGGACACCGACGATCCCGGAGCCGGGCTGTAGTGGGCGTTAACGAACGTGTCAGGAGCCCCGAGCGGGCAGGAGGTTGGTCAGCCGGGTGATCGCGGGGGCACCATGAGAGGTTGAGACGGGAACGGTCGGTCTCCTCCTACTCCGCGCGGTGTGGCTTGTGGCGGACGGACTTCAGGCGGACCTCGGTGGGCATGCCAGGGATGCCTGTGGACCGACGAGCGGTGCGCAGCGGGCCGTCGCAGAGGGCGGCGAGAGTGGCACCGGGCGCGCCCTCGGGGGTGAGGGTGAGCCTGACGCGGGCGCGGGGATGGGCAGGTCGGCCGGTGATGCGTACGGCCGCGTGCTCGACCCCCGGCAGGGCACCGGCTCCGGCCGCGATCGCGTCGCTGAGCGCGCGGTCGCGCAGTTCGACGCCCTCCTGCGGTGGTGTGCCGCCGACGGGCAGTGAGCCGGGGCGGCGTCGGCTCAGCTGGGCGAGCAGCCACCATAGGGCGAGCAGGGCGGTGAGGACGAGGGCGGCGATGACCGCGGGCCACCACCACCAGCCCTGGCTGCTCCAGCGTGCCCGGTCGGCGGAGCCGAGCAGGACGTCGGCCGGCGTGGTCAGGGGCCAGCCGGCGGGCGGGACCAGATCGTGCCGCCGGTAGAGGTCGAGCCCGGCGAAGAGGACCAGCAGTCCGCCGCCGAGCAGGACTATCCCGGTGAGGGCCAGCAGACTGCGGTTGAGTGCGGGTCGCGGCGTCATGGCGGGCTCCCGGTGGTGCGGTTGTCGGTCAGTGGGTGCGTTGCCGCACCCGTACGACGATGCGTGGAGGACGAGCGAGGGCCAGCCGGTCGCGCTCCTCGTCGAGGACGACGGTGAGGTCGTCCTTCACCTGCTGGGGGTCGCGGAAGCGGACCTCCGCGCGGGCTTTGACGCGGTGACGGCGCGCCAGGACGTGCGTCGCGCCGACTCCGGGGACCCGCATCGCGGCGTCACGCAGCAGGCCGGCGGCACCGTCGCGGTCAAGGGAGGCCCGCAGCCGGGGACGGCTCTCGCTGGCCGGGCTGCTGTGCTACCGGCCCGGCCTTCCCGCCCGCCTGTGCTACCGGCTGCGCCGACATACCGGCCGCAAGAGCGAGCGCCGCTCTTGGCGAGAGGGACTACATCCACCTGCTCGACGGCGCCCACCAACTACTCAAGGCCCCGCTGATCGTGGTATGGGACCGGCTGAGCACCCACGTCTCGAAGACGATGAAGGCGCTCGTGGCGGAGCGCGAGTGGCTGACCGTGGTGCTGCTGCCCGGATATGCGCCCGAGCTGAATCCGGTGGAGGCCCTGTGGGCGCACATCAAACGGAGCCTGGCCAACCTGACGGCCCACACCCTCACAGAGCTGGAGATTCTGCTCCGCCAGCGACTGAAGGCGCTGCAGTACCGGCACGGCATCCTCGGTGGATTCCTCGCCGGGACGGGGCTCACTCTCGACAGACCGGACGGACTCTCGTACGCCGAAGTCAGTAGGCGGGATCAGCCGACGGGCTCGGGCACCTCCAAGTCGACCAGTGGCGCGTACTGCTGACCTCCGTAGCTGTCGCTGTCGGTGAGATCGCCTTGGCGAACGGGGCGGGGGAAGGAGACCTTCACCGCCTGGGCGCGCTCGTGACGGACGATCAGGATGCGTGCCGGGTCCGCTCCGTACAGTTCGGCGAACAGCTGGGGAGTGAACACGCATGGTTGCGCGATTCGTTCGAAGCTGGCCTGGTCGCGGGCCACGAAGTCGAAGGTGAGCCAGAACGGGCCGGCGTTCTTGGAACGGATCAGCGAGCACAGGTCGAGCAGCCGGGTCATGCGGTGACCTCTTCGTGGACGGCGGAGAACATCTCGTACGGGGTCTCGGGGAGGGCGACGTGGTGGAGGGTGAAGCGGTAGACGGGGCCGCGGTCGGTCTCCGGCGGGGAAAAGGGGTAGGCGACGGTGCTGGCCAGGCCGTCGTAGCCGTAGATGGGCAGATGGGAGGAGGCGTGGGCGACGAGGGTCGCCACGGCGTGCGCGGCCTCCTGGGTGGGTGCCGTCACTGTGATCAGCATGCCCAGTTCGTGTACGGGCTCCGCGCGCTGTGGGTCGCGGGCCCCGAGGACGGCGTCCTGGCCGTAGAGGCGGTAGTCGATGGTGACGTCGTCAGGGTCGACGCGGCCCTGGAAGACGTCCTGGATCTTGGTGGCGAAGTAGTCGTGAGCGAACGGTAGGAGCTTGGGCAGCTGCTCGATCACGACGTGGTCGCGGATGCCTCCGATCGCGATGGTCTGGTAGCCGACCAGCCGGGAGCCCTCGAGCTTGACGGTGTAGGTCTCGGCCGGCAGGTAGCGGGCGCCGGCCACGCGCACCCGGCGGCCGTCGAGGGCGGTATAGGTGGCGTCGGTCGTGTCCAACGTTCCGGACGGCTCGGCGATCAGGTGGGGGTTGGCGTTCTCGTACAGGGTGTGCGCAGCGACGGAGTGCGGGGTCAGCCGGGAGTCGGGGTCGAGCGGCTCGACGTCGAAGTGGTCGTCGCGCAGGTGGACGAAGAGCCCGTCGGCGCTGGGCGGGATGGCGCAGGCGGCGCCGCACTCGATGGTCTTTGCGGCATGCCAAGTCAGACCGGGGTCGGCGCCGTGCATGTGGGGGTAGGCCGCGTACAGCGCGGTGTCGCTGGCGCGCCCGGCCAGCACCACCTGCGCCCCGTCGCGCAGGGCTTGCTGGATTGGTTCGACGCCCATCATCCCCACGACGTGGCTGGAGATGAGGGTGTCCAGATCCAGTTCCGGGGCACCGTCCAGCGGCTGGATCCGGCCCTCGGTGAAGCGCCGGGCGAGGGTGTCGGAGTCCTGGTCGGAGTAGATCCGCGCCAGGTTGAAGGTCAGGTCTTCCTGCGCTGCGATCTCCCGGGCCATGGCGGCGACACGGTCGACGCCCTCGCCGCGGCCGCTGGTGCCGCAGGATCCGATGATGAGCGGCACGTTCAGGCCGTCGCGGGCCTTGAGTAGCAGTCGCAGGTCGCGGGTGACGGCCTGACGGGACAGTTTGGGCTCACCGCTGCCTAGATAGTACGGGCCGCTGTCGGTGGACCCGGCGTCGCAGGCGATGACGTCGGGCTTCATGGCCACCCCGAGCGCGAGCCACTCGGCGTCGAAGCCCGCACCGAGGGCCCCGGTGGGGGCGAGAATCTTGAACTCCATGTCTCCTCCTTCGCCGGCAGAACCACTCCCGGCTATGCTATTTGCTATAGCAGTACTCATGTGGGCAAGTTCGTACGCCGCGTGACACCACCCGCGCGGGCAATCCCTGCTGGGGACTGCGGGATTCCTTCCCTCAGTCCGCCGGGGTGTCTGAGACCGCGTCTCGGGCATGGTCCCAGCCGACGAGCTCGCCGACAGCGGACAGGGCGTGGGCTCGGGCGAGCTGATCGGCACGGTCGGTATCGCGGGCGCGGAGGGCGTCCAGCAGCTCATGGTGCTGGTGGTAACGCCGCTCCTGCCCGGCCGTGCGGCCGGTTGCGACCTGGGCGGAGGCGATGCTCAGCCGCTCGGACCGGCTGAAGGCCCGCACCTGCTCCAGGGTTCGGCTCAGCTGCGTGTTGTCGGCGGCCGCCTCGACCTCGCGATGGAAGTCGCGGACGGCGTTGAAGAGTCGCTCGATCTGCTCGGCGGAGAGCGTGCGTCCGGCGTCTCGGTCAGTGCGCAGTGCCTCGGCGGCCTCGTCAGCCTCGTCCAGGTGTCGCTGCATGCGGTCCAGCTGCTCGGGGGTGGCCTTCTGGGCGGCGAAGCGTGCGGCGACTGCTTCCAGGGCGGCTTCGATGGTGCCGCTCTCGCTGCGGACGAGCGGGGAGACAGTGGCCACGCGCAGCGAGCGCGGTCCGGTGCGCTCGACGAGCTGCTCCTGCTCCAGTCGGCGCAGGGCTTCGCGGACGGGTGTGGGGCTGACGCCGAGGCGTTCGGCGAGTCCGCGCTCGGTGATCTTCTCGCCCCAAGCCAGCTCGCCTTGGACGATCGCCGCCCGAAGAGCCTGGTATGCCTGGTCGGACAGGGTCTGCGAGCTGAGTGAGGGAAGCGGCATGGGCGTATTCGATATCTGCTACAGCACATTGTCAAACGTGGGCTGGGATGTTGAGGGAACAGGGCCCTCGGTGGGGAACGGGTCGGCGGTGACGAGGGTGGCGCTGTCGGGGGCGAGGGTGATCTGGACGGTGGCTTCGGGGAGCCTGCGGCGGTGGAGCGCCTGTAGTTCGTGGGGGCCGACCCTGACGGTGTAGAGGTAGTGGTCGCCGAGGAAGGTGGCGCGGGTGATCTCCGCCTGCCAGGTGGGTGCGCCCGGGGCCGCGGGGGTGTCGAGGAGGAGGGCTTCGGGGCGCAGGGCGAGGGTGATCGGTCCGGGCGGCGGCGGGGTGAGCGTGTGGAAGGGCAGGCCGCCGGGCAGGTGAGGGGCTTGCAGAAGCCATGTGGAGCGGTCGAGGTTGAGGGCCGTGCCGGTGATGAAGTTGCAGCGGCCCAGGAATTCGGCGACGAAGCGGTTGCCGGGGCGCTGGTAGACGTCCTCGGGGGTGCCGGCACGGACGATGCGGCCGCCGTTCATGACCAGGATGTGGTCGCTCATGGCGAGCGCCTCGGTCTGGTCGTGGGTGACGAAGACGGTGGTGATGCCGAGGTCGCGCTGCAGTTCGCCGAGCCATTCGCGGGCGCGGTCGCGGAGTTTGGCGTCCAGGTTGGAGAACGGCTCGTCCAGCAGCAGTGCGCTGGGGCCGTGGGCGAGGGCGCGGGCTAGGGCGACCCGCTGCTGCTGCCCGCCGGACAGCTCGTGGGGGTAGGCGTCGGCGCGTGGGACGAGTTCGACCAGTTCGAGGACGTCGGTGACGCGTTGCTTCATCTCAAGCCGCCCGGCTTTGCGGATCCTGAGCGGGAAGGCGACGTTCTCGGCGACGGTCAGGTGCGGCCACAGCGCATAGGACTGGAAGACGACGCCGAGGTCGCGCTGCTCGGCGGGCAGACTGCGTCCTGCGGCGTCGAACAGTACGCGGTCGCCGTGGGCGATGGTGCCTGTGTCAGGGGTGTGGAACCCGGCGATGGACATGAGCGTGGTTGTCTTGCCGCAGCCACTGGGGCCGAGCAGGGTCACGAAGCGGCCGTCGGGGACGGTGAAGTCGACCTGGTCGAGGACTTTGGTGGCCCCGAAGGTCTGAGTCAGCCGGCGGACGGTGATCTCAGGCATGGCGGTGGGCTTTCTTGCGCAGGGTCCAGCCCAGGCCGAGGGCCAGGGCGACAGTGACCAGGAGGACTTGGACCAGGGCCAGGGCGGCGACCGGTCCCGGCAGCCCTTTAGCCCAGGTCTGGAGCATGGTGGTGCCCATGAGTTCGGTGCCGGGCTTGGTCAGGAAGACCACCGGGTCGTAGTCGCTGATCAGGGTTACGAACATCAGCACCAGGACGCTGAGCAGCGCGGGCCGCAGCAGGGGCAGGGTGATGCGGCGGGTGGTGGTCCACCAGCCGGCGCCCGAGGCTGCCGATGCCTTGGCCAGCTCGGGGCTGAGCCGGGCCAGAGCCGGCGCGAGAACGATGTAGGAGAGGGTCATGTTGCGCACGCACAGCGCGACCAACTCGCCCCACAGGCTGGTGCGGAGCATGGCACCAGGCCAGTCCGCGATGAGGAAGAGCCAGAAGAAGCCGACGCCGAAAACGATGCCGGGCGTGGCCCGCGGATAGACAAGGAGAGCGGGCAGGGTGCGCCGCAGCCGGAACCCGGAGCGGTGGGCGATCACGGTGGCCAGGGCGACGAGGACGACCGTGGCGAGGCTGCCGATCGCGGCCACAGTCAGGCTGTCGGTGATGGCGCGGTGCAGGGTGGGGTCGGTCCAGATCTGCCGCCAGTTGTCGCCCGTCCACAGGTGCCAGGGCGCCACCAGAGTAGTCAGGGAGGTGACGTTCGACATCAGGGCCAGGCCCAGCAGCGGGATCGCCGAGGTGAGCGCGACGAAGGCGGCCGATGCGCCGGCGACCGGCGCGCGCCAGCGGCCCAGGTCGATCGGGTGCGCGGGCGGGGTGGCGCGGGTGCCGGCGGTGTAGCGGGTGGAGTGGCGCAGCAGCCGTCCGCGCAACAGCAGGATGCCGGAGGCCACCACCAGCAGCAGGATCGCTCCGGCGGAGACGATCGGCGGGTCGGGGACGGGGCTGTTGGACCAGGAGTCGTAGAGGTAACTGGAGATGAACTGGATGTTCACCGGGCGGCCCAGGAAGAGCGGGATGCCGAGCACCTCCAGGCTGAGAGTGAAGATCAGCATGCCGCTGTCGAGCAGCGCGGTGCGCAGCATCGGTACGGTCACCGTGCGCAGCACGAGGAGGGTGCCGCCGCCCGAGGCGCGGACGGCGTCCTCCAGCGTCCCGTCGGCGCCTTCCAGCACTGCTTTGCAGGTCAGATAGGCGATGGGGAGGGTGACCACGGCGCCCAGCGCCGACATGCCAGGGAGCGAGGTGAGATTCCAGACGGGCAGGTGCAGGTTTCTGTGCCAGAGCTGGGTGAGGTAGCCGGATGGTCCGTACAGCGACTCCCAGCCGACGATCAGACCGAGCGGAGGGATGAGCAGCGGTGCCAGCAGCGCGGGACCGAGCAGGCGCCGCCCCGGGAGGTCGGTGCGGGTGACCAGGACGGCGAAGGCGGCGCCGACCGCGACCGCGGCCGTAGTGGCGCAGGTGGCGAAGACGAGGGTGTTCAGGGCCGCAGTGCGTATGGCGGGGTCGGTGAACAACTGCCGGTAGGCGTCCATGCTGAAGACGCCGCCGGGCAGGTAGTAGGGCTTGGACAGCACCGAGGTGTAGACCAGGGGCGCCAGCGGTGCCAGGGCCAGCACAGCGACCAGGGCCCAGACCAGGTACTGGCCGGGGGCGGCAGGGGCGAGTCGGCGCCGGCCGCGTTGCTGCGGGCCGGCCCGTGAGGGGAGTGTGTCGAGTGTCATGGCGGGTCAGCGGCCGAGGGCCTTGCTCCAGTGGTCGGTGATCGTCTTCTGCTGGTCGACCACGTCCTGTGACACCGGGACAAGGTAGGTCTTCGCGGCGGGGACGTGCTTGGCCAGATCCGCTAGGTCCGAGGTGCAGCCGGTGGCGGGCTTGAAGCCGTTCATCGACGCCTCCATCCCGGCGGCGCACATGACCTGCTGGCCCTTCTCGCTGAAGACGAAGTCGAGGAACAGCTGCGCGGAGGCGGGCGAGGCGGCGCCGGAGGTCTGGCTGATCAGGCGCGGGGTCAGCGGGGTGGCATCGCTCATGTACCCGTACTTCAGAAGGCCCTTGTACTGGGGGACGACGGCCTGGGCGATGCCGCTGGACAGCCAGCCGGTCGTGGCGCCGCCCTGGACCAGGTACTGCAGGCCGTCCAGGCCCTCGTCGAAGGTCTTGGTGTGCGGGCCGAGGGTGTCGAACTGCTGGTAGACGGTGGCGGCGCCCAGGATGTGGATCAGCCCGTAGACCGCCTCGTACCCGAGTGGGTTGTTGGGTGAGTAGCTGACCAGCGGGTTGTGCGACGGATCCGCCTTCACGTTCGCAGTCAGTGCGGCGTAGCTGGTGGGGACCTTCGCTCCGTGGACCAGCTTGGTGTTCCAGGTCACCAGCACCGGGTCGGGCGACATGACGTAGACGCCCTGGCCCTGGTTGGTGAACGCGGGGAACTTGTCCAGGCCCTGCGGGGTGACGTTGGCGAACAGGCCGTTGTGCTCGCCCTGCAGAACCTGGGGTATCGAGTCGGAGATCAACAGGTCGGCACTGCGGGCGCTTTGGGCGTGCTCGGACTGGTACTTGCTGAACACCTGGTTGTCCGACAGCTGCGAGTACGCCGGCCTGATCCATGGATAGGCATTGGTGAACGCGTCCAGCAACGGCTTCATGACCGCGGCGGGTGTGTTGCCGTAGACGATCAGCCCGGACTCCTTGTGGGAGCTGGTCACCAGGTCGGTGACCGCCACCGGGGAGGCCGGCGGTGCGGACGAGGCGGTGGTGGAGCCGCTGGAGCCACCGGACGAACAGCCCGCGAGGGCCGCACCCGCAGCGAGCGTGGCGAGCGCCATCCGGAGGGCGGAGCGGGAGGACCTGGATCGCATGGCAACAACCTCTCTCGTGTGGCATTTGCTATAGCATGTCTGTAAGCAGGGGCATCGAGGATTTCGATGTGTGCTGTTTGCTACGGCAGGATCTCAGCACTGGTGATTCCGGGGTGTCAAGGTCAGCGAAACCCGTCCGTCACCGGACTCCAACCTGCCTGAAATGAGGCGCTTGCGCGAGGGCGGCCCGTTAAGCGAATCGAAAGGTTCGGCTTCCTACCTTCGGCATGCGTGAAAGGTCCGCGACTGCGGGCCGCACCCGCTCGTGGAGGTATCCAGTCATGCAACGCTTCGCCGCATTCGTGATGCGGCATCGGATCTGGGTGGCCGTGGCCTGGGTCGCCGTCACCGTCGTCGGGGTGCTCATGGCGCCGCAAGTGTCCGGCCGTCTCAAGAGCGGCACCACGATCAGCGCCGCCAGCTACACCGCGAACCAGGCCCTGCAGAAGGAGTACGGCGGGGTCGCCGCCCGGCCCAGCGTGCTGGTGGTCGGCCTGCCGCAGGGCACCACCGTGGACAGCCCGAGGGTGAAGGCCGGCCTGGCAGCCGCGGACAGGGTCGCCGCGTCGGTGCCGCAGGTGCGCGACCTGTCCTACGCCAACACCGGGGACCGCTCCCTGGTCGGCGCAGGCGGGACCTCCACCCTGGTGATGGTCTATCCCCCGCATATGGGCGACCCGGTACCGCAGCAGGTGACGGACGCCATGGGCTCTGCGATCACCCACGCCGTTCCGGGGGCCACTGTCCAGGTGACCGGTGTCGAGCAGCTCAGCTCCGGCGGCGGTGCCTCCGGCGGCAGCGTACTGAGTGAGATCCTCGTGGGCATCGGCCTCGCGCTCGTCGTTCTGGCCTGGGTCTTCGGATCCGCGCTGGCCGTCCTGCCGCTCATCTCGGCGATCATCTCGGTGTTGACCATGCAACTTGCCATCTGGGGCCTGACCTACGTCACCAGCATCGCGATCAACCCCTCCGTCCAGTTCATCGTCGCCCTGCTGGGCCTTGGCCTCTCCGTCGACTACGCCCTGCTGCTGGTCAACCGCTGGCGCGAGGAACGCGACGCGGGCGCCGACAACAAGACGGCGGTGATCCGCTCACTGCGCAAAGCCGGCCACTCGGTCGCCTTCAGCGCCCTGATCGCCTCCCTGGGCCTGTTCGCCCTCACGGTCGTGCCAGTGTCGTTCCTCCAAGGCGTGGGCATGTCGGGTCTGTTCATCCCGTCCATCGCCGCCTTGGTCGCGCTGACCGTCGTCCCGCTGCTGCTGTCCAGCGCCGGACCGCGCATGGACAGGATCCGGCTGCGCAAGCGCAAGAGCACCGGCCCGGGAACGATGTGGACGAACACCGCGCAGGCGATCGTCAGGCGGCCCAAGCTCGCCGCCGCCGCGGGCGCCGCCATCCTCGGTGCGCTGTGCGCCTTCGGACTGACCATCAATATGAACCAGCCCGCCGTCACCTCGCTCTCCCCCGCCGGCCCCGCGCAACAGGGCCTGGTCGCCCTGCAGCACGACGGCTTCCCTTCCGGGGTCCTCACTTCGATTCCGGTCCAACTGCCCGCCGGCGCGGACCCCGCCGCCACGGCCGCGACCCTGCGGAGCCTGCCCTTGATGCACGGCGTCCTGGTCGCGGACACCCCCGCCTGGCAGCACAGCGACAGCTCGGTGATCATGGGGCTGCCCAAGACGGAGGTCGGCACTTCCCACGCCCGATCCGTCGTGTCCGATCTGCGCGCCGCTGCCCCGCACGACGCCCTGATCGGCGGCGAGGACGTCCAGAACACCGACATCACGCACATCATGATCCAGTGGCTCCCGGTGCTGCTCGGCGTCGTCGCCCTGGTCACCTTCGTCCTGCTGGCCCGTGGCATGCGCTCGCTGCTGCTTCCCGCCAAGGCCGTCGCTCTCAACGTGCTCTCCGTCGGCGCCGCCTACGGCGCGCTGGTACTGGTCTGGCAACTGGGCTACGGCTCCAACACCCTGTGGGGGATCCCCGCGACCGGATCGATCAGCCCCCTGGTGCCGATGCTGCTGTTCGGCTTCCTCTTCGGCGTCTCGATGGACTACGAGGTGTTCATCCTGGCGCGGGTCCGCGAAGCCTTCGACCGCACCAGGGACACCAACGGGGCCGTGGTCGAAGGCATTTCCCGCACCGGACGGCTGGTCACCAGCGCGGCGCTGATTCTCTTCCTGGCACTGCTCTCGCTGTCCTCCGCCCCCGACGTGACCATCAAGATGATGGCCACCGGCATGGCCGCTGGTGTCCTCATCGACGCCGTGGTGGTGCGCACCCTGCTCACCCCCGCCCTGGTGGTGCTGTTCGGCAGGGCCAACTGGTACCTGCCCGCCTGGGCCGCGAAGGCCCTGCGGATCAAGCCCGCGGCTTCCGTCGAGCATGCGGACATGGACGACCACGACGACGACCTCCTCGACCGCGCCGGGGCTGTGCCGCCGCTGCGCGCCTGAGCGCACCGGTCCACATGGCGGACCCCCGGCACTCCTGTGATCCGACGCCGGGGTCCGCCACTCCCCGCAGCTCACCGACCTCATGCAGCGAGTGGCACACCGGGCACTGGCGCGACGCGGCACCAGTGCCCGGGGGCCGTGCCTTGTGGCCTGCCGCTCCGGACCGAAAGCCCCGGCCATGAAACTGCGTCGTACTCCAGTGATCATCGCCACCGCTCTCGCAGCGGCTGGCGCAATCACCGCCGGTATCTCCGACATCCTGGTCACCGGCACCGCGCAACAGCGCATCGCTCACGCCGTCCGCCACAAGCTCCACCCCAGCGGAGCGGTCACCGTACGGCTCACCGACGCCCTGGCCGGCCTGGACACGCTCACCGGCACCTTCGGCACCGTCCGCGTCACCGCCGACGGCATCCAGCACGCCGGCCTCCGGCTCAGCAACATCGTCGCCACGTTGCACGGCGTCACCACCCATGGCTCCACCACCGGCGGCAGCGCCTCCGCCACCGTCCCCTACACCGCGCTGTCCCGGCATCTGGACGCCGCAGCCGCCCTCATGACCATGGGCACGGACGGCACCGACCTGACGCTCACCACAACCGCGGGGAGTTCCGGCCTGCCGCTGACCGTGACCGCGCGCATCACCACCACCGCCCACAGCATCACCCTCACCCCGACCACCGTCTCCTTCCTCGGCCGGGCCCTGCCCGTCAGCGCCGTGGCCGACACACCCGGCGGCGCCGGCCTTGCCTCGGGCCTGACGCCCCACACCGTCGCCCTGGCGGGACTGCCTGCCGGAGCCCGACTGACCTCAGCCCGCCCCGACCACACCGGCGTCGCCCTCCAGCTCACCATCCCCGCAACCAGCAAGCTGGTCGCCTTGCCGGGCGGCCCCGGGGACGCGGGCTGCACGGCTACCGCGCAGGCTTGAACCATGCGCATCCTCGTGATCGAAGACGACGACACGCTCGGCGCCTCCTTGACCTGGGGGCTGCGTGCCGAGGGCTATGCCGTCGTACTCGCCGCCGACGGCACCGAGGGCCTGTGGCAGGCCACCGAGCACGGTTTCGACCTGATCATCCTCGACGTCATGCTCCCCGGCCTCGACGGCTATCAGATCTGCTCCCGCCTGCGGGAAGCCGGGAACTGGACGCCCATCCTCATGCTCACTGCCATGGACGCCGACCTCGACCAGGCAGAAGGCCTGGATCTGGGCGCGGACGACTACCTCACCAAGCCCTTCGCCTACCCGGTCCTGTTGGCCCACATGCGCTCTCTGCTGCGGCGCGCCGCCACCCCGCGCCCCGCGCTGCTCACGGCCGGCGATCTAACCCTGGACCCGGCCACCCGCACCGTCCGGCGGGCCGGTCGAGCCATCGCCCTCACGCCGGGCGAACTCTCCGTCCTGGAGTACCTGCTGCGCGCGGACGGGCGCGCGGTGCCCAAGACCGAACTGCTGGAACACTGCTGGGACGCGGCCGCGGAGACCGACCCCGCCGTCGTCGAGGTCCGTATCCACCACCTGCGCCGGAAGGTCGACCAGCCTTTCACCCACGGCATCATCGAGACGGTCCGAGGATCGGGGTACCGCATTGACCCGCACCGCCCCTAGCCGCTCCCTGCGCCTGCGCCTGACCGCGCTGGCCACCCTCGTCATCACCGTCACCGTGGCTTTGGCCACCGCGGTGCTGGTCTTCAGCGTGGTCCACGCCGTCCGCAGCAACGTCACCACCACCCTCAACGCCTACGCCGACAGCGTCTCCCGCTCCAGCACCGACGGAACCTGGCCCCGACCGCTTCCCCCCGCCCCCGGCGGACTCGGAGCCTGGGCCCAGGTGGTCAATGACTCCGGCACCGTCGTCGCCTCCACCGCGAACGTCGCCGGCCAATCCGCCCGCTACACGTTGCCCACCGGCAGCACCACCCCGCATCGCACCGCGGCCGCCGGGCAGGCCGACGAGCGCGTCATCGCCCAGCGCCACGTCGCCGGACACGCACCCGTCGTGATCTACGTCGGCGGCTCCACCGAACTGCTCTCCCTGCTGACCAGCGACATCCAGGGCCACCTGCTCTACGTCCTCCCGCTGGGCCTGGCCGGCGCGGTGGGCGTGTCCTGGCTGCTGATCGGACGTACCCTGCGCCCGGTCGAACGCATCCGCGCGGAGGCCGCCGAGATCACCGCGAGCGATCTCCACCGCCGGATCCCCGAACCGGCCAGCGACGACGAGATCGGGCGCCTCGCCCGCACCCTCAACACCATGCTGGCCCGGCTGGATGCCTCCGCAGGACGCCAGCGCCGGTTCGTCGCCGACGCCTCCCACGAGTTGCGCACCCCGCTCGCCGCCGTTCGCACGTCCTTGGAGGTCGGCCTCGCCCACCCCGACCGCGCGCCCTGGCCCGAACTCGCCCAGCGCGCTGTCTCCGAGACCACACGGCTGCAACGCCTGGTCGACCAACTGCTGCTGCTGGCCCGCGCCGACGACACCCTCCTCACCCGCTTGGAACCCGTCGACCTCGCCGCCCTCGCCGCGGCGGCGATCGACGCCGCGCCCGCCCGCCTCCCCGTCGACCTTCACGCCCCCGACCCGGTCCCGCTGCTCGGCGACCCGGACCAGCTCACCCGGCTGATCCGCAACCTCCTGGACAACGCGGACCGCCACGCCCGCCTGCACGTCACGGTCACCGTCAAGGCCGAAGACCCCGGCACGGCCGTCCTCATCGTCGCCGACGACGGCCCGGGCATCCCGCCCGAAGACCGGACCCGGATCTTCGACCGCTTCGTCCGCCTCCAGACCGCCCGCGCCCGCCAACCGGGCCAATCAACCGGAACCGGACTCGGACTGTCCATCGCCCAAGGCATCGCCACAGCCCACGACGGCACCCTCAGCGTCGCCCCCGCCCACTCCGGGGAAGCCGCCAACGGCCCCGGCGCCGCCTTTACCCTCCGGCTGCCCATTGGGACCGACCCCGGCCACCGGCCAGCCCCCGCGCAGCCAAACCCCGACCTGTGATCACCGGCACCCGCCCCGGCGGGCAGTACGCGGGTGTGTCAACTTAACGACCCTGTCTCACATTCGGTGGTGGCGGAGGGTTCGGCGGTCAGCCCGCCACCGTCCGGATACCGCATGCCTCCGGCGTACCAGCCCGGACGGGCCGCGTCACCGGTCCCGACAAAGATCCAGACCTTAAGACGCCGATGTCAGTAAGCAGGTCCAGGGCGCTGCCGAGCAGCGCCAAGCCCAGGCCCCGCCCTCGGGCGGCCTGGGCGACGCCGATCCACCACAGCACCCCGATGCCGACGAGAGGTCGGCCGATGGTGGCCTCCGCCAGGAGTTCCCCGCCTTCACAGACTTCCAGGCGCTTGCCCGGCGGGTCCTCGCAGTCGGTGACGGTGTAGTGCGCGACGTGCGGCAGGCCGGCGATCGGGAGGTCCGCGCGCATGTAACGCCACAGGTCACGGCCGGTGAAACCGGCACCCTCAAGGGCCACCTGGGTAGCCGGGCGGTGGCGGGCTGGCAGGCCCTCCAGGCCGAGGGGCGGACGGCGTCGCGGGGATGTGGGCGCGCAGGCATGGACTCGCTCGGTGCTCATACGGACTCGGCACCCACATGATTACCAGCGGCCATGCCTGTTCTGTGCCCTGGGGACCTGCCGACAGATGGTGACAAGACGTCACATACCAGACTCTGCAGGCGAACCGCCCACCTGGAGACTTCTCAAAGACCCCGGGCGTGACCAGTACGACGATTTCGCCGTTCGTGAGGCGTGGGGAACCGGACGTGGATCGTGGAGGATGAACTGTGGGCGCTGATCGAGCCGTTGTTGCCGCTCTGGCCCCGGAAGGCCCCGGCCCGAAGCCGGTGGTTGACCGGCTGTGCATGCAGGGCATCCTGTACGTGCTCTACAACGACGTCAGCTGGCAACTGCTGCCGCTGGCGCTGTGATCCTTTTCCGGGCAGACCTGCTGGCGACGGCTGGGCCTGTGGCGTGAGGCCGGCGGCCCGCGCCGACGCCGTGCTCCGGTCGGAACGGCTGTCTCAGCGTGGCGGCCGGTCAGCTGTGCGGCGAGCGGACGACGCGTCACCGATGCTTAGCGCGTCGGACGGGAGACCGGTGTCCCCGCGGCATGGCATGCGACTCGGTGCACACCCTTGCGACCGCCGTCATCAGGTGCCGTTGCAGGGGCCCAGCCAGGGTGGCACCGCCCACCGTGGTCACCACCTCGCCGGCCACACGATGCAGCTTCGTGTTCGTGTTCTGGGAGGCGTCGAGCAGCACTTGCCAGGCTTCGTCGGCGCTCAGGGCGAAAGAGGCCATGAGGATGCCGCGGGCCAGGTCGATGGCGGGCCGGGTCTGCAGGGCACGCCGCAGCTGTACCACCTCGACGCGCAGGTCTTCGTCGACGGTCTTCGGCCGCGGGCGGCTTGTCGACGGAACCGAGACGTCTATTTCGGCAGTCGGCCGGCGGCAGAAGAGAGCGCGGGTGTCGGTGAGAGCCAGAACCCGTTCGATGGCGGGGCCGACGGCGACGATTGTGATCGACTTGTCCCGTGACTGCGCATCGTGGCGGGCATTGAGCAGGATATTCAGCGTGGAGCAGTCGCAGCGGTCCACCTCGGAGAGGTCGAGTTCGACGCGGGTGGCCGAACTGTTCAGCGCGCCGGTCAGCGCGTGCTGGAGGTATCGGCAGGAGTTAAGGGTGAGGTCGCCGCTCACCGTGACGAGCATGCGTTCGCCCTCCGCGCGGGGCTCGATGACCGGGTCGTGCGGTGGCGTGCGATGCAGGTCTGCGCGGGTCATGTCGACCCGAACTGTGGACCGCTTCTCGTGCACAGGTTCCGGCATGATTGCCCCTCTGCGTGGAACCCGTCAGTTGTCACTTCAAGCTGACCTTGTCCACAGGCCGTACGTCAAGAGTTACACGAAACGAAGTTCGCTCTTTTGGAAACATGAATTCACGAACATAAGGTTGCGTTATGGATGGAGCGTCTGAGTCGCACTACGGTTGGACGTTCGTGACCAATCACGCCCGAGTGCTGGCTGTTATCGCCGACAAACGCAACGTGCGCATCCGCGACATCGCCCTGCATTGCCGACTCACGGAACGCGCTGTGCAAAAAATCATCTCCGATCTGGAGGAGGACGGCTATCTCTCGCACAGCCGGAAGGGGCGCGGAAACGTCTACCTGGTCGATTCGAGCAAGGTCCTTCGACATCCGGCCGAAGCGGGCTTGACCGTCGCCGCACTGCTGTCGTTGCTCGTCCGGGACGAAGCGGACCGCAATCGTGTCCTCCAGGATGCGCGGCGGAGGTAATGGGGGTGATGCCGGTCGTTCGGGGCCTGCTGCGCAGTTGGCTGGTGTCCTGAGCCGCAAGGGCAGGCGGGCCGCCCGCCGCTGTCCGCGCGCCACGTGCGAAACGGCGGGCGGGTGGCGCTGTAGAGCGTCCGGTGACATCAGCCACCGCGGCCGGCCAACACCTCCTGCGCCGCGGTGCCGTGCAACGCGTCCACTGTCTTCATCTGCGCCGTCGCCCGGTCAAGGAGCCGGTGCAGCCGCGCTTCGTTCAGCCCTCCGGCCACCGGGAGCAGGGCCTGCCACAACTGTTGCTTTCCCTGTATGCCCATGCGCAAGGTCTCCAGCTCGATCAAGTTACTTAGTCCGGAGCGCCGCCAGAAACGGCCGTTTGGCTTCAGCCGGGAGATCTTCTCCGCGGCCCACCCGCCGTACACCTTGTGTCGTCTCGGCGGCACGTGCAGCGACTGCATCAGCGCAAGCAGGCTCAGCCGGTCCTGGGAGACGTCCTCGGCCAAGTGCCTGAAGTCACCTCCCGTGGCCGAGGACTTGTGCTCCCGTGCCATGCGCCACGCCAGATCCTCCCCGAAGGTGGCACCGGCGAGGTGATCATTGAGGTAGATGCTCAGTGCTTTGTATTCCATGATCCTTCTCCGGTCCGGTGATCGTGGAGGGCCTGCGTTCACTGCCGCCGCCCTCACAGGGCGGGGCCGAGGCCGCCGGCCCGGATTCAGACGTCGTAAGGGCGCCGAAACGGGCTGGTGAACCGCAACGGGCTCCGAGTATCCGTTGCGGCCATCTCCAGGAGGGGTGGAGCACGGGGAGGACTTCTCCCGGTCCTCCTCGGCGGACGATGCTCAGAGGGTGGTACGACCAGGCGGTACCACCGTGTTGACAGGTCTGAGGGCGGTGGCGCGCCCGGGACCGTATGTGCCGTCCCGCTCCGGCGACTCGGAACGCCCCGCTTCAGTGGGCGGCTGCTTTCCGGCGGCTTCGAGTGCGCCCGCGGATGACCCACCACTTGCCGACGAAGGCAAACCTGGTCCATTGGTTTCTGCATGAGACTGTGGTCGGGGCTGGGTGAGCCAGGCCACGGCTGCGCCTGTGACGGCGACGGGCCATTCGACCACTCCGGCCACCGCGAGCACCCCGGCCCCGGTGTAGACCGCCAGTCTTCGCCCGCGGGGCGACACCACTCCGATCTTGTCCAGTATGTCCTGGCCTGCCCTGGACACTGTCCCGGCGCCGGGCACGCTTCGTACCGCTGAGGCTGCCGTCCGCAGGGGCGCGGTAAGCATCGAGGACGATCTGTGCTCAACCATGACCTGGCCTCTCTTCCTCGCACTGGTGGCTTGCTTTTGCCCTGCCGAGTGCCCGTTGCCGCGCAGGCCATCCCGCTGGCTGCGCTCTCAGGTGTCAATTTCTCGGCCCGCGTTGTCGTCACGGCGGCGGCGGACGTTGAGGCGCCCCACCTGTGCACCGGCGGCCCTCGCCCGGCTATGGGCCTTCCGGTCGGCATCCGCCACCGATCCCGAGCCGATCCATCATCCGTCTCTGCATGGCGCCGGTCGGCCTCCGGCCGGGGGGCGACCCGGGGCCGGGGTGG